>NZ_JAWLNX010000026.1:0-101178 GCF_035320975.1 Saccharopolyspora mangrovi | reverse complement strand
AGCACCCTGACCTGCACGAAGCTCTCCGGCAGGCCAAAGACGACGGCTGGGCCTCGGTGATCTGCGACGGCAAGATCTTCTCCTGCGACCGGGTCAACGAGAAGACCATCAGCGCCAAAAACACCGTCATTGACCGGTGGTACTCCGGGAAAACCCGCCAGCAGGGCGGCAACATTCAAGCTCTCGCCCTCCCAGACGGGTTCCCGATCTGGGTCAGCGACGTCGAACCAGGCTCGGTCCACGACATCACCGCCGCCGACACACACCTCCTCGGCACCCTGCACTGGGCCGCCTCCCAGCTCGACCTGCCCACCCTGGCCGACGCCGGCTACCAGGGCGCCGGCGCCGGAATCCACACCCCGGTCAAACGCTCCAAAAAACACCCCGGCAGCCCACTCACCACCGACAACCACACCTACAACCAGCTCCTGCGCAGCCTGCGCGCTCCCGGCGAACGCGCCTTCGCCCTCCTGACCGGACGCTGGCAAGCACTACGCCACTTCACCACCAGCCCCCGCAAAATCGGCCGCATCGTCCAAGCAGCACTCGTACTCACCCACCACGAACACGGCCGCCTGACCTAACCCCTACTGAGATCACCTCACTGAAAACCTCCCCTCCAAACGAGGCGCGGCGGGCCCGGTCCCCGACGGTGAAGCGTGGGGGAGCCGAACCCGCCGCGAGATGCGCGAATCAGTCGAGGTTCAGGCGGCCTGACTGCTCGAGCTGCCGCTGTCGGGGTTGAGAACGAGTTGTTCCACTGGGGACAGCGTGTAGCCCCAGCTCTCGAGCGCGGCGAAGTAACGTTGATCAGCTGCAGTGGGGGAGCGCCAGGTGCTCACGGTGTGCTCGGCGTCGTAGGCCTCCTCGTAGGCGCAGAGCACGAGCCCGAGTTCGAGCATGGTGACCTGGTCCTCGGTCATCCGACGTCCACCCGTGGCAAGCCGGTCGATGCGTTTGTCTCCCAGCACGGTGCGGGCGTAGCGGTTCCCGCGACTGATCGCCTTCGCCACCCGTTCGTCGCCAGCGGCGAGGGCGGAGGCGAGGAACTGGCGGGCCTGCTTCGGGGGCGTCTTGCGCTGCAGGAGTTCCTGCAGTTTCGACCGGCGCTCCTCGAGCGCGGCGCGCCACTGCGGGTGGTACTTGCGTGCCCGCGCCCGCTCGGCCTTCTGCTCCTCGGACAAACCCTGCTCCCCACCGGGGCCAGACGCATCGGAGCGTGGGTAGTGGCCGTGCTTTTTCCAGGCCAGGCAATGCCAGGACACACGAGCCTCACCGGTGTAGATCGTCCGCACGCTTGCCGCATGCCCGGGGCAGGACTGGTGCTCCTCGACCTTGTCGCCCAGGGCTTCGCCCTGGGCGTCCTTCAACGCCGACAACGGCCGCGAGGCCTCCGGCAACTCGGAGGCGTCGAGGACGGTGACACCGGCGCTGGTGAGGCGCTGAATCTCGGCGTCGCGGGCCTGCCGGGTCTCACGCTCTTGGCGGCGCCGGGCCATCACGTGACCCAGCTGGGCGGGCTGGTGGTGCAGGGTGTCGACGATCTCGGTATAGGCGTCCTCATCGTCTTCGAACTCGCTGATCGCGGCGAGCTGCAACATGTCCAACTGATCATGCTGGCGTGCCAGGGACGTGGTCTTCGCGCTGCCGCGGACCTTCAGCGCTGCCTTGACGACCGTGACATCGGTCGTGAGCTGCTCGGCGATGTCATCCGAGTCAAACCCGTACAGGGCCATCTGCTCGATCATCACGGCCTTGTCGGCCTCACCGAGCCCGCGGCGATGCTCGTTGGCGATCCACTGATCCACCAGCCGCTGCCATGCCGCTGCCTCGGCCTCGTCGACCAGCAACACCGGCACCTGATTCTGCTGGTGGTGCAGGGCGCCGAGGACGCGGGTGAAACCATCGATCACCGCAGGACCGTCGTCGGTAGGGGTGGCGAGGACGGGAAAGCGGACGCCGTGGGTGCCGATACTGGCCAGCATCTCCGGGTCCTCGGATTCCAGGTCCGAGATCGTGCGCGGATTGTTCCGAAGCACCAGATCCTTCGGATCGAGATCGTCGAGATAAGGCAGCTTCTTCTCGGTCGTTGCCATGGGAGATCTCCATTCAGCGGGGTCGAAACACTCAGCGGCGGGGCCGGGCACAGGCCCAACCCCGCCGCTGCGTTCGCAGGTGTTCTTCTGATGTGAGGGTGCGCGAGTCGGTGCTCGCGGGTGGTCAGGTCCGGTCGTGGTCGGTGGTCGGCCACGCATTCGGCGGAGCAGAATCCGGGGCGAGGCGGCCCGGCTTGGGCACCAGCACAGCCGGTTGTCCATAGAGGTCCTCGTGGTCGCCCACGGCGCGTTCCTCGGCCTCGACGCGGTCGTTGTAGTAGCGCGACAGTGCGGTGCCGGCCACGTGGCAGGTCGGGCACCAGATCCCGTAGCCGCACGGGGTGAAGTAGCCGACGGCGATCTCGTGGGGGCGGTAGTCGTAGTGCAGTGCTGCGATGATGATCGACGTCACCGCATCGGTGATCCCCCGAGCCTGCGGGAGGGCGAAGCGTTGACCCGACGGGCCGTAGAAGCTCACCCGCACCTGTTCCTCGCCGCTGGAGTGTTCCAGAACGCCGATGAGATGGGCGTCATTGAGGAAGACGCGGGATTCGTCGGGGCCATACCGAAACACCGTGATGTTCGGCAAATCCATAGCTATTAGTCCTTTTCCGTAGGAACCAGAAAAGGGCAGAACCCACAAACACCGCCCAGCCGAGCAGACGGGGCGGTGGCGCTTGGGTGTTCTGCCTGCGGCCCTACGGCTGGGCGGCGGGCCCGGAACGCAACACGGGCGGGGTCCCCTTCGGGGTGCCCGTGTTGCGTGGAGAGGCCCGGCGTCCAGCACACTGCCGGGCAGGCAGAAACACCGAAACGCGCCACCCGCTCCCGGGCGACTTGGCACAACCGGACTACAGGCGCAGGAGCACAGCCGCGATGCACCAGGAGCGGGATCAGCAGGGCGCGTCACCGTAGCGGGAGCCACTGACAAAGCCGTGCCCTATACCCCACATCCGAGGCGAGTTCCCTGGTCAGCTCATGCCGGCTGCAGCGTCCCGCCTAGGCTTCCGCGCGTGGACACCGGACTCCGCGAGGAGCTTCTACGTCGGGCTGAGCGGGATCAGCAGGCGCGCGCCCAGCACCAGCCGGGATCGAGCGGGTGGTGCGAGGTTCGTCGTATCGATCACGACAACACCGCCTGGTTGGACCTGGTGATCGATGAGCACGGGTGGCCGGGTCACGCGCTGGTCGGCACCGAGGCGGCGCACGCGGCGTGGTTGCTGGCGCAGCACGCCGACGCCGAACATCAACAGCAGTGGGTTGGACTGCTGCGTGCGGCGGTCGATCGGGGTGAGGCGCAGGCCCGAGACTGGGCTTACCTGGCGGACCGGGTGGAAACCCGTCAGCGCAGGCCGCAGAGGTTCGGGACGCAGTGGGTCGATACAGGTGACGGTCGCGGGTATCGGCTTTTCCCGCTCGTCGATCCTGCGCAGGTGAACACCTGGCGCGCCGAGTTCGGTCTACCACCGGTCAGCGGGGCGGACGTCGAAGTCGCGTGATGCGCCGAGGACCTGTGGACCGACTGACCGGACAGATTTGCCTGGTCGCATCTCCGGCATCGGCGGCAACCCTGGATAGCGAATCTCGAACCCGTGTGGGCTGTATCGCGGAAACGGTCGCGCTTTTGATACAGACATCGATTTGGTGGTGATGGCCGAAACGGTTGCCCCCGGACGCTCCATGTTGATGCCCCATTAGCTGGTCGTATTGGTGGGGCTGTCGAGCAGGATTGGGACGCCGAGACGATGGCGCGCATCCACTGGTGCGCTCTCCTTGGTGATGGTGCCGGGGCCCATGAGCAGGACGATGTCGGCGCCTGGCCTCTACAGCAGGTAGGACCTGGTCGCGCCGCGAGCCCGAGGCCCGGGTCACCGTGACTGTCCCTGGAGGCGATGGTGGGCGGCCTGGTTCGATCTTCACGATCTGTGACGACCTCGGCGCTAGCCTGACCGTGCAGATCTCTGGAGCCGCTGCATTGACCATGCTCCTGAGGACTTCGCAGTAGATCAACTGCAGCTTGCGACCCCGTCCGAGATGGTAAGGCAACGTCTGATCTCAGTCCCGAGCTTGGTACCGGGAGTAGTTTGCTGTGACCAATGTCGTTGTGGAGGCCGTACGCGGCGTTCCGGTAGCGTTTCGCTCCGTGGCGAACGAGACGAACGCGCCCGCGCTGGCGACTTGGACCATCCATGGCGAACGAATTATCGATGACACTCGACGGCTCAAACTCAGTATCGCGTCTGTCGAGCTCCCGGACGGCGTCACGTTCGAGCAGTACGTCCTGCGCATGCCCAAGGCAGCGATGACCCTCGTCGTCGACTCGGATCACGTACTGATGATCTATCGGCACCGGTTCGTCCTCGACCAGTGGGTGTGGGAATTGCCAGGGGGCTACGTCGACCCGAATGAGGACCCCGCGTTGACCGCGGCCCGCGAGGTCGAGGAAGAAACCGGCTGGCGCCCTCGGTCGATTCGTCCGTTCGGTAGGTTTCAGCCGCTGACCGGGACGGCTGACTTCGAGAACTTGCTCTTCCTGGCAGAAGGAGCTGAAGACACCGGTAAGCCTGCTGACATCAACGAGACGGCACGTGTTCAGTGGGTGCCGCTCGCCGAGATCCCCGAGCGTATCGAGAAGGGCGAGATTCCCGGCGCGGCAGCGCAGGTCGCCTTGTTCAAGCTGTTGGCTCAGCATCGAGGCTGATTCCGATCGCGGCGAGCTCGCTGGCGAGCTCGGCGACTGCAGGTGCGGCCTGGTGCCGACGGAGCCGGGTGGCGAAATCTTGCAGGTACACAACGGTGCGTGCTGACTGCAGCTTGCGCCCGAGCTGCAGCGCGTCACGACCAACAGCGCACGCCTCATCTATTTCCCGCAGTTCGGCCAGGATGGAGGCGAGCAGCGCTGTGTTGAAGAGCTTGCCGCGTTCATAGCCGGCGCTCATCTCCAACGAGCGGCGGGCGAACCGCTCGGCGGCGCGCAGCTCGCCGAACTCACGCATGCAGTGGGCCATCTTCGCGGCGAGGTATGCGGCGTCGTAGTAGCTGAGCCAGTGCGGATGATCTTGTCGGTCGGCTCGGCTGAAGGCGTCTTCTGCGTCCTTGAGGGCTGCGATACTGCCTCGTTTGTCACGTAGCAGTGCCAGTCCGTGAGCTTCCATGACGGCGGTTTCAGATTCGAGGGCGGCCAACCCAGTGCCAGCGGCCGTATCTCGGGCAGCCTGTGCGAGGCCGACAGAGACCGCACCGTTTCGGGCGTGTGCGGCTTGGTGGCTCATGCCCGCGAGCATTTCCGCTGACAGCGCGTCGTCACTCGCCCTCTGGCAGAGCTGCAGAGCTTGCTGCAGGTGCCGGCGCCCCGCCAGGTTGTCGCCGACGTCGTACGCCATCCAGCCTGCCAGCTGATTGAGCTCGGCGACGGCGACGACGAACTCGATGTGGTCCTGGCCTTGACGATAGATGTGCATCGCGGGGGCGACTTCGTCGGCGAGGTAGGCGCCAACCAGGCCACGAGCATGTCCGCCGCCAAAACGATTGTCGAGACCGCGGAACATCGCCGTCGTATCCTTGACTGACTCAATGGTGACAGGCGCGCGCTCGGTCTTCTGCATGAGAGTCGGCAGCGTAGTGCCGCGGAACCACCCAAAAGCGGTTTTGTGAGCGCGCCTGTGTGGCGCTTCCGTGCGCGGCGGGAGTCTGAACCACAGCTCAGATTCGGGGATGTGGAGCGTGGAAGCCCACAACGCGAGCTTGTCGAGGTCGGTAGGAGCCTTCGTCACGCGTTCCAATCTGCTGACCTGGGCTTGCGTCATGTGGAGCCACCGTGCCAATGCCGCTTGAGTGATCACCGGTCGGTGCTCGTAGCGATACGCGTAGAAGATGCGTCCGAAATGTCGGGAGCGGAGCGCTTCGGCCAACGCGGGACGCTGCCAAAACCCCGCTTGCTTCGGTTCGGGGCCAGGGGCATCGGGCGCAGCTTTCCGCCGACACGGGCTGCACAGCACGTCGTTCTGGTCGCGTCCCAGGAGACTGCCACAGGTGCGGCATGCCCTGGTGTCCTTTGCGCCCATCCTCACCCCATCAGTCCAACGTGACGATCAGTATATGGACCACGCCTCCCGGTCACGTGCAGATATTCGCGGCATGTATATCGCATGCGGTTTCGTCGTTTTCCATCCCGCTGGAAACGGTGAAAGTGAGTGCGACAGACATCTTCCTGGTCATGGAGGACACGGCCATGGCTTTTCAGCCGCACCCTTTTCACTGGGCACCTGCAGCTGGTCGGCGGCACGCGAGCGTCGACCCGTACCCACCAGGCTGCTCGATTTACCCGAACGGAGTTGAGATCACGACGCTGTGTGGCGAGACGGTGACGTCAGCCCGCGGCGAGATGGCGTGGCTGTGGGAAACCTGTCCCGGCTGTGACCAGGCCGTGCGCAAGCTGCTCGGCATCGCTTGGCGGCCGACGGTGATCGAGGAGACGGCGGCCCGCCCATGAGCACAAGCCACGACGCGACACAGGATGGTTCTGTGCTGGCGCGCGGCTTCCCGGCGGGGCCGGTGAGGAGCGGCACGGGCTGCACCGGACACGCACAACGTCAAGGGGATCCGACGATGGCGAGTGTCGCCGATGTGTGGACCGATGACAAGGGCAAGTGCACGAGCGTGAGCCCGAACAATTCGGCCTCTCTCTGTGCGGTCTGAATGCCGGGAAATCGAACTCGGTGATCTCCGCGCGCCTGCCCGAATTGCGTCGCGGAGCACTTCGCTCGTGAACAGTCGCCGGTGTTGGTGCCGTAATCCTCGTTCGGTACCAACACCGGTCTCCAACCGGCCGGGGCAGGGCCCCGACACCCCGACAATCCCGGCCGGGCCAGTCAATCCACCGAAATCGGAGGTTCCTGTGGATGCAACTGTTTCGTTCGTGTGGTTGGAAATCACGGGCAGGTGCCAACTCGAATGTCGGCACTGCTACGCCGAATCCGGCCCTGCGGGCGACCACGGCGGAATGGCCGATACCGACTGGCGCAGGGTGATCGACGAAGCGGCCGAGGTCGGGGCGCGGATGGTGCAGTTCATCGGCGGCGAACCGACGCTGCACCCGTCGCTACCCGCCCTGATCGACCACGCACGTACGCGCGGAGTCGAGGTCGAGGTGTTCTCGAACCTCGTGCACGTCACGCCGGGGTTATGGGAAGTCCTCGCGCAATCGGGCGTGCGGCTGGCGACCTCGTACTACTCGACTGATGCTGCCGAGCACGCGCAGATCACGAAGCGGCCGACCTACCCGCGCACGAAGGCCAACATCGCCGAGGCCGTTCGGCGGTCGATTCCCGTGCGGGCTGGCGTGGTCAACCTGTGGGACGGCCAGCGCAGCGACCCTGCGGTCGCCGAGCTGCATGAGCTCGGGGTGACCGAGATCGGCACCGACCGGCTCCGCGAGGTTGGCCGCGGAGTCCGCACTGGCCAGGCCGGCCTCGATCAGCTGTGCGGGCACTGCGGCCACGACAAGATCGCGATCTCGCGGACCGGGGAGGTATGGCCGTGCGTGTTCTCCCGCTGGATGCCCGTGGGCAACGCGCGCGAGCGTGCGCTTGCCGACATCCTGGCCGGCCCACGGATGGCCGAGACGGGCGCGACACTGCGCACCCACTTCGCCACCCGGCCGCGGTCTGCGTGCGATCCTCAGTGCGGGCCGAACTGTGGACCTGCCTGCAACCCGTCGTGCTGGCCGACTGGGGCCGGACCGTGCGGGCCCAACGGCGGGTGTCAACCGAACTACGACGCCTAGGAGACCGGTGTACGTCCGTCGCGCCTACATTCGTGAGGCGAACCGCCCCGGCCGCGCTGAGCGCGGCCGGTGGCCGTTCACCGTGCCGTGCGTGGCCGAGCTCGCCGAGGAGGGCCTGACTTTTCAGGCTCCGGTGACCTTCTTCGTGGGCGACAACGGGTCCGGCAAATCCACGCTGGTCGAGGCCATTGCCGAGGGGTTCAAGCTCGATTCCTACGGTGGCCGGCTGGCGGCGAAACGCGGTCGACCCGATGCCGTGAAGACGCCGCTCGGTGAGGTGCTGACGCTGGAAACTACGGCGGCCGGGTCTCGGATGCTCGGCGGCCCCAGGTCTCGGAAGCAGGGGTTCTTCCTGCGCGCGGAGACGGCGTTTCAGATGACCGAGAACCTCGGTGGAGTGCCGGGCTACTGGGAGGACAACACCGCCGAGATGTCGCACGGCGAGGGCTTCCTGACGGTGTTCCAGGAGATGTTCAACAAGCCCGGGTTCTACGTCATGGACGAACCGGAAGCCGCGTTGTCGTTCACCTCTTGCCTGCGGCTGGTGGCGCTGATGCACGAGCTCGGCCAGTCCGGGGCGCAGGTGGTGTGCGCGACGCACTCGCCGATCCTGGCGGCCACGCCGGGTGCCGACGTCATCGAAGTGGGCGAGCACGGGTTCCGGCGGATCAAGTGGGACGAACTCGAACTCGTCGACCACTGGCGCCGCTACCTGGCCAATCCGGACCACTACCTACGCCACATCGTCGACTGATGAGCCCGAGCGCTGCCGAGGTCGCCGAGGCCGACCGTCGATTCACCGAGTGGATGCGCGCAAACCTCACGCGCGCCGCCGCGCACTTCGCTGTCGAGATCGAGGGTGAACCTGCCTTCGGGTGGCGGCTGCGCTCGATCGGCGCCCCTGCCCGTAACGCCGACGGCGCGCCTCGATGGCTGCGCGTGGTCTCGGAGTTCCCGGAGTGGGCTTCGGGCGAGTTCTGGACCGGCAACGCCGAGGCGAACATGCTTCCGGCGAGCATCCCGCGCCCCCGGGTCCTGGGGACGACCGAATGGGCCGACGGACGTCACCAGCGCGCCGAGCTTGCGACCCGACTGCCGGGGCGGCCGTGCTCGACCGACGACGCGCCCGTGCAACCGCTGCGGCTTGATCCGGCGTGGTGGGCCGCCCTGCGCTACACGCTGGCCACGCTGGCGGCCACTCCTACCCGCCGCACCCATGCCGATCAGGAACGGGTCACCCGTCGCATCCGTGGTGCCTTCGGCGACCAGCTCGACACCCACGTGGAGCGGTGGGAGACCGTGCACAGCGATCTGCACTGGAACAACCTCATGCAGCCCGAATTCGGGCTGCTGGACTGGGAAGGCTGGGGACGCGGCCCGGCCGGCATCGACGCGGCAACCCTGCTGTGTTGCAGCCTGCTCAACCCCGACACATACCGCGATGTCCGCTCGGCGTTCGCCGACATCCTCGACTCGCCGACTGGACGGGTCGCGCAGCTCTACGCCACGGCCCGGCTGCTGCACCGGGTCGAGATGGACCAGCGCCACGACTTCGCCGATGCCCTGTGGGCCCACGCCCGCGCACTTCTCAACCGACCCGCCTGATCGACAAAACAGCCCGCGTGGATCCGGTGTGCGCGTCGACCCAGGTCGGTTCAGTTTTTGCGATCCTCGCGGGCCGGGGCGTCTTGGCGGAGGCGTACGGCCTCAGCGGGCACCCACGCGGTATGCGGTACGCCGCGACCGCCATCGCCACGGCGGACGCTGTAGCGGACTTCGGCAACCCATCCGCCCGTCGTGGTCTTCAACCACGCGGTCTGCTCACCGGGCACCCCTGCCTGCAGGTCCCAGCCCTCGGGGAATGGGCGTACCTCCGTCGGGCGTGGGTAGAGGCGAGCCAAGTTCACCCACACCGGACGCGCCGGCGTGAACCGGCGATCATCGCCCCGCTTCCACGACGGCTCCGGGTGCACCCGATCGAACTCGAGTTCTAGTATGGCGGTTGTGGTTCCCGAACGCACGGGCTGGCGCTGCGTGACGGTCGGCGACCGGGGCAGGTGCCAGAGGTGCTGGCATCAGCACGGCTGGAGCTCGGCTGCTTCCTGCTCCCGGCGCGGCCTTGACGAGAGGGCCGGCGCGCGGTCCGGTCCCTCGTCTTGGGGTCGCGTCACGGGAGGTCGTTCATCACACCTTGGCTCAGCTCCTCGTTCAGCTCAGACTAAGTCGTGGAGCGGTAGTGGCGGGGCGGGCGACCCCCCGACTGCCGCCCGCCCCGACTCGGCAGGACCCCGACGTCCCACCAGTCACACATGCCTCGTCATCGCAGGTCAGAGGGCATGCGCGGGGTGAATACTCTGCGTCACTGGTGTCTTCGTCAAGGCTTCGCCCGTAAGTAACTGTGATCGTGTCCGCTTTGAGTCGCGTTTGCCCGACTTTGTCGAACAGCGCATTGCAGATCGTCAAGAACCGCCGTGTGACCGGACTGAACGGGCCGCCGACGGGTGGTTCGAGGAACCGGTACCGGTCCTCGAGGCGGTGGCGAGGACCTACTTCGAGTTCACCCCGTATTCCGTGCGATGGCCGTCGGCGAGGTCTCTGACGAGCGGTTATCGGGGGTAGTCGGGGTCAGGTGAGGAGGTGTTGGCGGTGGGTCCATGCGAGGTGGAGGGCGGCGGCCGCGCCGGGTGAGAGCTGTTGGGAGTTCGCGAGCCAGGTGAGGGTGTTTTCTTCGAAGGGGAACATCTGTCGTGGTACGGATCCCTCGGCGTTGGTATCGACGGTGTGAGCGAACAGTTCGTCGTAGGTGTCGGGTTCGATCACGGCGGTGGTGAGGATGTCGCCGGCGAAGGTGAGTGCGTCGAGGGTGATGCCGAGGCAGAACACCTGGATGCGGCCTTCGTGCACTGCCTGGTCCATGGTGGCGAACGGTTCCAACTTTTCGTACTGGATGGGTTTGCCTGAGCCGTCATATTCACCGTGGCCAAGGAGCTCTTCAGCGTACTCGCGCTGGATATTTCGCCAGATCGAGAAGTCCGCGGCGACGGCGGCCGGGATGACCGAGGAAGGCTGGAAGATGCCGGCGGGCAGTAGGTGTGCCATACCGCCACCACCGGCGACCTTGGTGGTGTCGCGCTGGTGGAGGACAATGCTGGGGCTCGTGCCGCCCCTGATCGTGAGTGTGCCGATGGCGCCCATCAGCGGACGCCGGGACAGGTCGAACGGGTCGGCGAGACGTTTGCGGAACGCAAGTCGCCGCAGGGAGGCACGGCCCACGATTGTTTCGTGGTCCCCGTCGATCGCCAGATGGTGTAGAGCGAATTCGTGGGCCAAGGCTTCGTTGGTGTCGACCGCGTCGAAAAAGCCCATCTGGCCGAACCGCAAGCCAGGAACGCTCCAGTCGACTTCCATCAATCGGAAGCAGAGCCGATTCTCAAACAGCCGCGGAGCAGCGAGGTCTCGGACGGCAGCGTGATAGCGATGGTACCGGGTATCGATAGTGGCGAGTGGTCGGACGCCGGTGCTTTCGGGCTCGTCGCCGGTGATTTCGGGTTCCGCTGCGGAAGGATCCAACGTCAGGCGGACCTCGTTGAGCGGTATGGGCACGGCGGGCAGCCAGCTTGGCACACTGATCGCACCAGTGTGTGCCAGACCGGGGATCCGATGAGCGCGATGCAGGGATTCAGCGAGCACCGCCAGACCCCGCCTGTGTCGTCCCAGCGCAGCACGTACCTGCCACCAATCAGTCTGGCTGTCGTCTACCAGCGGTTCTGACGAGGCGGACGTGGGTTCCAACGTCCAAGTCCGCACGGGCTCCACATTGTCCTCGCCGGTGTGGGTACGGCGCGGCCGACGGAACCCGAGCTCGTCACCTGCGCACTGGAACAGATCAGCGAGTAGCCGCCGGTAGAACGGCTGGGGCCAGACGACCTCGCCACGTTCCCATCGACCGACCGTTTTCTTTGTGATCTGCGGGTACTTGTCGTAGCGGGTGGCGGCGAGAGTGGTCAGTTCGTCGGCGAGGTCCTGCTGTGACAAACCAGCGTTCTCACGGAGACGTACGAGCACGGTGTTCGGTATGCGGGGCTCCGGGGAGGACACGGAAGCCACCGTAAGCCGTGCTATCCCCAAAGCTCAGGAATGTCCCCTCGATGTCCTCGAAATGGGCTATCGGTGGGACTTACTCGTGGTCGTTTTGCGCCCGGGTCCGCTGGTGAACTTAGAGACGTCATCACGTCAGGTCACGAGGAACGCGTCACTGATGAACGAGCACGTTCACGGGGCGCGTCGTGTCTAACGAGCCGGGCGGTGCGCTGACCCCGGCGCACTGCACCACACCGAGGGAAAGGAGTCCCGTCGTGCCCTCGTTTGTCTCCACGATTACCGACGCCCTCCGCATGCGCTGGGTGAGGAAAACGAAAGTCCCGACTCCTGCTGGTTCTGAGGCGTGCCAGGTATCCGCCCATCCTGAAGGCCCAGAATACCACCCGACGGGCCCCGTTCGGGATCTGGCGTTGATGCCGGTCAGACACGAACCCCGAACCGACCGCTTCTTTCTCGCTCTCCTCGATAGCACCTCACCCGAGAAGGTGGCCGAGGGTTGGCACGCCGCGGCCGCGCACACCCGCAGAACACGCTCCAGCCCCGTCCACGACGGAAGAGACAGAGTGGACCAGGTTCTGTGGCCGGTGCACTTCGTCGACGACACGCCGCCTCGAGCAGCCGATCGACCGATCGCTCGCGAGAGCCCTTGATTTCCGGGCACCCGTTCCGCTCGTCGGACGGGGCGCCCGGGAAAGGTGCCGACCGGGGACCGGCAAGCCAACACATCACCAGCCCGTGTGTAGCGCTTGGCGCCTGCAACTCGTCCCCGGTCGGCCACCCCCACAACTCTTGCCCACCGCTGCCCGCAACTCGGCGTTACCCAGAGGGAGCCAGTGATGCACTGGAGAGAAATCACTGTTGAAGACAGCCTCGGAAACCCCACGACTGTGCGAATCAAGCCCTCAATGCGCGGCGTCGCGGTCTTGGTGCCGGCCAGAGCCGCAGCATCCGTGCTTCATCTCACCGCACGCAACATCGACGCCCTCGCCGATGAGCTCGGTCGGGCTTCTTCCGTCGGGCCGGCGTCAACGCCGCGATGACCTGCGAGCCCCCCGTGGGCAGGAACTCCGCACACCGAGGACAAGAAGGCTACGTCACCGCTTGGTCTGGAGATCTCGGCTGGGACCTGCCACCAGACATGCCCACGATGCTGTTACCCCTTCCAGATTTTGCTATGCCAGATGATCCAGTGGAACGAGCGAAAGACCCCCACGCCCTACGTGCCGTTCTCCACGCGATTCGCAGGTGCTTTGATTCCCAGATCCCGCCGCCCGATCGACAATCGACGGCTCATGGCCACAACGGGATTTCGTCCTCGCGTCTCGACTAGAGGAGCCGGTCGCGGTGTTTGTCGCACCGGCCGCCTCCGGTGGCCACCGAACACCGGCGTCCCTTGCTGGTGATCGCTTGGCATTGCACCGCAGGGTCGTGCACATGGCACAGCCCCGAGGGGCGCGGGTCAATGGGGCAGGGTTTCCCGGCCTTGGTCGTCGCCTTGCATCCGCCAGGCTTGGGCATGGGTGCGCGGGAGTGATCAGGCTGAACTGGCTCGTGGCGGAGGTCGAGCGCCTGAAAGTCGGTTGCCGTCCAGTGCCGTCCTTGGCGGTTGCGGACGGCGTCTTGGGCTGCGTGATCGGCATGGGCGTTGAGGAGGTCGCCGTCGGCCTGGTGTGCGGCGACCCACGTAAACGTCACGTCCCGGTCGGAGAGCGTTTGCTTGATGCGTGCGATCAGTTCGAGGTTCTTGGACGCCCGGTTCTTCCCGGTCGCGACGTTCATCGCGTATTGGGAATCGATGCGGATTTCCAGCGGCACGGCCGGATCTGTTGAGGCCAGCAGTTCGGCTACCGCGGTGAGTTCGCCGACGTTGTTTGTGGCATGTCCCAGAAACCCGGACTCCCCGCGGATGGGGCTGCCTTGAGCGTCTCCCAGTACCCACGCCCACCCCGTCGGTCCGGGATTGGGCTGGGCCGAGCCGTCCGTTGCGGCGATCACGCGTTCGGTCATAGCCCGGCACGCTAAACCCGCCCGTGCACGGGTTTCTACCAGCGCACTGGCAGGTGAAGGTGCGAGAAGTGTTCACGCCCGTGCGGGCTCGCACCTTAGTACTGTGCGCCAAATCACACAGAAGTCGAGCCGTCGAGAAATCTCCCGCCCACACCGACCGCGAGGAGTACTTCGATGGGTGCGCTGGAACCTAGGAGCTCATCAGCCGAGTAGCGACTCGGCGGGATTCCACCGGAGATCCACCCGAACAGACACGCCTGACCGACCGCGGACGCCGCCCCGTTCATGCGAGGCGGGTGTGGTTTGCGTTATCTGCTGATCAGCCGCGCGTGCGATTGTTCGGGCGTGGTCGACGATGTCCTGGCGCTGCTGGGTCCGTCCGCTCCGGTGGGCGGCCGTCGGGAAGTACAAGTACACCGGCGAAGACGCCACCTGGGCACGCAAACGAGGCACCGACGCCCCCGAGCCTGGTTTCCGGAGGCTACCGACGCCCACCGCGACCTCCTCGAAGCCGCTGATCCCCGGTTCGTCATCGACAAACCCCACAGTCGTCTGGTCGTCGACTGGTGAGGACCGTGGCGCCAGCCGTGTGAACCGCGCGCTCGCCGAACAGATCCCGTCGGTGTGCCGAGCCGAACCAATTGGGATTCCCTTGGGGAAGGAGGATCGCGGGGCTCATCACGCGCCTCCGGCACGGGCCTTCCCGCCGCGCTGATGACCTCAGCTGGCGTCGGCACGTGATCTTCACCGAGTCTCGATCGTCGACTCGATCTCCAGGTTTCGAGGGGGTCACGCGGGTTCCCCGTGGTGACTCGCGAACGTGCCGCACTGGAGTGGCGAGGGGACTCACGACACGCCCGCGCAGTATCCACTTGATACGAACTCGCGTTCGATACTGTCTCGCCTGACGGTGAACGGGTAAGAGGTGGAGGTTGTTGTGGCGGTCAAGATCGTGCACGAGACGCATGGTCACCAGGTTCGGTTTGGGGATCGCGCGACGGCTGAGCACTACGCGGCCCAGCATGGCGGGCTGGCTGATTGGCGGGTCGTCATGATCCCCGCGGCTGCCCAGTCCGGGAATCCGAGCGGCACCCAGGGGCGGGCTGAGTCTCGCACGGGGGAGTGATCCACCCCCAGCTGCGCTGCTTGCTCTGCGCTGCTGGCGCTCGTTTCTGAAATCGACCCCATTCGCGCTACCCCGCTGCGGGGTAAGGCGGCGAACTTATTGAGCTGGTCATCCGTCCTGGGTGCCTTCTGGGGCGGCAGTGTGCTTGCCCCGTGTCTGCTCCATTTGGGCGATGTGCGGTGAACCCTGCCGCGCTGGCTAAACGCCAGAAGTTACGGTGCCGCGTGGCCTCGTTGAAGATCATGAGGCATGGGGCGTGTGGTTATGGGGGCATGGCGATGGATGGGCCGGGGTTTCACGTCGATGTCGAGATTCTGGAGACCGCGGCGAGGGCGATGGGGGAGATCGCAGCTGATCAGAACGCCTCAGAGCTCGCCGAGCTATGTGATGGCGATGCGCAGGCGATCGGCAGCGACGTGCTGTGCGAGGCGTTGGTGTCGTTCTGCGAAACGATGAGCGAGGGCATCGACTACCTGGTGGACAAGGCTGAGAACACCGGTGAGGGCCTGCGTGAGGCGGCTCGGACCTATCGCGAGGCCGATCACGCCGCGATGCAACACCTCGGCGGCGATCCAGCCGCTGCCGCGATGGACGAGCACTTCTAGGGCGCGGGCATGGTCGACCGTAAGGAACTGGGCGAGACCGAGCGTGGCGACGAACTCGTTCCCGGCAAGATGGAGGCCCTGTACCGGTATGCGCAGGTGCTGCGGGACCGCGCGACCGATGTGATCGCTGACGCCGAAGCTCTCAAGCGCATCGACACCGGCGCGTGGACGGGCCCGGCGTATGAGGCTTATGCCGCCGACAACGCCAACCAGTGGCCGAAGTGGCTCAAGCTCGGCGATGCGATGGCCTACGGTGCCCAGGCCATCGAGAGCTACGCGAACTGCCTGGGCTGGGCCCAGATGCAGGCCAACAACGCAGCGGAGCTCTACCGCCGCGGCCAGCAGCTGTCCCAACAGGCCAGGCAAGCCCACGACAAGGCGGTCGCGGACTACGACTCCGGTGCCGGGGAGCCCGGCGCCGTGCCCCCGGTGTTTCAGGACCCGGGGGAGGAGTACCGGCAGGCTGCGCGCGAACTGCTGGAGCGTGCCCGCGCACAGCTCGAGGCCGTAGCCGAGGAGTCGGCGAAGGCCCTCAACGAGATGGCCGAGGCGGTGCCCACGGAGGACGAGGAGTCCACCGCCGAAACCATCGCGCACGCCGCCACCGATGCGGCCGGGTTCATTCCCGTCATCGGCGACGCTGTCGACATCGCCCACGCCGGGGTCTATGCCCTGCAAGGCCGGGGGACGGAAGCCGCGCTGACCGCTGCGGCCGCGGTCCCCTTCGCCGGCTGGGCAGCGGGCGGCACCAAGCTCGGCAAGGCGGGCACGAAGATCGGCGAAGCCCTCGGGATTGGGGAGAAGGCCCGCTTCGGCTGGTCGGACCGCATCGGGAGAGACGCCTATCGGGCGAACTTCTTCGACGCCAACCCTGACCTCAAGGGCAAGGTCTGGGTCCACCACGCCGTCGAGCAGCAGGCGATGAAGAAGCAGTACCCGGACCTGGACATCACCCCGAACGAGATGCACTCGCTTGATAACCTCCGGGGGATCCCGAAAGAGATCAACGGCGATGTGCACCTGAGCAAGATCCGCTCGGAGTGGGACGAGTTCTACATCGACAACCCGAACCCCAGCAAGCAAGACCTGTTGGACAAGGCCACCGAGATCGACGACAAATACGGCCACCAGTTCAACCCACCAGTACGGTAGGTGATCATGTTCTATCGGTTGCGACCCGACGTCCCGGGCGCCCTGGCGGACGAGACCGTCCTGGACACCTCCGTCCGCCCACCCCGCGTGGAGGGGACCCTCCACTACGAGATCGACAACTGGTTCGGCGACGACCTGATCACCTCCCACCCCTGTTTCCTCGTCACCGAGAAAACGGCGGCAGCCCTGGCTGGCTCCGGACTCGGCACCTTCGAGATCCGCGGAGTCGAGATCACCTACGGCGAAGACGCCCAAGAACGTCTTGAGCGCCACGGACTGACCGAGTTCCCCGATTTCCGCTGGCTCTACGTGACCGGAACAGCAGGTCAAGACGATGTGGGACTCACGCCCCGAGGACGCCTGGTCGTCTCCGACGCCGCTCTCGAGGTTCTCCGGCAGGGAAACCTCGACCGATGCGAGATCGAGCAGTACGACCCCAACACACACCGTTGAGACCCAGATTCGACCTGGAACGTAAACAGACCAGCGTTCAGGACGGGTGAATCCCTGGTTTGCACGCGAGGTCGGCTCGACACGCTGGATACTGAAGTCAAGGGCGCTCCGGAGAGCTTGACTGCGGTGTGCGATTGGAGCGGCGCGGTTTGGCCGGGCGGCTCTGCCCGAACGCCTTGCTCGAAGATGGCCGCAGGTTCGACGACGTCGCCGGCGGACGGTTTGCTGTGGTCACCGAGGACAACCCGGACGCGAACACGCGGGTCGATCTGGAGCGACGCGGCGCGCAACTGGTGACGGTTGACGCCGGTTCCGCCCTGCAACGCTGGCTGCGCCGCGCGCATGCCCGCGCCGCGGTGGTCCGACCTGACGGGACCGTGATGCGCGCCGGCCGTGATCTGTCCGAACTCTGCTCCGCCGTACCAGCCTTCCGCGTCGGTACGGACCGCCTGGCAAAGGAGCCGTGATACTCGCCCGTAAACCGCCATCCTCCTGTGCACCCATCCCGAGCTGGTCGGTGAGACCTACACCGAGGCGGACCACGACGCGAGCAGCAGGCCACACCTGCTGGTGATCGGAATGCGCGGCTACACCACCAACGGCATCATCGGCCGTCCCTCCCAAGCCACAGCAGCCACGGGTCAGGCGGGCTCGAGAGCCTCACTGCATCCTTCGCCGACCACCTCAAGGTCATCAACGAAAAACGACGCAGGATTGAGCTTTGACTAAGGGCACGCTTATCCTGCGTGACCTGAAGTTGATCGCTCAGGCAGCGCAGCGGGCGCGGGTGTCGATCGCGACGTCGATCGGGTCGATCGATGAGGCGTAGTGGCGGGAGGTGGAGCCGGGGACACCGTCGCCGCTGCGCAGGCTGGATGTGGTGCGCCGCTTCGCGGAAGCGGGCATTGCGTGTTCGGTCATGATGGCGCCGATCCTGTCCGGCCTCGGCGACAGCCCGGAGCAGATCGACGCCACGGTGGCCGCGGTCGCTGAGGCCGGCGCGGTGAGCCTGACGCCCATCGTGCTGCACCTGCGCTCGGGTGCCAGAGAGTGGTTCCACCAGTGGTTGACTGCTCGGCGGCCGGGCCTGCTGCCGCTCTACGAGCGGCTGTATCGCCACGGTGCGTATGCGCCTAAGTCCTACCAGCGACAGGTCGTTGATCTGGTCGAGCATGCCAAGCGTCGGCACGGGCTGACGCCTCCGCAGCGACCGGAGAACCGGCTTAACATCTCAGAGTCCGATGTTGACCGGGACCAGATGCGCCAGCTCACTCTGCTTTGAATTTGGTTGCCGGCAGCTCTGCGAGCACCGAGCTACCGACGGGGCGATGTCGACGAACACCTGTACCAGAGGCCGCGCGATCTGTGAGAGGTGCCTGTCGAGCGCTCGTCTGGGTGCAGAGCCTCAGTTGTCGCCGTCCTGATCGAGCGCCTTGTCGATCGCGGCCAGAACCGCGTGGTAGGCGGGTGTCTCGAACCCCTCTGGCAGCAGCTTGAAGCTATGTAGGTGTGCGTCGCTCGGCCCCCCGTAGTTCTGGATTTTGCCGTCGGCGTACCGATTGGGGGCTGGCCGGACCTCCAGTAGGCCGAGGCGGTTGAGCATGACATGGGCTTCGTAGGCGTCGCGGCCCAGTCCGTAGCAAAGAAGCCGAATCGCGCCCTCGATGGTCACTTCCTTGGTCGTAGCGCCGAGGGAAGCCATCATCAGGACGAATGCCAGCTCGGTGTCCTCGAAGCAGTGGACCCAGCCCTGCGTGAAGAAGGTGATGGGGAGCTCGAAGGCGTCCTTGTCTTTCGCTTTGGGCAGCCGGTACAGCTCGTTGGGGCCTTGTTCGCGCGCGCCACCCTCGTCCATCAGCCGAAAACCCTCGTACTTGTTCGAGCCGGCGTTGATGTTGGGCAACGCGACTAGCTCCTCTCGGTGGAGTCGGCCAAGAGCCTCGTGGATCTGGCGCCGCTTCTTCGCTGCCACGTTCATGTAGACGTTGCCGCTGGCGTTCCGTGCGGGTGAGGCGAGCAAGTCGGCCCAGCCTGTGTCGTCGTGAGTACCCCGCAACGAACGGTTGTTCACCGGCCTTGTGTCCGCTCTGGCTTCTGATACCTGGGCTTCGAACAGGGCGGTCAGGTAGAACCGGAGCGCAGCGCCACGGGGGCTCATGATCCTTGTGGAGGGCGGCCGGAGTGGCCGGGGAGGCAGCGATCGGTCTGAGTGATCACCAGGGGCACGTTCGGTCCTACGTACGAATCGGCGTCGGATGAGCACGTTCGCCAGCTTCGGCTTTTCCGCCGCGAGCCTTGCCATGTTGCTGGTGGCCTTGGCGATTGACGTGTCCATGGTCTGGAGCCGTCCCAGGCGCCGGCGAAGCTGGATACGTTCCGTGCTATTCGGATTACGTGGCGTGAGAAGAGAAAAATCTTCCACGACATTCTCCTTGCTGAAATGAACGTCTTGAGCCGCCAAAGGGGGCTCGTACCCGTCGAACGTTCATAGCTGTTCACTGGCGGGTCAAGACGTATCTTCACTCTACACCCGCGCGCTCCCAAACCTGTGCAAGATGGTGCTCGAGACCCAGCGTCGAGCCGGTCTCAAGGAAATGGTCGGGTCTCCGGCTCGTACCCCGGAGACCCGACCGGACGAACACCACGACCCGCAACAGGAAGTAGGGCTCATGACAACAGTACGGCCTCCGGACAGTTCGCAGGAGACTCCAGTAGGAGCCGACTCCGACCAGAAGCTGCCGCTGCGCTGGCTGATGATCGGCACCGTCGCGGCGCTCGCCGCCGCGACGGTATACGCCACTGCCGGCCTATCCGCCGCGATCCTCTTGGCAGCGGGTGTCGCCGCTGCACTGCACAAAATCCTCGAGTAGACGCGGGCTTGTGGCGGCGGGGCGGCGACGACCGACGGTTTCGGCCGCCCCGTACGCCCACGTGCGGCGGAGATGGGGCATAGCCAGCGGCTGTGCTCGGCGTCGTCGCGATCGGCCTACTGCCGTTCTGCTCGGCGGCGAGGGGCAGACTCGGTGATCAGCCGTGCTAGAGGCGTGGTCGGATCGTCGACGACCAACGGCGAGTCGACCACGGCAAGATGGCTTCGGGCTATCCGGCCAGTTCGATCAATGAGGCCAGCTCAGTGCCCAGCAAGTGGTCCGGCTGCTTCGGGTCAAGCGGGTAGAACCCGAAGCCAGTGAAGAAGGAGATGCGCCCCGCGGTGTCCGTGGATTCGTCAACCTTGAGAGCGATGTGCGAGCACCCGGAATTCCGAGCTTCTGCCGCGAACCGGTGCAAGAGCCTGCGGCCAACGCCTCTACGCCGCACATCATCGGCAACGCAGATCCGGTCGAGTTTGCAATGCGGCGGTGGAAGCTCTGCAAACTCCCCGAAATACTCTTGGCAACCCTCTTGAGACGGCATCTGCTCAGCCGAGTCCATCGACTTGATGCCCTCGGTCATCACGGTTCGCCCTGCCGTACCTACTCGGCGTGTCTAACCGCTTATCGATCAACTGACAAACCCGTTCTGCCTCATGCGGTCGCCAGGTCAATCGGGGCTCCGCGTTCTTTCTCGGAGCGGTAGCAGGCGTCGACGATCCGGGCCACTGTGAGAGCGTCGGACACGGGCGCGACGACGGGGGCACTGGTGCGGATGCTGTCCACCCATCCGCGCATCTCGGTGTGGAAGTTGCTGAGGTTTTCGAGTTCGGGAAGTTCGGAGAACTTGTTGGCTTCGGTGCGGGCGAAGGGCGGGGTGAAGTGGCTCTGGGTCCACTCGGTCCAGCCGGCCGGCCATCCGGCGCGGTCCTCGTCGACGTAGACGCGCAGCTTTTGGGGCAGGATGCCGACTTCGATCATTCCGTGGGTGCCGTTGATGGTGATGCGGGAGCTTTCGAACCACTCGAGGTGGTCGTGTCCGTCGAAGCTGTAGGTCATCGACATGTCGGAGTAGTTGAGAAGCACAGCGGCGGAGTCTTCCCGGCTCGATTCGTCGGAGAGCCGGGGCGACTTGTGTACCCGGGCGTTGACCGACTCGGGGGCACCGAACATGCGCACCAGCGCGTCGAGCATGTGGCAACCGAGCACCCACAGCACGCCACCCATGTCGGCGGGTTGATTGAGGTGCTGCGAGAGATGTTCGCCGGCCAGTGCGGCGCCTCGGGCGGAGACGGTGACGACCTCACCGATCAAGCCGTGTTCGATCAGTTCTTTGGCGCGGCTGATGGACGGGGCTAGTCGTACGTTGTAGCCGATCTGCACGACCTGGCCGGCCGCTGCTTGTGCTTCTGCCTGTCGGAGACGCATCAGGTCGTCGGCCGTTGCGCCGCCAGGCTTCTCGACGACTACCGATTTGCCGGCGTCGATTGCTCGGAGGGCGTGCGGGACCATGTCGCGGCTCTTGGAGTGGATCATGATGGCGTTGATGCGCTCGTCCTGGAGCACGCCATCGGTTGTGCGTGCTTCGAGATCGTATTTGTTGGTGAAGTAGTTGAGTCGGGGGTCGTCGTCGGCGGCTGCTACCACCTCGACGCATTCGATCGCGCGCAGGGCTCGAACTCGGGCTGAAGCGTGCGGGTGGGTGATTCCCAGCAATCCTACGGTGATCGGTTCCAACAGTTGCCCTCCTGTAGTTCAGAGTTGCGTCCCGCTTGGGCGAGATGCGAACGGGTGATCGGTGTCGAGCCGAGTTGTGAGCGGTGTTGCGCGATGTCAACCTGCCCATTCGCGGAAGTCGAAACTTGAGGTGAGACCGCCGTCGGCGGTCAGGGTTGTGTTGAACACGGCTGATGCGGCCGGTGACAGCAAGAACGCGGCGGCTTGAGCGACTTCATCGGCTCCAGGCACTCGGCCCATGGGTTGGCGTCGCTGGCGGTCAGCCAGGAAGGCGGCGGGGTCGTCAGCCGAGGCGAGGTGGCGCTCGAACAGTCCGGCTCGCATGGGGCCTGGTGCGAGAACGTTGATGTGCACGCCACGTCGGGCGTAGTCGAGGGCGATCGTGCGGATCGCACCGGTCAGCGCCGCTTTCGATGAGTTGTAGGCTGCGAGCTGTTGTTCCCCGAAAGAGGCGTTGATGCTGCTGACGGCCACCACTGCGCCGTACTCGCACGCTGTAAGCAGGGGGAGGAGCGCCTGCAAGGCGATGACGTTGCCGAGGACGTTGATTTCCCACGCCTTGCGCCAGATAGTCACGTCCTCTTGGTCGAGCACGCCCACGTCGAGCACGGCTGCGGCACCGACGAAGCCGACAGAGGACGGTAGCTCACGATCTCCTGGTCCAGCTGTCCGAAGTGCATGCACTACTCGATCCCACACTGCGGGTTCGGTGACACTCCCGCGGATCTCGGTGAAACGTTCGGATCGGGCCAGTTCGGCTTCGGGTTCGGCGGTGTCCACGCCGTAGACGTGGACACCGCTGCTGACGAGCAGGCGTGCTGTTTCCGAACCGAGGCCGCTTGCGGTTCCAGTAACGACGACGTGATCGGGAAGGCTGATCGTCCAGTCGATCACTGTCTCTCCTTTGAGTCTTACCGACCGTGGTTTCGCAATGAGGATGTGGGTAATGGCGGCACTCTTCGACGGCGGGGCTCATCGCGCCCACGTGCTTGGTGGCTCGATGGACGTGCCTTCGTGCGGGATCCTCGCGCGCAGCGCCATCGGGTCCGCTCGAACGGCAGGTGGCAGCAGTTCCACGTTGATGCGTCCGGGCGGCTTGATTCCTCAGCCGGTGGCTCCGGTGCGCAGCAGAGCTTTGACCGTGGAGTCGGGATGGTTCAAGGCGTCGAATGCGGTGGCGTAGTCGTCGAGTTCGACCACTGAGGACGTCAGCGACATCACGTCGACGAGATCCCGGGCGAGCAGATCGATGGCCAGGTCGAACTCTTCGACGTAGATGAACTTGGAGTTCAGCTGGATCTCCTTGGTCAGGGCGGACATCGCGTCGAAGGTCACCGGCTGCGGCGAGATGGCGACGAGCTGAATGGAACCTCCGGGCGCGATGGCGTCGATGGCGGTCTGCACTGCCGTGGGGTGCCCCGAGCACTCGAAGACCCGCTCGACCGGCCGCAGTTGGCCCCCGGAGACCGCGCCGGCGTGCTCGCCTGGTTCGAAGACGTGGTCAGCACCGAGCCGGTGGGCGATCCCGCGGCGCATCGGCGAGGGTTCGATCAACGTCACCTTCCGCGCTCCGGCCCGGCGGGCCAGCTGCACGACGAGCTGCCCTATCGGCCCGCCACCGATCACGAGGACCTCCTCGCCGAGTCGCAATCCGGAGTGGGCCACGGCCCGCACGGCCACGGCGAGGGGTTCGGTCCATGCTCCTCGGAGGCTGTCGAGGGTGTCGGGCAGCCGGTGCAGGTGCACCGCGGGCACGACGACCTGTTCGGCCATGCCGCCGTCACGGCACACCCCGAGGGCCTCTGCCATGGTCGCAACCCGACACAAGTTGACTCGTCCGCCGCGGCACTGATCGCAGTTTTGACATGCGTTGCCGTTCGGGTTCGCCACGACGCGCATCCCAGGTGCCCATCCTGCGACGCCGGGTCCCGTGGCGATGATCTCGGCGGAGAACTCGTGTCCCATGACCACGGGTGGCTTGAACAGGTCGAGGTCGGGCGCGTGCAGGTCGGTGCCGCAGATGCCGCAGTACTCCGAGCGGAGAAGGACTTCACCAGGTCCCGGCTCGGTGATGTCGCGGTCCTGGAGATCGATATTGCGGTCCTCGGAGAGGATCACGGCCTTCATGGTGCTGGCTCCTCGAATGTGCGTGGGCTCGAACGGGTGGATCAGAGAAGGCCGCGGACGCTTCCACCGTCGACGCCCCACACCGAGCCGGTGACGAAACCGGCTGCGGGGCTGGCGAGGAAGACGATGACCTTGGCGACCTCTTCAGGGGTGCCGAGGCGGCCCATCGGTAGCTGGCGCAGGCTCATCTCGTGCTCGACGGCCTGTTCGGGAGGCATGTTGTGGAACTCGGCCATCGTGTCGGCGAACCCGCCGGGCTTGGTCCAAAACGGTGTCCAGATCGGCCCCGGGGCCACGGCGTTGACCCGGATCTTCGGGCCCTCAGCACGGGCCAGCCCCTTGGTCACGGCCAGGACTGCGGCCTTGCTGGCCGAGTAGTCCATCGGCACTGCCTCGGGCTGGCGACCGAGGTCGGAGGCGTTGTTGATGATGCTCGTGCCCTCGGATCGACGCAGCTGCGGCAGGCAGGAGCGGCTCATGCGCACATAGCTCATGAAGTTGAGGTCCATGGTGCGCTGCCAGTCGGCATCGGTGAGTTCGTCGAAGGTGCGCACGGCGCCGGCCCCGACGTTGTTGACCAGTACATCGACACCACCGAGGTCGTCGATCGCAGCGGCCGCCGCCTCCCGGCACCCGTCCTCGGTCGACAGATCCGCCGTCACCGGGACGATCGAGCCGGTGCCCGTGGAGAGCTCGCCAAGTGCTGTCTCATCGATGTCGAGGGCGGCGACGTGGCCGCCTTCCGCGGCGAATGCTTCCGCGGTGACCCGCCCGATGCCGGTGCCGGCACCGGTGACGATCACGCGTCGGCGGGTCAGCTCGAGGTCCATGATGTTCTCCTGATCACGGTGGTCAGTGGTGCGGAAGCGAGTGACTCGATGAGTCTGAGAGGTCCGTTGGACCCCACGCCTCTGTCGTTTCGGGCGCGGAGCAGGACACGCCCCGGTCAGTCAGGTGCTGACTGCGGGCGGCCGATCGGGTGTGGCGCCGGTCTCGCCAGATAGTGCGGTCTCGGCGATGGCGGTGTCCAATACCGATCGTTCGCACCATTGATTCGCCACGCATATAGATAAGCTCAGGCGGGTGACGCGAGCGTTGCAGCGCCGCTGCGGCGGGACGCAACGGCGCAGGGGGCTGAGCCCCTGCCATCCGAGGGTGCGGGCCACGAGCAGGCCTCCCACATGATTCGAGAGTTGGAGGCCAGGCGTCGTGCCTGGAGAGGCTGCGCTCCTCAGATCTGGGGGGCGTGTGGAGCCGCTATCGCGCCGCTGGACCGTGTCGCTGGGTTAGGACCGTCCGCGTCGAGTGGAATTTGCGTGGATTTCTTCAGCCACGTTAATGAACCCTTCCAAGGTAGGGCGAAACCATTCCCTCGCCCAGATGAGACCCATTTTCACGTGAATCGGGTCGTCCTGCAGCGGGCGGTAACTGACCCCCATCCTTTGCAGTCTCCGGACCGAGGCGGGCAGCAGCGAAACACCGACACCGCTAGCGACCAGTCCAGCGATCGTTCCGATGAGGGCGGCCTCTTGGACGATGTGCGGCTTGAAGTCGGCTCTGCGGCATTGCTCGAGGATGACCTCGCGCAGACCCTGGCCGCTGTGCCCTACGACCGCCACGAATGGTTCCTCAGCGAGCGATTCCATGGCGATCTTCCGCTGTGCTGTCAGGGGGTGGTCCACCGGCAAGGCTGCCACCAGCGGCTCGCGCGAGATCGGGGCGGACTCCAGGTTCCGGTCACCGAAGGGAGGCGAGTCGTTGAAGGGCAGGTAGAAGCAGGCGCAATCCAGCGATCCCTCACGCAAACCACGTACCTGCAGTTCCGGCGTGAGTTCGTGCAGGACGAGACGAACGTCGGGAAACCTCTTGCGGAATTCCCTGAGAATCGGTGGCAGAATTTCCGCCGTCGCGGAGGGGACGAATCCGAGAGAAAGCTGACCGATCTCACCTTTGGCGACTCGCTGCGCCTCAACGACGTTGCTGTCGAGTTCGCTCAAGAGCCTTTTCGTTGACCTTTGAAAGACCTCGCCGGCCGGGGTGAGCGTGACCTTGCGGGTCGACCGCTCGAAGAGGGTGACCGCCAGCTCGTCCTCCAGTTGCCGGACCTGGGCGCTCAACGGTGGTTGGGTCATGTTGAGCCGGTCCGCGGCCCTGCTGAAGTTCAGCTCCTCAGCGACGACCAAGAAGTACTGCAGCTGTCGCAGTTCCATCGCTCATCCTCTTCCTCATCGGCCACGACGCGCGGCCTTCGAGGCCGACTGCGCACAGCGGCCTGCCTGCGCACGGCCTCGGCGCTTGCTCGACGACAGGTGACCACCAACGCCAGCTATATGTTTGCCCTCTAAATCGAGGCAAAAACAAGTATTGGACAGTGTGAATCCTGCGGTCAACCATGGATCCACAGTGCACCGACGCGGCGTGAGCACCGCAGCGTCTTCGATCACGAACGAGTGGAGGGGCCATGGCCGACGACGTCCTCACTGCGCGCAGTCAGCCTGCGTGGCTCCCCGGCACAGGTCCGTCCCCGATCACCAGCCGAAGCTCGGTGGCCAGGGCAGGTGCTGGACCGAACGGGCGGGCTAAGGCCGCCAACAGCGGCGGGGCCGCGATCGACATCCGGCAGCACAGTGCCCGCGGTGGCCTCCACGCAGCGGCGGGACGCTGCCGCAGGCGTCAGATCGGGCAACGCTCAGGACTGCACAGACCGGTGCTCAACCGGTCGGTGACCACGTGGCGTCTCGTGCCGGATCGGACCAGCCGTGCCCAGACGGCCGATCCCAGGGCGAGGAAGGATCCTATGACTGGGGCGATGTCGGAGATCGTCGGAGATTTCGTCCATGACTGCCTCCCGAGACGGACTGTCTTCGGCGCCGGCGTGAGCGGAACGCAACTCGCTTCCGAGTTCGATCGTCTCGCGATCACCTCGGTGCTGACTGTCACCTCGCCCTCTCAGGTTGCGGTTGCCGAGGACCTGGTGCAGCAGAGCCACCGCGGTTGCGCCGGTGTCGTGACGCTCCGCCCAGGCGAGAACGCCTCAGCGCGATCGCAGGTCGTCGAGGCCATCGCTGGCAGCGGTGCGGACTGTCTGTTCGCGGTCGGCGGCGGGACGGTCATGCACGTCGCCAAGGAAGCGGCGGCACTGGCGGCCGTGCCCGTCGTGGCGGTGCCGACCACCTACGCAGGCGCTGAGTTGAGCTCCGGTCCCGAGGAGTTCCTCCACGACCAGGCGCCTGGGGCCGCGCAGCTCGTGCCACGGGTCGTCCTCTACGACCCACAACTGACCTTCTCCCTTCCGGACGATTTCACGGCCGTCTCAGTGATGACCGCGCTGGCCAACGGCGTCGAGGCCCTGTGCGCTCCCAGGGTGAGTCCAGTGTTCACGTTGCTGGCCGAAGACGGGCTGCGACGACTCGCCGACGGCTCGCCGGACGCGATCTTGCACCCGAACGGCCTCATCGGCCGATCACAAACCCAATACGGCGGTTATCTCGCCGGGGCCGCCTTCGCCACAGTCCCACCGGGACCCCATCACAGGCTGTGCGCAACGCTCGCCGACTTCGCCGAGCTCCGGCGCGCCGACGTGCATGCGGTACTACTGCCGTACTCACTCGGCGCGAAGCGCACGACCCGACCGCTGAACCTGGCGCGCATCGCAGGCGCCCTGGGGCACAACGACGCGGTGCAGGGCGTCCGGGCGCTGGCCTGCGACGTCGGGGCGCCGCTGTCGTTGAAGGAACTTGGCATGGACCTGGCCTCGCTCGAAGCCCTCACTGAGTCGCTACCCGAAGGGACCGACCGCATCTGCGGGTTCGAACCCGGAGGTCTGGCTGACCTCCTCACCAACGCCTACGACGGGACACCGCCTGAGCAGGGCTGAGTCGGACCCCAGCGTCCGCAACGCCGTCCACGAGCGAGGAAAGGACTCACATGCGTCTGCAGGGCAAAGTCGCTCTGGTCACCGGAGGGGCACGCGGAATCGGCCGCGCGATCGCCGAGCTGTTCGCCGAACAAGGCGCGCGGGTGATCGTGGGGGACATCGACGCCCCGGGCGGTTCAGCGAGCGGAAGGATCACGTGGCGCGACCTTGACGTGCGCGACCTCGCCAGCTGGCAAGCCGCGACCGATGCGGTGGTTGAGGAGCACCAGCGGATCGACGTGCTGGTCAACAACGCCGGTTTGGTCGGTGCCTATGAGCCGATTGATGAGATCAGCCTGCAGGACTGGACGCGTGTCGTGGAGGTCAACCAGACCGGCACCTTCTACGGGATGCGTACCGTGATCCCGCACATGCGAGCGCAGGGCGGCGGATCCATCGTCAACGTCTCGTCGATCTGGGGCATGGTCGGTTGCCCAGGTGTGGCGGCCTACCAGGCGAGCAAGGCCGCCGTGCGGATGATGACCAAGAATGCCGCGCTGTCCTATGTGGCTGATGGGATCCGCGTGAACTCCTTGCACCCGGGGATCGCCGACACTCCGATGATCGCCGAGCAGGACACGGCGATCACTGCCGAGGTGATCGCCGAGACGCCGATGCGGCGCGCCGCGGCCCCTCGCGAGATCGCCTACGGGGCCTTGTTCCTGGCAAGCGACGAAGCAAGCTATGTCACCGGCATCGAGTTACCGGTCGACGGCGGTTACACCGCGCCATGAGACACCCACCAGCATCCGCGCACAGCACAGTTTTTGGAAAGGTGAGCCCGCGATGAACGATCCGCTGCTGTTCAGCGAGGTACGATCCGCTGAGACCGTCGCCGCGAGCTTCGGCGAGGAGACCGAGCCCCGGCTCAAGCAGGTGATGACCTCCCTCGTGCGGCACCTGCACGACTTCATCAAGGAGGTCGAACTCACCGATGCGGAGTGGGAAGCAGCGATCGACTTCCTCACCCGAACCGGACAGTCCTGCACGCCGGTGCGCCAGGAGTTCATCCTGCTCTCCGACGTGCTCGGTGTCTCCATGCTCGTGGAGACCATCAACAACCGTTCGCTCGACGTCGCCACGGAGTCCACCGTGCTCGGCCCGTTCCACATGGTCGAATCACCCCCGCGCGAGCACGGCGAGAACATCGCTCTCGACGGCAAAGGCGAGCAGTGCCTGGTCACCGGCCGAGTCACCAACGAGAGCGGTGAGCCCGTCCCCGGCGCGCAGGTCGATGTCTGGCAGGCCAACGACGAAGGCTTCTACGACGTCCAACAGCCGGAAGTCCAGCCAGAACGCAACCTGCGCGGCGTGTTCACCGCCGACGACACCGGAGAGTTCTGGTTCCGCTCCATCGTCCCGCGCTATTACCCCATTCCGGACGACGGCCCGGTGGGGCAACTGCTCGAGGCCACCCACCGCCATCCCCACCGGCCGGCCCACATGCACTTCCAGGTGACCGCACCGCAGCACCGCCCGCTGACCACGCACCTGTTCGTCGACGGTTGCCCCTACATCGGCTCCGACGTCGTCTTCGGCGTCAAGGAGAGCCTGATCCGCCGGTTCGACCTCGTTGACGACCCTGATCGCGCCGCCGAGCTCGGTTTCGACAACCCGTTCCGCGCCGTCCACTTCGACATCACGCTGTTCAGCGAGAACGGCAAGGAGGTGCACCAGTGACCACACCATCGCCGTTCACCTACGAGGCACTGCCCATGCGCGTCCGGCTCGGCCCGGGTGCCGTCGCCCAGCTTTCTGAGGAGATCACCGGTGCCGGGTTGCAACGCGTGCTGATCCTCTGCTCTCCCGAACAGCAAGACGTCGGCGAATCCATCGCGACCGCGCTCGGTGACCAAGCCGCCGAGGTCTACCCCCACGCACGCATGCACGGTCCCGTCGAGGTCGCCGCGGCGGCTCGAGAACGCGCGCGGCAGCTCGGCGCCGATGGGTGCGTGGCCGTCGGTGGTGGATCGGCGATCGGCCTCGGCAAGGCGATCGCGCTGGAACACGGCCTGCCGATCATCGCCGTCCCGACCACCTACGCCGGGTCGGAGATGACGACCGTGTGGGGCCTGACCGACAACGGCCGCAAGCGCACGGGCAAGGACCGCCGGGTGCTGCCGGTCAGCGTCCTCTACGACCCCGAGCTCACCATCAGCCTCCCACCGCAGGTCTCGGCCACCAGCGGCATGAACGCCCTGGCCCACGCCGTCGAGGCCCTCTACGCACCCGACTCCTCGCCGATCATCAATCTCATGGCCGAAGAGGGCGTGCGCGCTCTGTACACGGCCTTGCCGGCCGTCGTCGCCGACGGCACCGACCTCGAGGCGCGCACCGAAGCGCTCTACGGCGCGTGGTTGTGCGGCGCCTGCCTGGGCGCTACGACCATGTCGCTGCATCACAAGCTCTGCCACACCCTCGGCGGGATGTTCGACCTCCCGCACGCGGCCACCCACACGGTCGTCCTTCCCCACGCGTTGGCCTACAACCAGCCCGAAGCGCCACGAGCGGTGGCCGCGCTCAAGCGGGCGTTGGACATCAACAGTGACCCGGCGACCGCCCTGTGGGAGCTCGCCGGGCGCCTCGGGGCCCCACGCTCGTTGCACGAGCTGGGAATGGCGGAGTCGGCCATCGACGCGGCCATCGAAGCCGCCATGACCTCCCCCTACGCCAACCCACGCCCTGTCACCACCGAAGGCCTCAGGCACCTGTTGTCTGCCGCCTGGGCCGGCAAGCCTCCCACCACCTGACGGTCCCTTCCGAGTTAAGGAGGTCGCACATGAGCACCGAATCTGACGTCGAAGCCATTCGGGCCTTGGAGGACAAGCGCTACGACGCCGTGGTCCAGCGCGATTTCGACACCTTCGAGGCTCTCGCGCACCCCGAGCTGACCTACACCCACTCCAACGGGGCGGTCGACACGCTCGAGAGCTACTTGGAGAAGTGCAAGAGCGGCTTCTACGTCTACCACACGATCGATCACCCGATCGACAAGATCACGATCGTGGGAAACACCGCGGTCGTCGTCGGTGAGATGAACGCCGACCTCACCGCGGGCGAGACTCGCAAGCAACTCACCAACCGGGCACTGGCGGTCTGGGTCCGCAGCGGCGGCGAGTGGAACCTGCTCGCCTACCAGCCGACCGTTCGACCGTAGTGCTAAACCCAGAAGGACTGGACATGACCGACAACGAACTGATCGCCGCGTGCTGGGTCACCGCCGGAGCCGCACGCCCGATGGAGCACGACGACCGCAGTCCCCTGGGCGTGCGCGAACGAATCGAAGCGGCCGCCAAGGCAGGGTTCAAGGGCTTCGGGATCGGCTACAGCGACCTGCTCGAAGCCGAGAAGACCGTGGGCTACAAGGGACTTCGATCAGCGCTGGATGACAACGGCATCAAGTACTTCGAGATTGAGATGCTCGAGGACTGGTTCGTCACCGACGAACGACGCGCAGAAGCCGATACCAAACGCGCGAACATGCTCCGCGCGGCCGAAGCGGTCGGAGCACGGCACATCAAGGTCGGCGGCGACTTCACCGGTGGCCCTTTCGAGCCCGACCACATGGCCGAGGAGTTCCACGCACTCGCCACCGATGCCGCCAACGCGGGCACGCGGGTGGTCTTCGAACCGATGCCCTTCGTCAACGTCAAGACACCTCAGCAGGCACTGGAGTTCGTCCAAGCCGCCAACCACCCCGCCGGCGGGATCCTGATCGACATCTGGCACGTCGTGCGCGCCGGAGTCGACATCGCCTCGCTCAGCGAGATTCCCGGCGAGTACATCCACCACATCGAACTCGACGACGCTCCGCTGAACTTCGCCGGCGACGTCATCGCCGACACCTTCAACGGGCGCACCTTCTGCGGCGAAGGTGAATTCGACGTGGCCGGATTCGTCGAGGCCATCAAGAAGACCGGCTTCCGCGGCCCCTGGGGCGTGGAACTCCTCGGCGCTGAGTACCGACAGCTCCCGCTCGAGGAGGCCGTCCCCAAGGCATACCGCACCACCATGGAATTCCTCGAAGGATAACGACTCCACCGGGGTGGCGGGGAAGCGCTGCCACGCCGCAGCGCTTCCCGCCCCATGGACACTCACCGGAATCCGTTTCATGGTAACGGCAAAATCTGCCTGGTAGGGCAACTCCAGGCGACAAGCCGATCAATCATCGGTCCAATTGCACAGCTTCCTTCACTCCTCGGCGGCCGCAACCCCATCCGAGGACTGACTGCCTTCGCGTCCACAACCAGTGGGACGCCACTCCTGTCCGGCCGCACTGCGGGGTTACACGCCCTGCATTGTCGCTCCAGAACGCGGGAACGGCGCGACTAGAACAGTTCGCGTCAAACGTTTTGGAAGCTGAAGAAGAATGACCTCGCACAAAGGAGTGCCTCGTGCTTCCGCTCGCAGACTCATCAATGCGCCTTCCCGCGAACGCCGTCGACTACCTGTTCCTCGGCATCTACTTCGTTTTCGTCCTCGGTGTAGGCCTGATCAGCAAGCGCTCGATTTCCAGCAGCCTGGACTTCTTCCTGTCCGGCCGCTCGCTGCCCGCCTGGGTCACTGGACTGGCCTTCATTTCGGCCAACATGGGCGCGCTCGAAATCCTCGGCATGGCCGCCAACGGAGCCCAGTACGGCATGCCCACGACCCACTACTACTGGATCGGCGCGATCCCGGCGCTGATCTTCCTCGGGCTGTTCATGATGCCGTTCTACTACGGATCAAAAGTCCGCAGCGTGCCCGAGTTCCTGAGACGGCGGTTCAACAAGCAAACACAGCTGTTCCAAGCCGTCATGTTCTCCATCGCCACAGTGCTCATCGCCGGCGTCAACCTCTACGCCTTAGCGGTTCTGGTGCAGGCGCTGCTGGGATGGCCACTGTGGATCTCCATCGTGTTCTCCGGCCTGGTCGTCCTCGCCTACACCACGCTCGGCGGGCTCAACGCAGCCATCTACAACGAGGTACTCCAGTTCTTCGTCATCATCGCCGCGCTCGTGCCGCTCACCGTGATCGGCCTGACCAAGATCGGTGGCTGGGACGGATTCGTCTCCAACGTCGAGAACTCTCGCCTCGGCGAACAAGCGATGCACGCATGGCAGGGCACAGGACTCGAGAACACCACGAACGCCCTGGGCAACTGGATCGCCATCGTCTTCGGTCTGGGCTTCATGGCCTCGTTCGGGTACTTCACCACGAACTTCGCCGAGGTACAGCGTTCCCTGTCCGCCAACAGCATGTCGGCAGCCAAACGAACCCCGATCATCGCTGGTTTCGTCAAGATGTGCCTGCCGGTCATCGTCGTGGTCCCGGGCATGATCGCGGCCGTCACCATTCCGCAGGTCGGCACGCCCGGCGAGATGACCTACAACGACGCCCTGCCCGCACTCATCGGACAACTCATGCCGAACGGACTGCTGGGCGTGGCCATGGCGGCACTGCTGGCCTCCTTCATGGCCGGGATGGCCGCCAACATCAGCTCCTTCAACACGGTCTTCATCAACGACCTCTGGCAGCCGTACATCCGCAAGGGCCGAAGCGACCACTACTACCTCCAGGCCGGTCGCGTGGTCACGATCATCGGCGTCCTCATCGCCATCCTCACGGCCTTCATCGCGGCCGGCTACACCAACCTCTTCGACTACTGGCTCGCGCTCAACAGCGTCTTCAACGGACCGCTGTTCGTGACCTTCCTCATCGGTCTGCTGTGGAAGCGCATGACCCCGTGGGCAGGCTTTTTCAGCCTCGTGCTCGGCACCATCACGGCAGTGACCGTCGTGATCCTCCACAAGACCGAACTCGTGCACTTCCAGGGTGATCAGGCAGCCGCACTGTGGGGCGGGACGTGCACCCTCATCGTCGGCACAGTCGTTGCCGTTGCAGTCACTCTGGTCACCAAACCCAAGCCCGACAGCGAACTTCGCGGGCTGGTCTGGAAACTCACCCCGAAGAAGGACCGCGCGCACGAGACCAGCGGCTCCGACCGCGGCTGGTATCGCTCACCCGCATTGCTGGCCGGCGTGTGCGCCAGCATCACCGTCGCACTCACCGTGTTCATCGGATAAGGGAGACAACAATGCCCGCCACCGAAACTCCGCCCAGAGAAACTCACCACCCAAGGCAGTCGCACACCCTGTTGAGCTACCTGTTCGATCTCCGCTCGATCATCGGCCTGCTCCTCGGAACATATGGTGTCGGCCTCACCTGCTACGCCATGGTGGCAACCACGCCGCAACAGCTTGAGCAAACCGCAGGCCTGCACATGAACCTCGGAACCGGACTGGCCCTGCTCCTGATCTCAGCAGCCTTTCTGATCTGGTCCTTCCTGCGCCCAGCGCACGTGGACCCGAAGGACTGAGCCGACACAGACGCGGTGCTGAGCTCGTCACCACCCGCCCCGGCACGGACGAACAGTCCGTGCCGGGGCATCAACTCCCGGCCGGACCAGGCGCCGACCATGACGGCAGTTCGATGAAGTAGCAGGCCACACGTTGCGGACGCCGGGGTCCCGGTGCGGGCCCCACATGGGCACCGACTAGCAGATAGACGCAGCTGCCCCTTCCTGCCGAGGCCGAGGCTCCCAGCTTTGATCAGTCTTTGCAGTTCAGGCGCGTCAGACAGACGCTCGCAAGATTGCCCGTGAGTGGGCTCGGGTTGAGCTTGAGACCTCGACACGAGCCTAACTCAGGGTGATTTTCGTTCAGTGTTCTTGGTTGGTGGCGAGTGGGTGTGGTTCGTCGGTGAGGGTGGCGAGGGCGGTGGCGATTTCGGTGATGCTGGCTTGGGTGTAGGTGGTGGTGGCTCCGGTGTTGCTGTTGGTGGTGGTGTGGCCTGCGTAGGCGCGGGCGATGGCGTAGCCGTGGTTGCGTTCGACCCAGGTGAGGGTCGTGTGACGCAACCAGTGGGTGCTGACTCCTTGGGTGGTCACCCAGGGCAGGTGTGTGCCGATGCGGGTCCAGAGGTGGTCGTAGCGGCGTCTGGTGATGGGGGTGCCGTTGCGGTAGCGCAGGAGCTGGTCGCCGGGTGTGGTGGCGCCGCGTTGTTGGGCATGTTCGCGTAGGTGGGTCATGAGGGTGGGGGAGACTGGCTGCCAGCGGATGGTCTCGCCTTTCTCGTGGAGCCGGATCAGGCACTGGTCCGGATCGAGATCACGGAGAGTGAGAGCAAGTGCTCCGCCGCGGCGGCAGGCGGTCTCGATGTGCAGGCGCAGGATGAGAGTGTCCAGTGCCGGGTCATCGCCGGTCGTGGCAGCGACATGGTTGATCTCATCGAGCCGGTTATCCGGCAGTCCCCGCCGGGTGCTGGCCAGCCGCCGCGGTTTGGTGGCGTTCTTCGCAGGGTTGTCGGCCTCGCTGATGACCTTGTCGGCGACGGCGTGGTTGTAGACGCAGCGGATGGCGGCGATGAGGTGCTCGGCCGCACCCCGCCCACCGCGGGCATTACGGCGCACCACGACTTGGGAGCGGATGGTTTCGGCGAGCTGCTGGATCTCCAGCGTCGTGGGTTCGTCCAGGTGCCGATCGCCCCAGTGTTCAAGGATGCGGTTCCAATAAGTGCCGTACACACGCTTGGTGCCGGGGGAGACGGCCTTGGCAACCTCGGGGATGTAGTCGGCGAACGTCGGCGCCTGCGGCTTCGGTGCGGATGTGCCGAGGAGGTCTTCAGGGGTGAGGCCGAGGCGCTCGAGTAGGAGGCGGGCGGCGTCGAGGTCGCTGGAACTGGAGTTGCTGGTGGTGTTGTGGGTCATGGTGTGGCCTTCGTGGTGAGTTCGGCTCGAGCGGCTGCGTGGCGGGAAGCCAGGGCCGCGTCGAGGGCGGTGAGGGTGTCGACGAGCAACACGTTGTTGCCGGGATCGGCGGCCAGGAGCACCGCATCGCCGGCCCGGATGCCACAGCACCGCCGGGCACGGGAGGGCAAGGCGATGGAGGCCGTGGCCGGGAGGCGATGGACACCGGTGGGATCGGGATAGATCACCAGCGCCGTGGAGGTCGCCTGGACCGCGATGGGCTGCCGTGGCGGCCAGTCCAGTGCTCGCAGGATCGGTCGGGCCGAGACCCGGCCTGCGCGGTCGACGTGGCCGATCCCGTAGAGGGTCGCTGGCGGTTCTGGTTCGGTGCGGATCGAGGGCACCGACAACGGCCGCCGCTCCTGTCGAGCCCCGCGGGCGTGAAGCGGGGAGTCGACCCGGGGCGGGACCAGCCCGCTGATGATCTGCTCGCTCACCGCACCCACCGCCCCAGCGGGAGGGTGGTGAACGCAGCAACACCGCAGCGATCAAAGGATCGCTGCGGTGTTAGAGTGCCTGCCGTGCGTGGGTGAAATTGCACGCACTTTTGTGTCCGAGGGGGGACTTGAACCCCCACGCCCATTAGTAGGGCACTAGCACCTCAAGCTAGCGCGTCTGCCATTCCGCCACTCGGACGCCTCGGGTCTGCCGCCGTTTCCGGGGCGTTCCCGCTGTGTTGTGTTAATAGATTAGCTCATGGTCATTTGGGCCTCGCAAGCACCCCCCTGTTGGCGCAGCGGGTGATAGAAATGCCTGGTGAGCGAGCACAACGGGATCTCCGGTAGTGATCAGGACGCGGGGTTGGCGCTGGCGCAGGACGAGGTCGTTCAGCTGGCCAGCGATCTGATCCGCATCGACAGCACGAATACGGGCGACGCCGAGACGCTCGTGCCCGAGCGGGCGGCGGCCGAGTACGTGGCCGAGAAGCTGGGCGAGGTCGGGTACGAGGTGACCTACGTCGAGGCCGGTGACCAGGTGGGCCGGGCGAACGTGGTGGCGCGGCTGCCCGGGGCCGATCCCTCGCGGGGTGGGTTGCTGGTGCACGGGCACCTCGACGCCGTGCCCGCGGATCCGGCCGAGTGGTCCGTGCACCCCTTCTCCGGGGCGGTGCAGGACGGCTACGTGTGGGGGCGCGGGGCCGTGGACATGAAGGATATGCTGGCGATGAGCCTGGCCATCGCCCGCCGCTACAAGCGCGATGGCGTCGTGCCGCCGCGCGACATCGTCTTCGCGTTCGTCTCCGACGAGGAAGCCGGCGGGTTCCAGGGCGCCCAGTGGCTGGTGGACCACCGGCCGGAGCTGTTCGAGGGCTGCACCGAGGCCATCAGCGAGGTCGGCGGCTACTCGCTGACGCTCAAGGACGGCGTGCGCGCCTATCTGGTGCAGACCGCGGAGAAGGGCATCCGCTGGCTGAAGCTGCGCGTGCGGGCGCGTGCGGGCCACGGGTCGATGGTGCACGGCGACAACGCCGTCACGCAGCTGTCCGAGGCCGTGGCCAAGCTGGGCAACCACCGGTTCCCGCTGGTGATGACCGACAGCGTGCAGGAGTTCCTGGACGGGGTCAGCGAGATCACCGGCTGGGACTTCCCCGAGGACGACCTCGAGGGATCGGTGGCCAAGCTCGGCAACATCTCCCGCATCATCGGCGCGACGCTGCGCGACACCGCCAACCCGACGATGCTCACCGCCGGTTACAAGCACAACGTCATCCCCTCGGTGGCCGAGGCGGCCGTGGACTGCCGCATCCTGCCGGGGCGCGAGGAGGCGTTCGACCGGGAGCTGGCGGATCTGCTGGGCCCGGACGTCGAGCGCGAGTGGGTCGGGCTGCCGCCGGTGGAGACGAAGTTCGAGGGCAGGCTGGTCGAGCAGATGCAGGCCTCGTTGCTGGCCGAGGACCCCGGTGCCAAGGCGCTGCCCTACATGATGTCCGGCGGCACCGACGCGAAGTCCTTCGCGCGGCTGGGCATGAACTGCTACGGCTTCGCGCCGCTGCAGCTGCCGGCCGACCTGGACTTCTCGGCGCTGTTCCACGGCGTGGACGAGCGGGTGCCGGTCGACGCGCTGAAGTTCGGGGTGCGGGTGCTGGACCGCTTCATCCGCAACAGCTGAGTGTCGGTGGTGTCTGGTTGCATCTCCCGCAGTTGATCATCGTTTCGGGAGGTGTCGCGTGGACCTGGCGCGCTTGGTGGAGAGCTACCTGGAGCACCTGCAGGCTCGGAAACTGGCGGCCAACTCGTTGCGCGCCTACCGCCGCGACCTGGAGTCGGTGGCCGGTGAGCTCGTCGAGCTCACCGGCACGGCGGCCGAGCGGCTTGCGGTGGAGGGGCTGGACGCCTCCGTGCTGCGGTCGGCGTTCGCGCGGTTCGCGGCGAAGCGCTCGGCGGCGACGGTGACCAGGGCGTGGTCGACGTGGAACGGCTTCTTCGGCTTCGGTGTCATCGAAGGCGCGGTGCAGGGCAACCCGATGCAGGTGGTGCCCAAGCCGCGCAGCGCCCCGGCCTCCCCGAAGCCGCTGCAGGGGGAGGAGACCCCGGAACGCCTGCTGCGGCAGGTCGCCTCCGGGGTCCGCAAGGCGCGAAATCCCTGGCCGGAGCGGGATCTGGCGATCCTGGCGACCTTGCTGTGCACGGGAGTGCGCTCGGCTGAGCTGCTGGAGCTGACCGTGGCGTCGCTGGCCGGGCGGGCTGGTGACCGGCGGTTGCACGTGCAGGGCAAGGGCGGCAAGAGCCGGTCCATCCCGATCGAGGACAGCCTCGACGAGCTCATCCAGAGCTACCTGCGCACCCGCAAGCAGCGCTTCGGCAATCGGCTGCCCGGTGCCGACCCGCTGTTCGTCGACCATCGGGGCGAGAAGCTGCGGCGCGGGGGTCTGCAGTACCTGGTGCGGCGGTCGTTGCAGGCCGCTGGGGTGTCCGACCGGGTGCAGTCGGGGGCGATGGTGCACGCGTTGCGGCACACCTTCGCCACCCGGCTCGCCGAGGACGGTGCCAGCGCCGCGGAGATCGCCAAGCTGCTCGGGCACTCGTCGATGAACTCCAGCCAGACCTACATCGACGTGACCGCCCGCGAGCAGCGCCTGTCGGTCAGGGCCAACCGGACGTTGCGGGTGCTGGGTGAGCTCGGTTAGCCCCAGGTGGTGGTTTGGGCGAGGCCGATGCGGGTGCCGTTGTCGTCGGTCAGCAGAATCGCCTTGCCCAGCTTGGGGTGGGTGATGCGCTCGACCTCGCCGCCGCGTTCGGCGGCGTGGCCGGCGACCTCGTCGAGGTCGGTGACCGCGAAGTAGCACAGCCAGCCGGGCTGCCCGGGTGCCTGGGTGCGTCCGGCGATCGCGCGGCCACCGGAGAGGTAGGTGCCGTCCTCGACCTTCCAGCCGAGCGTGTCGGCCCAGAAGGCGTCGGCGCGAGCGGCGTCGGTGGTGGTCAGCTCGGCCCAGCAGGGTTCGCCGGGGCGCGGTTCCGGGGCTTGCGGCCCGTGCTGGGCGCGTCCCTTGGTGACCTGGGCCAGGGCGTTGTCCGGGCCGGTCAGCGAGCAGTCCATCGGGGCGCCGGCGAACACCAGCCGCAGGCCTGGGGTCTCGTCGGCGCGGGGTTTGCGGACGAAGGCGCAGCGGCGGTTGCCGACCCAGCAGTCCAGCCCGGTCTGGCCGTAGGCCGGTGACCAGTCGAGCACGGCTCGGTAGAAGAGGGCAGCAGCCATCGGGTCGGGACTGAGCAGGTCGACGCGGCGCAAGCCGCGGACCGCGTGACGTGCGGGCACCGTCGTTTCCTCGCCACCGGGGTTGAACTCATCTTGCCACCCGGTCATCTCGGCACAATGCTCCGTTTGCCCCAGGTTACGGGCGGGCTGGTCGTGCGTCGCGGGTGTTGTGCGGGCGCTCAGCGGAGGCGCTCGAGCTCGGCTGCCACGTCGACCACCTGCGACGCGAGTTTGCGCAGGTCAGCGTGGTCGGCGTCGTCGTCGACGGCGGTCACCACGTCCTCGGCCGCGCAGCGCAGCTGGAACAGGCGGTCTTGCAGGTCGGCGAGTTCGGCGGCCGAGAGCACCACCGAGTCCTCGGGGAGCCCGCCGCGCTGCACCGCCGTCCTGCGCTCGTAGGCGCGCTGCCGGCAGGCTTGCGCGCAGTACAGGCGCGGCCTGCCCTGCCTTCCGGAATCGGGTACGCGCCTGCCGCACCAGGCGCAGTGCCGCACCTGGCGAGCTCGTCGGGTGGGCTCGACGGAGTTGTCCACGCTGATCACGTTAGTCAATACCGGTGATCTTCTCGGAGTCGCCACGCCGACTCCGAGGCCACCGGCCCGACACCGAACGGTCATCTGCGTGCGGCACAGTGGGCGACCGTGACGCATCCCTTCCTGGACGGGCCGTGGCCGCGCGCGTTCGCCCACCGCGGCTGGCATCTCGGCGAGCTCGCCGAGATGGAGAACTCGTTGAGCGCCTTCCGGGCCGCCGAGGCCGAGGGCTACCGCTACGTCGAGACCGACGTGCACGCCACCAGCGATGGTGTCGTGGTCGTCCACCACGACGCGAGCTTGCAGCGCACCACCGATCGCGCGGGCGAGATCGCGGACCTGCCGTTCGCGGAGGTCTCCCGCGCCAGGATCGGTGGGCGGGAACCGGTCGCGAGCTTGGACGCCGCGCTGGAGGAGTTCCCGGACCTGCTGTTCAACATCGACGTCAAGGCCGACAGCGCCGCCGGGCCGGTGCTGCGCACCATCGGCAGGCACAACGCCTGGGAGCGGGTATGCCTGGCCTCGTTCAACGACCGGCGCCTCGACCTGCTCGGCAAGGTCGGCGGTGCCAGGCTGCTCACCTCCACCGGTCAGCGCGGTGTTGCGGCCCTGCGGGCGTGGTCGCGGCTGCCGGTGGCGCCGCCGTCGTCGTTGATCCGGGGTGCGGCGGTGCAGGTGCCCACGCGGCACAAGGGGATCGAGGTCGTCGACGAGCGGTTCGTGGGGCTGGCGCACCGGTGGGGTGTGGAGGTGCACGTGTGGACCGTCGACGAGCCCGCGGAGATGCGGCGGTTGCTGGATCTCGGTGTGGACGGACTGGTCACCGACCGCCCTGACCTGTTGAATCAGCTGTTGCGGGAACCGGAGGGCGAACCGGCTCCGGGCTGACCGGAACAAGATTCGCCGGAGGTTCGCAAGTGCGTCTCATGGATGATCCGGAAGCCAGTATGGTGCCTCCAATCGAGTGATCCACTCCGCGGAGGACCGAACGGAATGAGCGTGATGGACAGCGAAGCGGCATCGGGGGCCGCGCAGCGTCGCCGGGAACAACGCGGGTGGTGCTGGTACGACTGGGCGAACTCGGTCTTCCCGACATCGGTGACCACGGTCTTCCTCTCGCTGTACCTGACCTCGGTGGCCACCGCGGCGGCCAAGGCCGATGTCGCGCGCAACGGCCTGAACGCCTGCGCCGGCGACAACTCCCTGGTCAACTGCGACATCTCGATCCTGGGCCTGACGTTCCCGGCCGGATCGCTGTGGGGATACCTGCTGTCGGTGGCCACCGTGGTGCAGGTGGTGGTGCTGCCGATCACCGGTGCGGTCGCCGACCGCACCCAGAACAAGCGGCTGATGCTGGCGATCTTCGCCTTCGGCGGGGCGATCACCACGGGACTGCTGGCGCTGGTGGCCGGGCAGAACTGGCAGCTGGGCGTGGTGCTGTTCATCATCGGCAACATCTGCTTCGGCGCGTCGATCGTCGTCTACTACTCGTTCCTGCCGGAGATCGCCGACGCCGACGAGCGCGACAAGGTCTCGACTCGGGGCTGGGCCATCGGTTACCTCGGCGGCGGCACGGCGCTGGCGCTGCACCTGGTGATCTACCTCGGGCACGACGCGGTGGGTCTGTCGGAGTCCGCGGCGGTGCGGTTGATCTTCTTCTCCTCGGGCATCTGGTGGGCGGTGTTCACGCTGCTGCCGCTGACGGCGCTGCGCCGGCACGCGGCTCCCGAGGGTGGTGAGCGGGGGACCGCGGCGGTCACCGCCGGGTTCAAGCAGCTGCTGAGCACGCTGCGCGAGGCCAAGCACTTCCCGCTGACCCTGGCGTTCCTGGGTTCGTACTGGATCTACACCGACGGCATCTCGACGGTGTCGCAGGTCTCGGCGCAGTACGGCAGCCTGGAGCTCAAGCTGCCGCAGGACTCGCTGATCGTGACATTGCTGATCGTGCAGTTCATCGCCTTCGTCGGCGGCATGCTGCACGGCGCGCTGGCCCGGCGCATCGGGGCGAAGAAGACGATCCTGGTCAGCTTGGCGACCTGGTTGCTGGTGCTGGTGGCCGCCTACTTCGTGCAGGCTGGCCAGGAGATGCAGTTCTACGGGCTGGCTGTGGGAATCGGCATGGTCCTCGGGGGCACGAATGCGCTGTCCCGTTCGTTGTTCAGCCAGATGATCCCGCCGGGTCGGGAGGCCGAGTACTTCTCGCTGTACGAGGTGGGGGAGCGCTCGACGTCGTGGCTGGGTCCGCTGGTGTTCGCCGGGGTCGGTCAGGCGACCGGTTCGTTCCGGCTGGCCATCGTCTCGCTGGTGATCTTCTTCGCGGTCGGCTTGGTGCTGGTCGCGCTGGTGCCGGTGCGCCGGGCCATCGAGGCGGTGGGCAACCGCCCGCCGGAGCTGCTCTGAGGTGCGTGCGCAGAGTAATCGGGTGTGTTCGTCTCGCGATCGAGCGGGCATTGCTCCATGCTGGTGATCTAGGTAGACCTGGGAATCAGCGAAAACGGAATATGCCAGTACGCTGCGTTGTGATCACGGGGAGGATCATGGCACTACGAGCAGTCACTTAGCGAACGGGTTGATCGACCGTATTGGTCGTGATCTGCATCCCACAATGAGCAAGAATCCCGGGTCCTGCTTGGCGATGGTGACTGGACATCTGGCACTATCACCCGTTCGAACCCACCTATGGATTGCTGTCGGGAGAACGCGTCACGAACGTGGCTCGACCGCGTCCCTAGGAGGACAGCCGTCGTTGACGGGTGAACAATGTCACCGACGGCGACCAGCAGCACGACACCGGGAACAGACGGCGGGTACTCCGTCGTTGCACACGGTGAGCACAACCGCTCGGGCTCCGCGCCCGGGCCGAAGGGAAAGGAACCGTCATGGCCGACCGCGTTCTGCGTGGCAGCCGGCTCGGAGCTGTCAGCTACGAGACCGACCGTAACCACGACCTCGCACCGCGCCGGACGGTGCGCTACGCCTGCCCCAAGAGCCACGAGTTCGAGGTGCCCTTCTCCGACGACGCCGAGGTCCCGCCGACTTGGGAATGCCGCCTGCACGGCACCGAGTCGAAGATCATCGACGGCAACGAGCCGGAGCAGAAGAAGGTCAAGCCGCCGCGCACCCACTGGGACATGCTGCTCGAACGGCGCACGATCCCGGAACTGGAAGAGCTGCTCAACGAGCGGCTCGAACTGCTGCGCACCCGGCGCGGGCGGTAAATCTCCTCAACACATGGCAAGCGCCCGGGCGGACTGCTCGGGCGCTTACGTGTGTTTCCGGTCGGGTCCACGGATCAACTGCTCCGTGGTCGTTTTGCGTGGCGGTGCGGGTAGCGGAACCTGACACACCTCCTGGCTCCGGGATCCGCGACTTGAGTATGTCGAATACGCGGCGCTGCGGCTGTCCTCACCAGAAGACGTGTCAGAACCCGCAGCGGTGCCGGTTGCTCGGGTGGGGTACTGCGAAACCGGCTTCGCCGGTTGCCTGACGTGGGTGGGGTTGGTCAGGGCAGGAGGGACTTCAGGGTTCCTGTTGCTTGGGTGCTCCTGCGGCGCAGGCCCCACTTGGTGACCCTGATGAGGGCTTCTCGGACGATCTCCGCGTCCATCTTGGAGGCGCCGAGTTCGCGTTCGACGAAGGTGATCGGGGCTTCCAGGACCGTGAAGCCCGCCTCCACCGCGCGCAGGGCCAGGTCGACCTGGAAGCAGTAGCCCTGCGAGGCGATGTTGTGCAGCTGGACCGTCTCCAGGACCTCCCGCCGGTAGACCCGGTAGCCGGAGGTGATGTCGTTGATCGGGACGCCCAGGGCCAGCTTCGAGTAGATGTTGGCGCCCCGGGACAGGAACTCCCGGTACCAGGGCCAGTTCACCGTGCTGCCGCCGGTGACGTAGCGCGAACCCAGCACCACGTCGGCGCCGGTTCCGTTGTCCCCGAGCATGCCGACCAGGCGCGGCAGGTCTTCCGGGGCGTGCGAGCCGTCGGCGTCCATCTCCATGATCGCCGTGTAGTGGCGGGCCAGCGCCCACTCGAAACCGGCGACGTAGGCGGCCCCCAGACCGGCCTTCTCGGTGCGGTGCAGGACGTGCACCCGGTCGTCCTGCCCGGCCAGCCGGTCGGCGACCTCGCCGGTGCCGTCCGGGCTGCCGTCGTCGACCACCAGCACGTTCGCCGCCGGCAGCGCGTCGAACAGCCGCCGCACGATCGGCTCCAGGTTCTCCCGCTCGTTGTAGGTCGGGATCACCACCAGCACCTTCTCGGCCGGCGCTTGCCTCGCCATTCACATCCTCCTAGCCGGTCCGCATGACCGGCCGTGCACTCGTTCGTCGATCAGGCGCCGGACTTGCGCGACCGCCACCCGGCGGCCGCGACCGCGCCCACCCCCAGCACCGCCAGTGTCCACATCGGAACCGAGCCGAGCTCGGTGGCCAGGGTCCGGTTCGCTCGCAGCGCAACCTCGGCGTTCAGGTTCTGCTCGGTGAACAGCTCGGTCCGCGCGGTCACCGACCCGTCGGGAGCCACCACCGCGCTGACCCCGCTGGTGGCTCCGACCAGCACCGAGCGGCCGGTCTCCACCGCGCGCAGCCGCGACATCGCCAGCTGCTGGTAGCTCATCTCCGAGTGCCCGTACCACGCGTTGTTGGTGGGCACCGCCAGCAGCGTGGCGCCTTGGGCGGCGGCTGGGCCGAAGACGTCGTCGTAGGCGACGTCGTAGCAGACGCCCACCCCCAGCTTCAGGCCCGCCACGTCGATCACGCCGGGCTGCTCGCCCGGGACCATGTCGGACTGGAAGCGGTCCACGAAGGGGCTGACCAGCCGCGCGACCTCCCGCATCGGGATCGTCTCGGCGAAGGGCACCAGGTGCTGCTTGATGTAGAGGTCGCCGAAGCCGGTGCCGGGGTCCCAGCGCACGATCTGGTTGTGCAGCTGCCCGTCGCGGTCCTGACCGAGACCGCCGACGATCAGCGGCACCCCGAGCTGGGAGGCGATCGCCGACAGTTCCGGATCGGTGCGGGACGGGCCCCAGCTGCCGATCTGCTCGGGCAGCAGCACGAAGTCGGGTGCGGCCACGCGCCCCGCGCGCACGTCGTCGACGAGCTTCTGGGCAGCGCGCACGTGGTTGTCGTGCAGCACGTCGTCCTCGTAGAGCAGGCCCAGGCCGACGTTGGGGGCGTTGCCCTGCACGATCGCCACCCGCGCCGTGCCGGCGTTGGCGTCGGTGCCCACCAGCGGCCAGCACGCCAGCCCGCCCAGCAGCGGCACGGCGATCGCGGCCACCGGCACCGCCCAGCGGCGCGGAGCGCGGATCAGCGCGCCCAGGCCCGAACCGGCCAGGGCCACGGCGAAGGACACCAGCACGGCGCCGCCGATCGCGGCCAGCGACAGCAACGGCCCGGTGTCCTGGGTGAAGGCCAGCCGGCCCCACGGGAAGCCGCCGAACGGGAACGCCGAGCGCACCGATTCGGCCGTGACGAACACCGCCGCCATCCACACCGGTGCCGCGGGCAGGCGGCTGACCAGCGCCATCCCGGCGCCGGCGAGGCCGATGAACAGCGCCTCCACGGCCGCCACGCCCAGCCACGGCCACGGGCCGAAGTCGGCACCGAGGAAGTCCTGCAACCAGCCCAGCAGCGGCAGCAGGAAGGCGAAGCCGAACACCACGCCGTAGCCGAAGCCCGCGCGGGCCCTGCGGTGGTGCACGACGGCGGCCAGCACGGCCACCGCCAGCGGTGCCACCCACCAGGTCTCGCGCGGTGGGGAACCGGCGTAGAGGGCGAACCCGGCGGCGATCACGGCGACCAGGCGCAGCGCCCAGGCGGCCCGGCGTCCGGGAGTGCGGCGATCCGGCTGCGCGACCTCCTGCGCAGGAGCCGTGGGGACTACCACCCGACCAACCTTCTCGGTGCTTGTCGGCCCCGGTGCGGGGCCACTGACGTTGCCGCGTGCCCAGGCACGCCTCGGCTCAAATGTACGCGCCGAGCGGGGTGCGCCCGGCACACAGGCCCTGAGCAGGCGATTGGCCACTGCGTGTGACGCCGCTTACGCTCGGTCGGCCCGGTGATCATCGACGTCCCGCGAAACTCCACCTCAGCGATGGTCGCGACGCCACCACCCCGATCGAGCGGAAGGGAACCGATGAGCACCGGACACGAGGAGATCGGCGACGGCAGCACGCGGTCATCGCGCTGCACGGCTGGTTCGGCTCGGCGGCGGCCTGGCGCGTGCTGCACCCGCACCTGGACACGCGCCGGTTCCGCTACGTCTTCCCCGACTACCGCGGCTACGGCGCGCGCATCGGTGAGGCAGGCGAGCACACCCTGGCCGAGGCCGCCGCCGACGTCCTCGCGCTATGCGTGCAGCTCGGGATCGAGACGTTCTCACTGCTCGGCCACTCGATGGGTGGCGCGGTGGCGCAGCGAGTCCTGGCCGACGCGCCGCAGCGGGTCCGCGCGCTGGTCGGCATCTCCCCGGTCCCGGCCTCCGGGGTGCCCTTCGACGAGCAGGGCTGGGCGCTGTTCTCCGGCGCGACCGATGATCTCGGCAACCGCCGCGCGATCATCGACCTGACCACCGGCAACCGGCTGAGCGCGGTCTGGCTGGAGGCGGTGGTCGAGCACTCGCGGCAGCACTCCGACCCGGCCGCTGTCGCCGACTACCTCCACGCCTGGGCCCGAACCGACTTCCACGCCGAGATCGAGGGCAACCCGGTGCCGGTCAAGGTGATCGCCGGGGAGCACGACCCGGCCCTGGGCGAGGAGACGATGAAGGCCACCTTCCAGGTGTGGTACCCGCACTGCGAGGTCGAAGTCCTGCCCAACGCCGGCCACTACGCCATCGACGAGACCCCGATCGCGCTGGCCACCACGGTCGAGCGCTTCCTCACCACCAGCGCCCGCTAGTCGCGGTCAGACGGGCAGCAGGGTGGAGACCAGGTGGGTGAGGCGTCGGGTGTTGCGGCACTCGTGCATCTCGGCGATGCCTGCGTAGGACAGGGCGGCGGAATCGCCGGTGGACCAGCGGTTCTCGGGCTCGGGGTTGAGCCAGAAGACCCGTCGGGAGCGCTCCTTGATGGCATGCAGGGCTTCGAGGTTGGGGTTCCAGCCGTTGGTGCGGGCGTCGCCGAGTATGAGCACCGATGTGCGCGGGCCCAGCGCTTGCAGGTAGCGCTCGGTGAACTCGGCCAGCGCGTTGCCGTAGTCGCTGCTGTCGTGCCAGCCGGTGACGGTGGCCTCGGTCAGCACGCGCCTGCCCAACTCGGCGGGGTCGGCGGCGCCGGGTTCGACCAGGTGCGTGACCTCGTCGGTGCGGTTGACGAAGGCGAACACCCGGACCTTGCTGAACTGGTCGCGCAGGGCTTGGACCAGCAGCATCGTGAAGTTGGCGAATCCGGCCACCGAACCGGACACGTCGCACAGCAGCACGATCTCCGGGCGGGCCGGTCGGTGGTGGGCGTAGGCGGGGCGCAGCGGTACGCCGCCGGTGGACAGCGAGCGGCGCAACGTGCGGCGCAGGTCGATGCCGCCGCGGCTGGCGCGGCGGCGCCGGGCGGCCATGCGGGTCGCGAGCTTGCGGGCCAGCGGCTGCACGGCGCGGCGCAGCTCGGCGAGCTGATCGCGTCCGGCGTTGAGGAAGTCGACCTGGTCGGCGCTGGGCGTGATGGCGTACTTGGCGACGTGGTCGAGGCCGCGCAGCTCGGCCGAGCGGCGGCGGGCCTCGGTGCGCGCGCGGTCGCGGAAGGTGTCGATGCGGCGGCGGATCTCGTCGCGGTCGAGCCGGTCGGTGAAGTCCTGCCCGGCATCGCCGCGCATCGCCGCGAGCACCCGGGCCAGCAGCGTCTGCGGCTGCAGCCGTTCCAGCGTCTGGTGCGCTGACCAGCCTTGCGGCCCGTCTTCGCCGCCGAAGTGCCCGAGCGAGTCCACCGCTTCTCCGGCCAGCTGCGACAGGGCACCCGGGTCGTCGGCGGCCAGGGCCTGCACCAGTCGCTGTTCGAGGTCGGCATCGTCGCCGTTGCGGGCGCTTTCGGGTGCGCCGACGCCGATCGGGAAGTAGAGGTCGAAGGCCGCGTCGAAGATCTTGCGCTGGCCGTCGGCGCGCAGCAGCGCGGCGGCCAGTCCTTCGCGCAGGCGTTCGCGGTCGGCCATCCCGAGGGCTTCCAGAGCCGCTGCCGCATCGACGGTTTCGCCCGGGCCGATGCGCACTCCCTGCTCGCGCAGCGCCCCGGCGAAACCGACCAGGCGGGCGGGCAAGGTCATGGCACGACCAGCTTGTCGGTGGCCCGGCGGACGTCGTCCTGGTGCTTGAGGATCACCCCGAGGCTGTCGCGCACCACGTCCTCGTCGAGGGTGTCGGCGCCGAGGGCGAGCAGCGTGCGGGCCCAGTCGATGGTTTCGGCCACCGACGGCGACTTGCGCAGCTGCATGCCGCGCAGCGCGCCCACCACCTCCACGACCGAGCCGGCGAGCGCTTCGTCGAGGCCCGGGACCTTGAGCCGCACGATGCGCTGCTCGAGCTCGGGGTCGGGGAAGTCGATGTGCAGGAACAGGCAGCGTCGCCGCAGCGCCTCGGACAGCTCGCGGGTGGCGTTGGAGGTCAGCACGACGAAGGGCTGGCGGGAGGCGGTGACCGTGCCGAGCTCGGGGACGGTGACCTGGAAGTCGCTGAGCACTTCCAGCAGCAGGCCTTCGACCTCGACGTCGGCCTTGTCGGTCTCGTCGATGAGCAGCACGGTGGGCTCGTCGCTGCTGATGGCCGTCAGCAGCGGTCGGGGAAGCAGGAATTCCTCGCTGAAGATGTCGGTGCGGGCCTGGTCCCAGGTCTCGTCGCGGCCGGCGGTGATGCGCAGCAGCTGCTTGGCGTGGTTCCACTCGTAGAGCGCGCGGGCTTCGTCGATGCCCTCGTAGCACTGCAGCCGCACCAGCCGCGCGTGGGCGACGGCGGCCACGGCCTTGGCCAGTTCGGTCTTGCCCACGCCCGCCGGTCCTTCGACCAGCAGCGGTTTGCCGAGCCGGTCGGCCAGGAACACCGTGGTGGCCACCGCCGTGGAGGCGAGGTAGCCGGTTTCGGCAAGCTTGTCGACGACGTCGTCGACCGATTCGAAGATGCCCGTCCCGCCGTCGGTCACCGCACGCTCCCCTCACCGAAACCCATACCGAACGGTTGCTCAGTTCGAGCGCTCGTGTCCAACGGAAGTGATGCCGGTCACGCGCAGCGGAAGGTGGTGTCGTGCAGGCCCGTCGCGCCGTCGGGGACCACGCCCTGGCGGGCCTCGGTCTGCGGGGTGCCGGTGGCGTCGATGGCGCGGCACTGCACGCGGTGCTCGCCCGGCGGCAGGTCCAGCCTCAGCCGCCACATGCGCCAGGTGTCGCGGCTGACCTCGGTGGCCAGTTCGGCGACCTGCCACGCCCCGCCGTCGACGCGCACCTGCACGGCCTCGATCCCGGTGTGCTGGGCCCAGGCGATGCCCGCGAGGGTCACCGGACCTGGCGGGAGCTGGGCGTTGCGCTGGGGCCGGTCGATGCGGGACTGGGTCTTGATCGGGCCCTGCTGCGCCCAGCCGCGCTGCTGCCAGTAGGCGAGCCGGTCGAAGGTGGTGACCTCGGCGTCGACCAGCCACTTGGTGGCCGAGACGTAGCCGTAGAGGCCGGGAACGACCATCCGCACGGGGAAGCCGTGCTCGGCGGGCAGCGGTTCGCCGTTCATCTCGAAGGCCAGCAGCGCGCCGCGGTCGGGCTCCAGCAGCACCTCGACGGGCGTGCCCGCGCTGTAGCCGTCGGTGCTGGTGGTGATCAGCTGCTGCGCGCCCGGCCGCACCCCGGCTTCCAGCAGCAGGTCGCGGACCGGGACGCCGACGAAGTTCGCGGTGGAGATGAGGTTGCCACCGACCTCGTTGGACACGCAGGCGAGGGTGATCGTGCGCGATTCCAGCCGCCGGTTGATCAGGTCGGTGAACGACAGGTCCAGCTCGCGCTCGACCATGCCGCGCAGCCGCATCCGCCAGTCCTCGGCGCGCAGCTGCGGCACGACCAGGGCGGTGTCGATGCGGTAGAAGTCGCGGGTGGCGGTCAGGAACGACGGGGTGCCCTCGGCGGCGAAGTCGGCTCCTGCCGGGATCGGGGGCGGCGGCACCTTCGGCAGCCGCGCGGCCACCGCCTGCTGCGAGGAGGCCACCCCGGATCCCTTCCAGCTCCCGGTGACTCCGGCCAGCCCGGCGCCGACGACGACCAGACCGGAGGTCGCCAGGAACCGGCGCCGGTCGATCTCGGTGGCCGCCGGGGTCTGGCCGAGCCGGTGCAGCCAGGTGAACACGCCGACCCCGACCAGCAGCGACACCAGCGCGGGCAGCGCGCCGCGCTCGGGGCGGGTCAGCGCCGCGGCCACGCCGACCAGCCCGAACGCGGCGATCAGCCCCGCGCCCGGCAGCACCCGGCGGCGCGAGCCCAGCCCGGCGGCCACCGCCAGGGCGGCGATGACCAGCGCCATGCCGATCAGCAGCGCGAGCTTGTCGGCGGTGCCGAACAACGCGACCGCCAGCTCCTTGACCCCCGGCGGCACCAGGTCGATGAACGCGGCGCCGACGGCGACCGGGGGAGAGGTGCGCGGATCGCCGAAGCCGGCCACCAGGTGCCCGGCGGCCAGCGCCGAGCCCGCCGCGATGAGTCCGATCGCGGCCGCGCGGCCGCGGGAGAGCGAGGTCATGGCTCCATTCGAGCCGGGTTCGCGGACCACCGCCAGCGGCCGGGCGCAGGCGTAAGGGAGCCGAAAGTTCTTGTGGAACGATGACATCGCGGCTCGACCGGGTTTCGCCGCGCCGGTGTCGTCCTAGCGTCGGGGTGTGCGAATTCTGCTGACCGGCGCCGCCGGGTTCATCGGCTCGGCCATCGCCGACGCCCTGACCGACCGCGGCCACGAGATCGTCGCGCTCGACGCGCTGCTGCCCCAGGCCCACGGCGCGCCACCGCCGACCCGGCACCCGCTGGTGCGCGGCGACGTGCGCGAGGCCGAGCTGGTGCGCGAGCTGCTGCGCGGAGTCGACGTCGTCTGCCACCAGGCCGCGATGGTCGGTCACGGCGTCGACCCGTCGGACATGCCCGACTACGCCGCCCACAACGACCTCGGCACGGCCGTGCTGCTGGCGGCCATGCACGAGACCGGGGTGCGGCGGCTGGTGCTGGCCTCCTCGATGGTCGTCTACGGCGAGGGCCGCTACCGCTGCGCCGAGCACGGTCGGCTGCGGCCTGGAAAGCGACGTGCCGAGGACATCGCCGCGGGCCGGTTCGAGCCGCCGTGCCCGCACTGCGGCCAGCCCCTGGAGCCCGAGCTGGTGCCCGAGGACGCCGTGCTCGACCCGCGCAGCACCTACGCGGCCACCAAGCTCGCCCAGGAGCACCTGGCCGCGGCGTGGGCGCGGCAGAGCGGGGGAGACGTGCGGGCGCTGCGCTACCACAACGTCTACGGCCCGTGGATGCCCAGCGGCACGCCCTACGCGGGTGTGGCGTCGTTGTTCCGCTCCGCGCTGCAGCGCGGCCAGGCGCCGCACGTGTTGGAGGACGGTGGGCAGCGGCGCGATTTCGTGCACGTCCGCGATGTCGCGGCGGCCAACCTGGCAGCGGTGGAAGCGCCTGCGCCGGAAGGGGAGCTGGACGCGGTGAACATCTGCTCCGGGCAGCCGCGCACGATCGGTGAGCTCGCCGAGTCGCTGGCGCTGGCCTGCGGTGGTCCGGCGCCGGAGGTGGTCGGTGGGGCGCGTGCCAACGACGTCCGGCACGTGGTGGCCGATCCGACCAAGGCCGAGCGGGTGCTGGGGTTTCGGGCGCGGGTCGACTTCGCCGACGGGGTGCGGGAGTTCGCCGCGGCTCCGCTACGCGAGGCTGTCGGCCAGCGGTAGCCGGACCTCGAAACGGCAGCCCGGGCCGTGGTTTCGGGCGTGGATCTCGCCGTGGTGGGCCTGCACCAGTCCGCGCGCGATCGCCAGGCCGAGCCCGGCCCCGGCCGGTTCCCGGTCGCCGTCGCCGCGGGCCTGATCTCCCCGGTAGGCGACCTCGAAGACCCGCTCCAGCTCGGCCGCGTCGATGCCGCCGCAGGCGTCGTCGACGCGCAGCCACGCCTGCCCGCCTTCGTGGCCGGCGGTGAGCACGACCGATCCCTGCGGTGGGGTGTGCCGGATGGCGTTGGACAGCAGGTTGCGCACCACCCGCGCCAGCTCGGCGTCGCTGCCGGCGACCACCGGCCACCGCTGGGTTTCGGTGGCCAGCCGCACGCCCCGGCGTTGCGCGCGCGGGTTCTCGGCAGCCACGGCCTCGCTGACGACGTCGTGCAGCGGGACGGCGGAGAACTCCAGGTGCAGCGCGCCGGCGGTGATGCGGGAGAGCTCGAAGAGGTCGTCGACCATCCGCGAGAGCCGTTCGGTCTCGCCCTGGATCCGCGCGGCGTAGGAGCAGATCTCGCCGGGCTCGTCGACCACGCCGTCGGCCAGCGCCTCGGCCATCGCGCGGATGCCGGCCAGCGGGGTGCGCAGGTCGTGGCTGATCCAGGCGACGAGTTCGCGGCGGGCGGCCTCGGCGGCGCGCTCGCGGGCGCGGGCCTCGCGTTCCCAGACGCTGCGTCGGGCGATGTTGCGGCCCAGCACCACCGCCACCGGTACGGTGATCACGCCGACGGCGGTGCAGATGACGACCACGGTGGTCAAAAGCGGGCCGAACATGAACCCGGTGACACCGAGAACACCGGCCATCGTGGCCAAAAGCGGCACCAGCACCAGCACCGTCAGCGCGGTGGCCAGCGAGCGGTGCCGCAGCAGGTAGAGCAGCCCGGCACCGGCGAGCGCGACCGGCAGCGACAGGCCGATCGCGTACGGCGCGACGTGGGTGAGTTCGGTGAGCAGGTCCATCAGCCGGCCTCGGGGTCGTAGCGGTAGCCCACACCCCACACGGTGCTGATCCGGTCGGGGCGGTCGGGTTTGGACTCGATCTTCTCCCGCAACCGCCGCATGTGGACGGTCACCGTCGACTGGTCGCCGAAGTTCCAGCCCCACACCGATTCCAGCAGTTCGGCCCGGGTGAAGGCGCGTCGCGGGTGGCGCATCAGGTGGGCCAGCAGGTCGAACTCGCGGGTCGTCAGCGACAGCTCGGTGCCCTCGAGGGTGCAGCGGCGGGCTGCCGGGTCGAGCACCAGTGATCCGTCCACGATGGACTCCTGCGTGGCGGGTGGGGCGTGGGTGGCGCGGCGCAGCACCGAGCTCACCCGCAGCACCAGCTCGCGGGGGCTGAACGGTTTGACGACGTAGTCGTCGGCGCCGAGCTCCAGTCCCGCGACCCGGTCGGATTCCTCGCCGAGCGCGGTGAGCATCACCACCGGAACCGGGCCGTGCTCGCGCACCCGGCGGCAGACCTCGAGTCCGCCGATGCCCGGCAGCATCAGGTCCAGCACGATCAGGTCGGGTCTGCGCTCGGCGTAGCTGCGCAGCGCGGTTTCCCCGTCACCGGCCAGGAAGACCTGGTAGCCGGCGCGTTCCAGGTAGCGGCGGACGACGTCGCGCACCGCGTGGTCGTCGTCGACGACCAGCACCCGCCCGGCCTGCTCGCGCATCCCCATCACCAGCTCGTCGCGATCACGTGCTCGACTCCCAACGCGGTCACCGCCTGCGCTGCCAGCCACCACCGCCGGGATGCGGCGGGCAGCAGCGCCCCGGCCACGGCGAACCACACCGCGAACGGCAGCCAGATCCGTTCGACCTCAGCCTTGCTCAACCCGGACAGATCCGCCAGCAGCACCGCGAGCCCGGCTGCCAGGACCAGGACCGGCAGCGCGGCCAGGCGCGCTCGGCCCAGTGCTGCGATTGTCAGCGGACCGGCTGTGAGCAGCAGGGCGCCGAGGTTGCCGAACACCCAGTAGGCGTAGGGCCGCTGGGCGAACTCGCCTTGGTGGTAGCGCTGGACGACCAGGTGGTAGCCGTCGAGCCACCAGAACCCGGCGGCGGCGAACGCGCCGACCACCAGCAGGGCTCCGGCCGCGGCCACGAGCAGGCTCCGCCACGCGCGGCCTGTCACGGCGACGGCGATCACGGCGATGAGGGTGAGCCCGTAGCTGAGGAACAGCGCGAAGCCCAGCAGCATCCCGCCGAGCAGCGCCAGCGGTGTGCGGCGCAGCGCCAGCAGGGCGAGGCCGGTGGCGGTCACGCCGGTGAACAGCCCGTCGGCGGAGACGCCCATCCAAACCGCGCCCGGGAACAGCACCACGAACGGCACCACCGCGCGGGCGGCCTGCTCGTCGTGCAGCGCCTTGACCGTCACCGGCACGGCGACGGCCGCGAGCGCGCCGATGAGCAGCGTCACCACCGAGGCCCAGGTCCCGCCGCCGAGGCCGAGCCGGTCCAGCCACGTGTAGACCAACAGCGCGCCCGGCGGGTGGCCCGAGACGTGCACCGTCCAGGATCCGGGTTGACCTGCCAGGACGTGCTGGGTGAACTCCTCGATCATGAGGCCGATGTCGTGCACCCGGGGCACGTCGTGGAGGTATTCGGTCCAGTCGGTCAGCCGCTCGGTGATCCCGGCGCGCCACCCGTCGACCAGCGCCAGCGAGACCGTCCAGGCCAGCGCGGCGCCGTAGCTGGCGGCCAGCAGCCCGCGCCACGGGAGTCGGGCCGACAGCGCTGGTCCCCAGGCGATCACGGCCGCGGCGAGGGCCACCGCCAGCGGTGTGCCGGGGCCGAGGTGCGGGTGCCAGAAGCCGAACAGCGGCGCGGCGTCGGCGTGCAGCGGCGCACCGGCGCGGTTGAGCGCGGCACCGGCGAGGGCCGTGGCGGCGATGACGAGCAGGGCGAGGCCGAAGGCGACCAGGTCGGTGCGTCGAGGCAGGGGAGGCACTGCCGTGAAGGTAGTCGCGCACCCGTGGTCGGCCAACGCGTCGCCGCGATCCGTCAGAACCTCGTAATAACTGGTCGGGCGTAAGGATTCGGTAAGCGCCGCAGTAGTTTTCGCTCCGTCCACTGTGCGCTTGCATGGTGGGTGTGAACGAAGTCGACGTCGTGCTGCCTTGCCTGGACGAAGCCGCGGCCCTGCCCGGAGTGCTGGCGGCCCTGCCGGCCGGCTACCGGGCCCTGGTGGTGGACAACGGATCACGTGACGGATCGCCGGAGGTGGCCGCCGCCCACGGCGCGAGGGTGGTCTGCGAGCCTCGGCGCGGCTACGGTGCCGCGGTCCACACCGGCTTGCGAGCCGCGACCACCGAGATCGTCTGCTTCGCAGACTGCGACGGCTCGCTCGACCCGGCAGTCCTGCCGGGCTTGGTGGCGCAGGTGCGCGGTGGCGTGGACCTGGCGGTGGGCCGTCGCGTCCCGACCGCGCCGGGGGCCTGGCCTTGGCACGCTCGGGCGGGCAACGCGCTGATCGCCGCCCTGCTGCGGCGCGGCGGCGTGCCGGTGCACGACATCGCCCCGGTGCGGGCGGTCCGGCGCGCGGCGCTGCTGGAGCTCGACGTTCTCGACCGGGCCTTCGGCTATCCGCTGGAGCTGCTGCGCAAGGCCGGGCGGGCGGGCTGGCGGATCGCCGAAACCGACGTCGAGTACCGGCCCCGGGCCGCGGGCACCCGCTCGAAGGTCTCCGGCTCGGTGCGCGGCACGCTGCGCGCCACCCGCGACATGGCTCGGATGCTGCGATGACCGCGCTGCTGGTGGTTGCCAAGGCGCCGGTGCCCGGGCTGGCCAAGACGCGGTTGTGCCCGCCGGCGACGCCCGAGCAGGCCGCGGCGATCGCCGCGGCGAGCCTGCTCGACACCCTCGAGGCCGTGCACGCCACGCCGGGAGCGCGCCCGGTGGTGGCGCTGACCGGCGAGCTCGAACGCGCTGCCCGCGCCGCTGAGCTGCGCGAACGACTGGCGCTGGGCACGCTGCTGGACCAGCGCGGCGGCGGGTTCCCGCAGCGCCTGGCCGCCGCCCACGCCGACACCGCCGCGGCGCATCCGGGGCTGCCGGTGCTGCAGATCGGCATGGACACCCCGCAGGTCAGCGCGGAGCTGCTCGCCGAGGCCTGCCGGGTGCTGACCGGCGCTGATGCGGTGTTCGGACCGGCCGTGGACGGGGGTTGGTGGGCGGTCGGCTTCCGCGACCCTCGGGCCGCGAGTTTGCTTGCGGCCATCCCGACCTCGCGTCCCGACACCGGCCGCCGCACCCTGACCGCGCTGCGCGAGGCGGGGCTGCGGGTGGCCGAGCTGCCCGAGCTCGCCGATGTCGACACGATGCTCGACGCCCGCGCGGTGGCCGCTGGGATCCCGCGCACCCGCTTCGCCGCGGCGCTGGCCGGGTGCGCGCGGTGAGCGGGGAGTTCGACGCGGCGCTGCGCGGGGTCGCCGCGATGTTGGAGACCAGCGACGGCCGTGCCAGCGCTCTTCCCGGGCACCGCTGGATGGCCGCGCCCGATGCCGCTGACCGCCAGGTCCTGTCCGCGTGCCGGGGCCCGGTGCTCGACATCGGGTGCGGGCCCGGCCGGCTGGCCGCCGAGCTGACCTGCAGCGGAGTGATGTGCTTGGGCATCGACGACTCGCCGCTGGCGGTGGAGATGACCCTCGCGCGCGGGGCGGTGGCGCTGCGCCGTGACGTGTTCGGTCCGCTGCCGGGTGACGGCGGGTGGCAGGAGGTGCTGCTGTTCGACGGCAACATCGGCATCGGCGGGGATCCGGCCGCGCTGCTGCGCCGGGTGCGCGGGCTGTTGCGGCCCGGGGGAGTGGCGTGGGTGGAGGTCGAGCCGCCTGGGGCCGGGTTGTGGCGCGGTACCGGTGTGGTCGTCGATTCCGGTGGGCGCGGCCGGACTTTCGGCTGGGCGAGGGTGGGTGCTGAGGCGATCGGTGCGCTGGCGGCCGGGTTTCGCACGCGGGTTTTCGAGGTGGAGCGGCGCTGGTTCGCCGTGCTGCGGGCCACGTCTTGACGCGGGGTGGCCGGGGCACGAGGATCGCGCCTCGCGTGGGAGACTGAGTCCAGTGTGGACGAATGGAAAAACGGTACTGGCCAGGATGAATCGGACGTAAGGGTTCAAAGGGCCTGGTTCGGTTGTGATTTTTCTCTGAAAGGCGTGTTTTTCCGTCCGAATTGGGCGGGATTGTCGCTCTGCTCGCCCGGGGTCCGGTTTTCCATACAGTATTCTGCATGCGCTCGTCCTTCGGGGGCGGGTCGCGCAGCTGTCGGTGTGAGGGGACGCGGATGAACTTCCCGGTGTGGGTGTGGGCGGTGACGCTGGTCGCGCTGCTCGGCCTGATCGCGGCCGACCTGCTGGTCGTGGGGCGGCGGCCGCACGCGGTCGGCGTCAAGGAGGCGAGCCTGTGGGTGGCCTGCTACGTCGCGCTGGCGGCGATCTTCGGCGGACTGCTGTTCGTCTTCGCCGGGTCCACCAGCGGCGCGGAGTTCTTCGCCGGCTACGTCACCGAGTACAGCCTGTCGGTGGACAACCTGTTCGTCTTCGTGATCATCATGTCGCGCTTCGCGGTGCCCCGCGAGCACCAGCACCGGGTGCTCTACATCGGCATCCTGATCTCGCTGGTGCTGCGCGCGGTGTGCATCGCCGCCGGTGTCGCCGTGCTCAACGCGTTCAACTGGGTGTTCTACCTCTTCGGAGCGTTCCTGATCTACACCGCGATCAAACTCGCCCGCGACGCCGGGGGTGAGGAGTCCGACGACGAGGGCAGCGGCATGATCCGCGCGCTGCAGAAGTTCGTGCCCACCACCGACACCTACGACGGCGGCAAGATGCTCACCCGCGTCGACGGCAAGCGGATGTTCACCCCGCTGCTGCTGGTGGTGGCCGCGCTCGGGCTGGCCAACGTGATCTTCGCGCTGGATTCGATGCCGGCCATCTTCGGGCTGACCAAGGACGGGTTCATCATCTTCACCGCCAACGCCTTCGCGCTGATGGGGCTGCGACAGCTGTACTTCGTCATCGGCGGACTGCTCGACCGGCTGATCTACCTCAGCTACGGGCTGGCGGTCATCCTCGGTTTCATCGGGCTGAAGCTGATCATCGAGGCGCTGCACGGCTCGCACATCGAGGAGATCCACTTCCCGGTGCCCACCATCGGCATCGCCGCCTCGCTGGGCTTCATCGTGCTGACCCTGGCCATCACCACGGTTGTCAGCCTCGCCCGCTCGCGCGGCAAGCAGCAGCCGACACCCGAACCGGTGACCTCCGGCGCCGAGTCGGAATAAAGCGGGCCGCACGGCGTTGACCAGGCATGGCGCGCAAGACGCCGGAGAGGCTCCTGGCCGACCACCGGACCGAGGTGCAGCACCGCATCGAGTCGCTGCAGCGGCACCTCGCGTCCATCGTCGAGTCGGCGACCTGGACCACCAACGACGACGAGCACGACCCCGAAGGCGTCACGATCGCCTACGAGCGCGCCCAGACACAGGGCCTGCTGGCCGACGCCAAGGCCGAGCTCGATGCGCTCGACCAGGCCGCCCAGCGCATCGAGACCGGCACCTACGGCCAGTGCCAGCGCTGCGGCAAGCGCATCAGCAAGGAACGCCTCGAAGCCCTGCCCGCGGCCACCGTGTGCATCCGCTGCGCCTCGGCGCGACGCTGATCACCCCCGCCCGAAAGCGGACTCCATCCCCTGTCGGTGTCTCCACGAGCTCGGCGCCGCCAGCCCCGGAGCGCCCTGCCCGGGGAGTTTCGAATTTCGCGCGAAATTCGAGTCCCGAAGTTCCGAGTCGAATTTCGCGCGAAATTCGACACCTCGCTGGGGTCAGTCCTTGCCCACGGCCAGGCGGGACAGGCGGGTCGGGGTCGGCCAGCGGACGTGGTGGACCCAGCCGGCCTTCTCGAACAGCCAGATGACCCGGGCCGAGATGTCGATCTGACCGCGCTGGACGCCGTGCCGGGCGCAGGTCGGGTCGGCGTGGTGCAGGTTGTGCCAGGACTCGCCCATGCTCAGGATCGCCAGCGGCCAGAAGTTCGCGGCCTTGTCCCGGCTCTTGAACGGCCGCTCACCCACCAGGTGGCAGATGGAGTTCACCGACCAGGTCACGTGGTGCAGGAAGGCCACCCGGACCAGCCCGGCCCAGAAGAACGCGGTCAGCGCGCCCCACGCGGTGCCGGTGATGAGCCAGCCCATCAGGCCCGGCAGCAGGAACGTCGCGACCGTGAGCGGGCCGAAGAGCTTGTGCACCAGCCGCATGTCTGAATCGGCCAGCAGGTCGGGCACGAAGCGCTCCTGGTTGGTCAGGTCGCGTTCGAACACCCATCCCATGTGCGCGTGCCAGAAGCCGCGCACCAGCGCGGCCGGTGAGGTCCCGTAGGCCCAGGGGGAGTGCGGGTCGCCCTCGCGGTCGGCGAAGGCGTGGTGCCTGCGGTGGTCGGAGACCCAGTGCAGGATCGGTCCCTGCACCGCCATGCTCGCCACCACCGCCAGGGTGATGCGCAGCCACCGCTTCGCGCGGAAGGCGCCGTGGGTGAAGTACCGGTGGTAACCGACCGTGACCCCGAGGATGGTCAGCACGTACCACCCCGCGGCCAGCGCCACGTCCCACCAGCGCAAACCCCAGCCCCAGGCCAGCGGCACCGCGGCCACCAGGGCGAGGAACGGGCCGAGGATGAACACGTAGACCGACAGTTGCGGCCCCCAGGGCCTGCGACCGGCGAGGATGGGCTTCGGTCCGGTGATCTCAGCAGCGTCCAACTAGAGCTCCTCGCGTCGTGCGCGGAATGTCCCGCATCGCCCACCAAACCCCGAGGCGCTGCTGATCGCAAGGAACGGCGTGGCAACCGAGGGTGAACTGCCGACAATCCCCCGGATGCCGGGTGAGCCCTCGGCGCAGGCTGCCGGTGCCGGTCTACGACGCGGGCCGTAGTGCGGGTGTCGCTCCTGGCCCGACGACGCCGGGGCTGTTGCGGCCGATCCTGGACCCACCGACGAAGAAGGTGAGCAGTGATGGTGACCGAACTCCTCATGCAGTGGGGCCCCGGCGGCCCCGGACACGGTGGGCACGGCGGGGGTCCGTTCTGGATCTTCGGCGTGGTGTGGATGGTGCTGATCGCGTCGCTGATCGGCACGGTGATCTACGCGCTGCTGCGCAAGACCCGGCGGCCCTCGGCGACCGAGAGCGCGCGGACGATCCTGGCCGAGCGCTACGCGCGCGGCGAGCTCAGCGGCGAGGAATATCGGGAGCGCCTCGGCGAGCTGAGGTGACCAGCGCGATTTCAGTGGAAATCGGGATTGCGATTTCCACTGAAATCGTGCGCTCAGGGGCGGGTGAGGTGGGTGGTGAGGTTCCAGGAGCGCCAGCCGAGTTCGTCGGCGTCGGCGTTGATGTCGGCGACGATCGAGTGCTTGAGGTCGGTCGGCAGCCGGTCGATCGCCGGGAGGGCGTCGGGCGAGAGCGTGGCGAGGTATTCCGGGTCGATCTTGCCGGTCTGCTCGAAGCGGGTGACGTTGGCCCCGGCGACCGCGCCCTCCGGGTTGAGCGCGGCCAGCGCCAGCAGCGCGCCCATCGCGGTGGCCAGCACCGCGGTGGGTAGCCAGTGCGCGCGCAGCCGGAGTCCGGCGGCGATGATCATCGCGTAGACCACGCCGAGCCAGATCTCGCAGGTCATCACCAGCAGCCGCAGGACCGTGTAGCCGTAGGCGTCCTGGTAGGCCACCATCCGCGCCAGCGCGGAGCCGACGATGACCAGCGTGAGCACCGCCAGCGCGCCGGCCAGCCCGCGCAGCAGGTTGCGCTCGGCGGTGGTGCGCTTCGGGGCCCAGCGCGCGGCGGCGGCGATCACCGGCAGGGTCAGGATCGTCACGAGCGTGAGCTGCCAGAAGCCGCTGCGCGCGTAGGCGGAGAAGGTCAGTCCCGCGCTGTCGCGCACGTGCGCCGGTCCACCGAACAGCGACGCGGCTTGCACGACGATGAACAGGGCGAACAGCGCCACTAGCACGCCGATCGGGATGGCCCATTCCGGTCCGCGCAGGGTGCGCCGCTGCTCTGCGGGTGGGTCGAGCCGGGGCGGGCGCAGCGCGGTGAAGGCGGCGCCGAGCGCGAGCAGGGTGAAGGGGCCGAATACGAACGTCGCCCGGAAGAAGGTTTCGAAGTCCAGCTCGGGCATGACCGCATCGGCGATCCGCGCGAAGTTCTCATCGGCACCGGAGAACAGCGCGCCGAAGATCAGCAGCAGTGCCAGCGCGACCAGCACCGACAGCGCCATCCGCAGCGCACGGCTGCCGCGCAGCCGTCCGCGCATGCCGCGGGCGGCCCACGGCAGCGCTCGGCAGGCGGCGATGGGGACCGCGACGGTCATCAGCACCAGCTCGCGCACGGCGCGGGCGCCGGTGATCGCCAGCGCGGCGGCCACGGCCGAGGTCAGCACGCACAGCGCGGCCAGCCATTCGGCGCTGCGCAGCGCGCACACCGTCAGCAGCAGCGCACCGGTGGCCGCCCACAGCAGCCGGGCGGTGCCGGCGTCGCGGACGGCGAAGAGCAGGGCCGCTGTCGTGATGGCCCCGAACAGGGTCCAGCCGATGCCGGGGCCTTCCAGCGGGAGGAACACCGCGGCGGCCAGCCCGCTGATCAGGGCGGCCAGCAGTGCGCGGGGTGCGCCGGTGTCGGGCTTGGGCCAGAAGGAGTCGAACAGCGGGGGTGCCGGAACCGGGTGCGGCGAGACCACCGAGGGGGAAGCGATGTGGTCGGACATGATCCTCCAGTGCGAACCGTGCTTCGCCTGGAGACGCATCGACCCCGGCGCGGGTTGCTGCGCCGGGGTCGTGATCGTCGAACCGTTATCGAGCGGAGATGATCTCCGCGTCGGTGTGCTCAGCTGTTGCGGGCGGCTTGCCGGGAGCCGGGGGCGGAGAGTCGGCCGCGGGCGGTGACCAGGGCGGTGCGCGCGTTGGCGCGTTCGCCGTGGGCCAGGTGCTCGGCCGCGGAGCGCACTGCGGTCGCGGCGTCGGCCGAGACCTCGATCTGCGGGTGCTCGTCGAGCAACCCGACCGCGCGGGTGAGCTCCTGGCGGGCGCGGTCGGCCGGGTTGTTCGGCTTGGTCAGCAAGTCGATGAGGGCTGTGTCCACCGCGTCGCGCAGGGCCGCCTCGGTCGAGCTGTGCGGTAGTGCAGTCACGAGGCGGGAGTCTATGCGCTGAACGGCACAATGTGCTCGGCCGCTGATCACCCACATGGGTGGAACTCATTGCTCCGGTGCAACGGAGAGCTCATGGCGACCCGTCCTCTCGCCCTTTCAACTCCGAATTCCTTTCGGAAGGTGAGAGCGCCAGGTCCTGCCGAGCAATGATGCCGCTTGTTTCCGCTCATGTCCGTTCGGAGTGGCTTTTGCCTGGTTGAGCGGCTTTCGACGGTTCGTCCGCTCTGAGATGTGCCCTGACGCACATTTAGTTGCGCTATACAACTAACTTGTTACGGTCACGCAGTACCGAAATTTGCTCAGCGCGTTCGGCGCGGATGACCGGAACGAATGAGGCCCCCCAGGGCGAGGCGGGGTCGGAAAGGGCGCAAGCGTGACAACGGGCCAGCAATGGGACATCGTGACCAGCGTCGGGCTGACCGCCTTGGGCGTGGCCGCCGCGCGTGCGCTGGAAACCCACCGCGATGACCGGCTCATCTCCGACCCCTACGCGGCGGCGTTCGTCAAGGCCGCCGACGCCCCGGCACCGATGCCGACCTCACCGCAGGAGGTGGCGCAGCTGCCGGCCGATTCCATCTGGGCGCAGGCCAAGATGGAGGACTACATGGGCGTGCGGTCGCGCTGCTTCGACGACTTCTTCACCGACGCGGGCGAGGCCGGCATCCGGCAGGTCGTGATCCTGGCCTCCGGCCTGGACGCGCGCGCCCACCGCCTGGACTGGGCCGCGGGCACCACCGTGTTCGAGATCGACCAGCCCCAGGTCCTTGAGTTCAAGCAGACCGTCCTCGACGGCCTGGCAGCCTCCCCGAAGTGCGGGCACCGGCCCGTGCCGATCGACCTGCGCGAGGACTGGTCCTCGGCGCTGCTCCGAGCCGGTTTCGACACCGCAGCGCCGACCGCCTGGCTGGCCGAGGGCCTGCTGCCGTACCTGCCGCCGGAGGCCGAGCAGCAGCTGCTGTCGAGCATCGACGAGCTGTCAGCGCCGGGAAGCCGGCTGGCCGTGGAGGACTTCGCAGACGTCAGCAGCCTGTTCGAGGACGACGACCTCGCCGATTTCGGCCAGGAGTGGGGTCTGGACATGCGCGACCTGCTGCACTCCGACGACCGCCCGGAGGCGCCCGACGTGCTGCGCGGCTTCGGTTGGAAGACCGAGGTCGAAGGCGCCGAGGACAAGGCCGCCCGCTACGGCCGCGACCTGGCCGGGATGTTCGGGAAGATGACCGATGCCAGCCGGTTCGTGGAGGCCCGCAAGCCCGAATGAGGCCCGCGACCCGAAAGGAGCTGGTCGGCAGGTTCTTTCGGGCCACGGCACCGCGAGCCGGCGGGTCCTAGGATCGGGGAGTGGCCGAACAGGACTGGGACATCATCAGCGGCGTGGGCCGCACCGCGCTGGCGGTGGCCGCCGTGCGCGCCATCGAGAGCTGCCGACACGACCGGTTGATCGACGACCCGCACGCCGCGACGCTGGTGCGCGCGGCCGGGCAGGGCGTGGCGTTCCCGACCACGCCCGAGGCGCTGGCGGCCATCCCGGACGACGAACGCAGCTGGGCCGAACGCATCGACCACTACATCGGCGTGCGCTCCCGCGTCTTCGACGACTTCCTGGCCGAGGTGGCCGAATCCGGCGTGCGTCAGTTCGTGATCCTGGCCGCCGGCCTGGACACCCGCGCCTACCGGCTCGACTGGCCGTCCGGCACCGCGGTGTTCGAGCTGGACCAGTCCAAAGTCCTGCAGTTCAAGCGGGAGAACCTCGACCACCTCGAACCGGCGTGCCACCACCGGACCGTGGGCGTCGACCTGCGCGAGGACTGGCCCGCCGCGCTGATCGCCGCAGGCCTCGACCTCACCGCGCCCACCGGGTGGCTGGCCGAAGGGCTGCTGCCGTACCTGCCCGCGCAGGCCGAACGAGCCCTCCTGGAGACCATGACTGAGCTCTCCGCACCCGGCAGCCGGTTGGCGGTGGAGGAGTTCGGCGACACCGGCAGGATCCTCGACGACCCGAAGATCGCCGAGTTCGGCCGCAAGCAGGGCATGGACCTCCGCGCGATCCTGCACGACGACGGCCGCCCGCCCGTGACCGAGGTGCTGGCCGAGCTCGGCTGGCACGGCGAGGGCGAGCGCAGCGAGGACGCCGCGCACCGGCTCGGCCGGGACCCGCGCTTGGCGAGTGGCCCGATGCTCGAGATCAGCCGATTCGTGACCGCTGCGAAACCCGGGTGAAGACGATCACCGCGACCGGGCGGTCATGATCGGCGTAGCCTGGGAATTCACAGCGTCCGCGAAACGAAACGGGGGAACTCGGTGTTCCTGAACATTCTCGGCTGGATCGTGTTCGGCCTGGTCGCCGGCTTCCTGGCCCGCGCCATCGTGCCGGGCAAGGACAACATCGGCCTGCTGATGACGATCGTGGTCGGCGTCGCCGGTTCGGCCGTCGGTGGCTTCGTGTTCGGCCTGCTCACGGTGGGACTGCGCGGTTTCCAGCCGGCGGGCTTCATCGGCTCGGTCATCGGTGCGGTGATCGTGCTGGTCATCTACAACAAGCTCACCGGCCGCAAGCGCCGCGTCCGCTCATAGCCTGCGGCCGACGCCGACCAGCGCGGTGAGTCGCTCCGGGTTGTCGCCGACCTCGGCGGGCGAGACCGGCCGCCACTGCGGCAGGAACACCAGGCCGGGGTCGACCAGCTCGAAACCGTCGAAGAACGCGCCGATCTCGGTTCGCGAGCGGAACGTCATGGGAGTCGTGGTCCGCTGCTGGTAGAGATCTGCGTGGTCGCCGGCCAGGTCCGGGCGGCCTTCGGCGGTGGCGTGCGAGATGGCCAGGTAGCTGCCCGGCGCCACCGCGTCCCGGTAGCGGGCGATGACTTCGCGCGGTTTGGACTCATCGCCGATGAAGTGCAGCAGCGCGACCATCATCACCGCCACCGGCTGGTCCAGGTCCAGCAGGGCGGAGACCTCGGGGGAGGCGAGCACCTCGTCCGGTTCGCGCGCGTCGGCCCGCACGATGTCGGCGTCGGGGTTGTCGGTGAGCAGCGTCTTGCTGTAGGCGACGGCGACCGGGTCGGTGTCGACGTAGACCACGCGGGCGCCGGGTGCGGCCAGCTGCGCCACCTCGTGCACGTTGCCCACGGTCGGGATCCCCGATCCCAGGTCGAGGAACTGGCGGATGCCCTGCTCGACGCAGTAGTGCACGGCCCGGCGCAGGAAGGCTCGGTTGGCCTGCATGATCTGCGGCAGCTCCGGCCACATCGCGATCGCCTCGTCACCCATCTGGCGATCGACGGCGAAGTTGTGGCTGCCACCGAGGTAGTAGTCGTAGACCCGAGCCGCGTTGGGCCTGTCCAGGTCGACCTCGTCGGGCTCGGTCATCGCAAACCTCCTCACGGCTGGGCGGTGGCACCGCCCAGCCGTGATGCTAATGCCCGATCGGCCCGATTCGGTGTCAAGCGGCGGCCACGGTTCGGTTGCTGAGTCGTACCACCGCCGCCAGCGCCACCAGGGCGATCGCCGCACCGGCGGTCATGATCAGCGCCATCGCCGGGCCGTCGTTGCCCAGCACTCCCACCAGCGGCGCGATCAGCGCGCCGAGGCCGAACTGGCAGGCGCCCAGCAGCGCCGCGGCGGTGCCCGCCGCCTCGCCGTGGCGGCCCAGGGCCAGTGCCGGGGCGTTGGGCATCACGAAGCCCATCGATCCCAGGACCAGCCACAACGGCACCAGGAAGCCGATCAGTCCACCGGTTCCGGTTGTGGTCAGCGCGACCATGACCAGGCCGGAGAGGGTGGCCACGACCAGCGAGGTCACCACGATCTGCATGGTGGTGAAGCGGTTGAGCAGCACCACGTTGAGCTGCGAGGCGCCGATGAGGGCGACCGCTCCGGCGCCGAAGACCAGGCCGAAGCTCTGCTGGTTGAGCCCGTACTGCTCCTGCAGCACGAACGACGAGCCCGACACGTAGGAGAACAGCGCCGTCATGGCCAGCGCCGCCACGACCAGCAGCAGCACGAACTCGCGGTCGGTGAGCAGCGTGCCGTAGGTCTTGAGCACGGGTGCGAAGTGCGGGTCCTGCCTGCGCCGCGGCGGCAGCGATTCCGGCAGCGCCAGCACCGCCAGCACCAGCAGTGCCACCCCGAGCGCGGCCAGCACGCCGAAGACCCCGCGCCAGGAGGTCGACAGCAGCACCGCGCCGCCCAGCGTCGGCGCCAGGATCGGTGCGATGCCCATGACCAGGATCAGCCGCGACAGCGCGGTGGCCGCCGCGCGCCCGGACCACAGGTCGCGGACCACGGCCATCGCGACCACCATCGCCGCTGCTGCTCCGACGCCCTGGATCACCCGCAGCCCGCCGAGCACCGCCACGTTGGGCGCGACCAGGCAGGCCAGCGAGGCGAGGATGTGCAGCGCGGTGCCCGCGATGAGCGGTTTGCGCCGGCCCACGACGTCGGAGAGCGGGCCGATCAGCAGCTGCCCGAGCCCCAGTCCGAGCAGCGTTCCGGTGAGGGTGAGCTGCACGGTGGAGTCCGGTGCCCCCAGGTCCGCGCCGATCGAGGGCAGCGCGGGCAGGTACATGTCGATGGTCAGCGGGCCCAGGGCGATCAGCGCCCCGAGCACCACGATGATGCGCAGTCGCTTCAGCCCGGTCGGTTCGTCGGCGCGGACCTCGGTGGTCCGGGCCGGTGCCTCCGGGGAGTGCACGGCAACGTCTTCCATCGCTTCCTCTCGGGAATTCCGTTCGGTACCTGAGGGGGAGCGTGGTGGGAGTGGCTTTTGTTCCGCAGAATTGCGGAATTCGCTGTGATGCGGGTTACACGTCTCTCTATTGTGGACGCTATTCCCGGAATCGGTGACAATTCCATGAATTCCGAGTTCCACGCGGGCTGCCCGGGCGCGTGGGACCCGGGCAGCCGGGTGCTCAGTGCTGGGTGAGCATCGTGCGCATGGAGTCGATCTCGGACTGCTGGCTGATCATGATCTCCCGCGCCATCTGCTGGGTGTCGGGGAAGCGGCCCTTCTCGACCTCGGTGCGCGCCATCGCCACGGCACCCTCGTGATGCTTGATCATCAGCATCAGGAACTTCTGGTCGAACTCAGCGCCCTTGGTCTGGCTCAGCGTCGTCATCTCGTCGGTGGACATCATCCCGCTCATCGCGTGACCGCTGTGGTCGCTGTGACCGCCGTGGCCACCGTGGCCGGACTGCCCGGCGTTCCAGTCGCGCAGCCAGCCCGCCAGCTTGTCGATCTCCGGGCCCTGCGCCGCCTCGATGCGGGCGGCGAGGTCCTTGACCTGCTGGGACTGGGCGTTCTGGGCCGCCATCCGGGACATGTCGATGGCCTGCTGGTGGTGCGGCAGCATGCCTTGGGCGAACATCACGTCGACTTCGTTGTGCGCGGGCGCGGTCTGCGCCGGGGGAGCCGCCGGAGCGGGGTTCTCGGGCTGGCCGCAACCGGCCAGGAACGACAGGGACAGGGCGGCGCCGAGCGCGGCGAGGCCCGTGCGGGCGTGCTTCATCGGAAATTACCTCGTGTTCGGTTGGCTGGATCGGGCGTGACCGGTCGTGCCGGTTCGCAAGCGCCGATCAGCGCCGGAGTACGCAGAGTGCGGCGAGCCGCCGAGGTAAGGGGTCCGGAGGTCGCGCCCGCTCCAGTGTGCGCCGGAGGCGGGGCAGCAACATCTCGGCGATGGTGCCGAGGAGCAGTCGCAGTCGTGGGGCCAGCAGCGCGAGGAAGCTCGCGGCCACGGCCAGGCACAGGTGCAGCGCGCCGTGCCCGTCGGGCGCGGCGGAGTCGTCGGAGATCTCGACCTGGGCGTGCGCGGCGGCGGAGTGCTGCGGGTGGTGGGCGTCGTGCTGGGCGGGCACGTGGTGCATCAGCACCACGCCCAGCGCCAGGGCCAGCAGCAGGGCGAAGCGGAGCGCTCCGGTGCGCACGGGTGGCTCCGTCAGGACTTGACCAGGCGCGCGATCGCGTCGCTGGCCTCGCGGATCTTGTCCTCGGCCTGCTCGCCGCCCTCGGACATCGCCTCGGACACGCAGTGCTTGAGGTGCTCGTCGAGCAGTCCCAGCGCGACGGCCTGCAGCGCCTTGGTGGTCGCCGAGACCTGGGTGAGCACGTCGATGCAGTACTCGTCGTCGTCGATCATGCGCGCCAGTCCGCGCACCTGACCCTCGATGCGACGCAGTCGCTTGGCGTAGTCGTCCTTGTTGTGGGCGTAGCCGTGCATCGATTTACCTCCCCTGGGTCGGTGGACCCACCACCCTTTATACCCCAGGGGGGTAATTCAGGCCAGTCAGAGGAATTCGGAGCGCGCCGCCGGCCGCTCGGTGGCGGGTTCGTCCTGCTCGGCGCGGCGCATCCACAGCCAGCCGCCGAACTGCACGAGCGCGGCACCGCCGGTCAGGGCCACCGCGACGACCGCGTAGGCGGGCCAGCCGTTGATCACGCCGAGCACCACCGCCACGACGAAGAACAGCAGCGTGCGCACCAGCAGGATGCCGAGTCGGCTCTTGTTCATCACGGCCGGACCACCTCCGGTGCCCGAGTCTAGGCGTCGTCGCGGCGGTGTCGGTGCGGGCGTGCGGCATTGACGCTGCGTGTCGGCGCGCTTACTTTCGACAACGGGTGTCCGCAGATCGAAACGGAGCGCCGCATGCCCGAACCGCTGGGTCCGGATTCGCTGATGTGGCGCTACTTCGGTGATTGGCGGGGGCTGCTGCTGGCGCTGTGGGCCGGGTCGATGCAGAACATGCACCCGCAGCTCGGCGCCGGGGTGGAGGAGCACTCGGAGTTCTTCGACGAGCGCTGGGAGCGGCTCTACCGGTCGCTGTACCCGATCGGCGGCGTGGTCTACGACGGTCCGCGCGCTGCGGAGACGGCGCGGCTGGTGCGCGGTTTCCACAACGGCATCAAGGGCGTCGACGGGCGGGGCAGGCCCTACCACGCGCTCAACCCGGAGACATTCTTCTGGGCGCACGCGACGTTCCTGGTGATGCCGATCCTGATCAACGAGCGGCTCGGCAGACCCCTGACCGAGCAGCAGAAGGCACAGGTCTACGCCGAGGGCGTGCAGTGGTACCGGCTCTACGGCATGAGCATGCGCCCGGTCCCGCCGGACTGGCCGAGCTTCCAGCGCTACTGGGACCACATGTGCCGCGACGTGCTGGAGGTCAACAAGGCCACCCTCAACGTCCGCGACCTCTCCCGCATCGGCGCGCCCCCGCTGCTGCGGTGGCTGCCGGATTCGGCGTGGCGCCTCCTGCGGCGCCCGACGGTGCGGCTCATGCACTGGTTGACCACCGGCTGCTACGACCCGCCGATCCGCGAGAAGCTCGGCCTGCGCTGGAGTCGCCGCGACGAACTGCTGCTGCGCGCGGTGGGCCGCGCCTTCGCCGCGCTGTGGACCCTCGTGCCCTTCCACTTCCGCTACCACCCCCGCGCCCGCACGGCCTGGCACCGCGCTCAGGGCCGGCTCCCCGCGAACGCCCCGTTGGTGGAAACCCCACCCCGCAACTACCCACCACCGGACAAGCGAGGCGACCCCAAGCACTACTACCCGGCCAACACCACCTGAGTGCGAATTTCGAATTTCGCGCGAAGTTCGAGTCCGGATGTGGCCGGTCGAATTTCGCGCGAAATTCGAATGCTGCTGGTCAGCGCCAGTGGCGGTCGAGCTTGGCCACCTGCGGGGGTGTGCGGGGGCGGTCGGGTTGGGCGGCCCAGGTGATGCCGTTGGCGATGATCCTGCGGATCTCGGGCTGGTGGTAGACGGGGTAGCGCTGGTCGCCGGGGCTGAAGTAGAAGATGCGGCCGTGGCCGCGGAAGAACGTCACGCCCGAGCGGAAGACCTCGCCGCCGTCGAAGGAGGAGAGGAACAGCAGCTCGTCCGGGGCGGGGATGTCGAAGAACTCGCTGTAGGTCTCCTGCTCCGGGATCACCAGCGGGTTCGGCACGCCCTCGGTGATCGGGTGGTGCGGGGCCACGGTCCACACCAGCTCCTGCTCGGCGGCGTCGCGCCAGCCCAGCGAGCAGGTGGTGCCCAGCAGCCGCTGGAAGATCTTCGAGAAGTGCCCGGAGTGCAGCACCAGCAGCCCCATGCCGCCGAGCACGTGCCGCTGCACCCGGTTGACCACGGCGTCGTCGACCTCGCCGTGCGCGCGGTGCCCCCACCACAGCAGGACGTCGGTGTCGGCCAGCACCTCCTCGGCCAGCCCGTGCTCGGGATCGGCCAGCAGCGCGGTGCGCACGGTGGCCTCCGGCATCGCCTCCCGGATGCCCTCGGCCAGCGCGCCGTGGATGCCGTGCGGGTAGATCTCGGCCATCACCGGCGGATCCTGCTCCGCCTCGTGCACGCCCTCGTTCCAGACGGTGATGCGCAGCCCGCTCACGCGACCGCCACCTCCCGCTTCTCGGCGGCCGAGCGGTAGCAGGCGTCGATCACCTCGGCGCGGCGCAGCGCCTGCGACCCGTCGTTGTCGGCCCACTCCGCCGGAGTGCCCAGCACCCGCACGAAGTTCTCCACCACGGCCGCGTGCGCGCGCCCGGGCTCGGCGGTGGGCTGGTAGTCGGCGATCTCGCCGTCGACGTCGCGGTAGACGTGCAGGTCGCCGACCTGCGCCTTGGTGGCGCCGATCGCCTTGAGCTCGGCGCCGCCCTCGGTGCCCAGCACGCTGAAGTCGATGAGATCGACGGGGTTGCGGAACGCCGCCCACGAGGTCTCCAGCACCAGCGTGCCGCCGCCGTGCAGGCGGATGAACGCCGAGGCGAAGTCCTCGACCTCGAAACCGCCCTTGGCCTGCGCGGTTTCCCACTTCATGCCGCCGATGTCGCGCGGTCCGAGCTCGGCGTAGGTCACCGCGCTGACCGACTCCACCTTCGGTTCGCCCAGCAGGAACAGCGCGTAGTCCAGCACGTGCACGCCGATGTCGGCCAGCGGTCCGCCTCCGGCCATCTCGCGGCTGGTGAACCAGCTGCCGATCTTGGGGATGCCGCGCCGCCGCATCCAGGAGGCCTTGGCGTAGTAGGGCCGTCCCAGCTCCCCCCTGCGGATGATCTCGCCGAGGGTCTGGATGTCGCCGCGCAGCCGGTGGTTGAACGCCACGTCGAGCACCCGACCGGACGAACGGGCGGCCTCGACCATCTGCCTGCCCTCGATGCCGTTGCGCGCCAACGGCTTCTCGCTGAGCACGTGCAGCCCGCGCTTGAGCGCGGCGATGGCGATGGGCGCGTGCAGGAAGTTCGGCACCGCGATGCTCACCGCGTCCAGCTCCTCCAGCTCGACCAGCTGCTCCCAGCTGTCGAACAGGTGCCGGGCGCCGTACTGCCGGCCGAGCGAGGCCAGCGTGTCGGTCTCCTGCCCGGCGATCGCCACGATCTCGACGTGGGGCAACGCCTGGTAGGCGGCGAGGTGCTGCTGTCCCGCCCAGCCGACACCGACGACTCCGACCCGGAACGTGGGGTCACTCATCTCACGGACTCCTTCATTCTGCGGTGGTTTCAGCCCTTGATCGCGCCGGCGGTGAGACCGGCCACGATGCGCTTCTGGAAGACCAGCACGAGCACCAGCAGCGGCAGGGTGACGAGCACCGAGGCCGCGCTGATCGTGCCGATCGGGTGGTCGAAATCGCTGGTTCCTGAGAAGTAGGCGATGGCGACCGGGACGGTCCTGGCCTCCGGGGTGGAGGTCAGGGTGACCGCCAGCAGGAATTCGTTCCACACGGAGATGAACACGAGGATGGCGGTGGTGGCGATGCCCGGCACGGCCAGCGGCAGGATCACCTTGCGGAACGCGGTGAACGGGCTGGCCCCGTCGATCAGCGCGGATTCTTCCAGCTCGAAGGGGATTTCGCGGAAGAACGAGGTGAGCACGAAGATCGCCATCGGCAGCGCGAAGGTGAGCTTGGGGATGATCAGCCCGGCGAGGGTGTCGTAGAGGCCGATGTCGCTCCAGATCTTGAACATCGGCGCGGCGATGGCGATCACCGGGAAGGTCGTCACCGACAGCACCAGGCCGAGGATGGTCCCCTTGCGCGGCAGCTTCAACCGCGCCAGCGCGTAGGCCGCCAGCGATGCCAGCAGCAGCGCCAGCGTTGTCGTGACCACCCCGACCACGAGCGAATTGCCCAGCGCGGTCAGGAAGTCCTCGTCCTGCAGCACTTCCAGGTAGTTGCGCAGCGACGGCGAACCGGGGTAGAGCGACCCGGAGGACAGTTCGGCGCCGGTCTTGAGCGAGGTGTTGATCAGCCAGTAGAACGGCACCAGCGACGCCAGCATCACCAGCAGCGCGAACAGCAACGTCAGGGGTCTGGTCATGACTCCTCCTCCGCGACCTCGCGGATGTTGCCGCCGGCGAAGCGGATGTAGACCAGCGACACGGCCATCACGGTGATGAAGGTGAGGATCGACAGCGCCGAGCCCTGCCCGATCAGCCGCTGCTCGCGCAACTCCTGGTAGGCGATCATCGACATCGTCTCGGTGCCGTTGGCGCCCTTGGTCAGCACGAACGGCAGGTCGAAGATCCGCAGCGCGTCGAGCAGCCGGAAGATCGCCGCCAGCGCGATCGCCGGGCGCAGCAGCGGCAGGGTCACCCGCCAGAACGTCTGCCAGCGGCTGGCCCCGTCCAGATCGGCGGCTTCGTAGACCTCGCCGGGGATCACCTGCAGCCCGGCCAGGACCAGCAGCGCGACGAACGGCGCGGTCTTCCACACGTCGGCGACGATGATCACCACCATCGCGTAGCCCGGTTCGGCCAGCCACACCTGCTCGCCGCCGGGCAGGCCCAGCGCCCGCAGCAGCCCGGTGACCAGGCCGAGGTTGGACTCGAACATGGCCTGCCAGGTGATCGCCGAGACCACCGTGAGCACCGCGTAGGGCACCAGCAGCACCGAGCGCAGCAGGCCGCGTCCCCGGAAGGCCATGTTGAGCAGCAGCGCCATCGCCACGCCGAGCGCGACTTCGAGGGCCACCGAGGTGAAGGCGAACAGGAAGGTCTGCCCGAAGGCCTGCCACCACTGCTCGGAGAGCAGCGCGTTCCAGTAGTTGCTGAGCCCGACGAACTGCGACAGGCCCGCGTGCCGGACGCTGTAGACGTTCAGCGACAGCCAGATCGCGTACCCGATCGGTACGGCGGCCACCAGGAACATGATCACCAGGGCGGGGGAGACCATCCACACCGCGGTGCGCCGCTGCTGGGCGTCGACTCGGCTCATCAGAACGTCTCCTGGGCGGTCTCGACGTCTGCGGCCATCTTCCGCACGCCCGATTCCACGTCGGTCTGCCCGGAGATCACCTCGTAGACGTTGTCGTAGATGGCGCGCGAGACCTGCGCGTACACCGGTGAGCGCGGGCGCGGTTTGGCCTGCAGCAGCGACTCCTTGAGCTGGGGGATGAACGGCAGCTCGGCGCGCACCTGCGGGTCGTCGTAGAGGGCGGCGAACACCGGGGCCTGGGCGGTGTCGAGCACCATCTTCTTCTGGAACTGCGCGCTGGTGGCGTAGTCGATGAGCGCGATCGCCGCGCCCGGGTCGTCGGACTTGGCCGCGATGGCGAGGTTCCAGCCGCCCAGCACCGCGGCCGGTTTGCTGCGCTCATCGAAGGCCGGCAGCGCCACCGCTTCGGTGACCGGCCCTGCCGGGGTCTCCTCGATCAGCTTGTGCGCGCTGGGCCATTGCCGCAGGTAGCCGGCCGCGCCGGACTCGTAGGCGCGGCGGGCGTAGTCCTCGTCGTAGGTCAGGCACGCGCGGTCGATGGCCCCGGATTCCAGGCCCTGGGTCATCAGCCGCAGCACCTCGCGGGTTTGCGGCGAGTCGACGGTGACCCTCCCGGAGTCGTCGATCACCGAACCACCGGCGGAGTAGAGCAGTTCCAGGAAGTTGGCGGTCAGCCCCTCGTAGCGCTTGGCCTGCATCTCCACCCGCTGCGACCCGTCCTGCCCGGCCTGGGCGTAGACCTCGCGCCAGGTGGTGGGCGGGGGAACGCGGTCGGCGCGGTAGAACAGCAGTCCGGCGTTGGTGTAGAAGGGCACCGCCCAGTCGCGCCCGTCGTAGCGGACCGTTTCCAATGTGGACGGGATCAGCCGGTCGCGGTGGCCTTCGGTGAGCTTGCTGTGGTCGAGCAGCCAGCCTTGGGTGGCCCACTCGCTGGTCCAGGTCACGTCGGTGAGGTAGATGTCGCACTCCGAGGAGCCGCCCTCCAGCCGCTGCAACGCCTGGGCGCGGGTGGAGTCGGTGTCCTGGCCGATCTCGATGTAGCGCGCGGTCAGCCCGGTGCCGCGCGCGTTGAACTCCTGGGTGAGGATTTCGAAAACGCCGGTGTCGCGCACACCGCAGATGGTCACCTCGCCGCGCGCACCCCGCGCTGAGGCGGGATCGGCGATGTGGGCCGGGGGTGCGTGCTCGCCCGGCGGGCCGGTCGGGGGAGCGCTCGCGCAGCCGCTGAGGACCAGCGCCGCGGCGGCGACGGCGGCCCAGGGCCGGGGTGAAGGCATGGATGTCTCCGCTTCGCGGTTCGTCGGCGGTGACGCCGGGCAGACCCGGGCACCGGTCGAAACGGCGGCGTGAGACGGATCAAATCGTTGCCGCGCGGATGCGGGGTGTCAAGGGATCTCTCGGACCAGGACGGGAATTCCCTCCGGGGACAGCACGTTCTCGATGCCGGCGACCACCGCGCCGGCGAGTCCGGCAGAGCGGCCGAGGGTGCTGTTGGCCAGCGACAGGTGGCGGGTCGCCAGCGGCAGCGCCCGGCGGTAGACGACGCTGCGGATGCCGGCCAGCAGGTCGTCGCCGACCGAGGTGATCAGTCCACCTAGGACGATCCGCTTCGGGTTGTAGAAGTGCACCAGCATCGCCACCACCTCGCCGATGGTGGCCGCGGCGGTGCGGATCCGGCGGATGGCGAGGGCGTCGCCGTCGCGCAGCAGCCGGGCCAGGTCGTCTATGGTCTCCGGCCCGCCGGCCTCGGAGCGCAGCCCGCGCAGCACGGCGGCGGCGGAGGCGACCGCTTCCACGCAGCCGACGTTGCCGCACTGGCAGGTCACGTCGTCGGCGCCCGGGACCCGGATGTGCCCGATGTCGCCGGCGGCGCCGTCGGAGCCGCGGTGCAGCTCGCCGGTGGCCGAGACGATGCCGCCGCCGATGCCGGTGCCGATCTTGAGGAACAGCAGCGGTGATTCCTCGGCGGGCAGCGCGCGGGCCTCGCCCAGCGCCATGAGGTTCACGTCGTTGTCGACCGAGGCGGTGCAGTCGAACCGGTCGGCCATCGTGTCGCCGACCGGGAAGCCGTCCCAGCCGGGCATGATCGGCGGGCGCACCGGCATGCCCATGCGCGGGTCCACCGGTCCGGGCAGGCCCATGACCAGGGCTTTGACCTCGTCGGTGGCGATGTCGCTGTTGCGCAGCAGTGCGCGCAGCTGCTCGGTGAGCACGTCGAGGGCCTTCTCCGGCCGGACCGAGATGTCCAGCGCGACCTGCTGCTCGGCGAGAAGGTCCTGGCCGAGGTCGGCCACGGCCAGGCGGGTGCTGTGGGCGCCGACGTCGGCGGCGAGCACGACCCCGGCGCGCGGGGCGATGGTCAGCCGGTGCGCGGGTCGGCCGCGGCCGCCGCCGCCCACCGCGCCTCGTTCGGCGACGACTCCGGAGGTGATGAGGGCGTCGAGGTGGCTGTTGACCGTGGAGCGCGCCAGGCCGGTGCGCTTGACCAGTTCGGCGCGGCTTTCGGCGGTGCCGGAGGCGATCAGCCTGGTCAGGCCGCTGAGCACCAGGTCGCCGTCGGCGCGCCCGGACGTTCTCGGCACGGTGAGCCGGACCGGTTCCCATCCCATGCTGGCCCCCTCTTGGCCGATTTAGGGCTGATTTATGACCGAAAAGAAAATAAATGATAGCCCTTGTCGGCTTAAAAAAGGGGTCCTAGCGTGAGCGGTGACGAAAATCGGGCGTGAGACACCCGTCGTTGTTCGTTGATCCGACTACGAGGAGGCAGGCGCGTGAGCCCTGGGAAGTCCAGGCGCGGCGCGGCGATCGTGGGCGCCGGGATGATCGGCGAGGTGCACCGGCGCTCCGCGCTGCTGGTCGGCGCCGAGATCGTCGGCGTGCTGGCGTCCACACCGCAGCGTTCGCTGGAGAAGGCGGGGGAGTGGGGCGTGTGCGCCTTCGCCTCCGTCGACGAGGTGCTCGCCGACGAGCGCGTCGACGTCGTGCACATCTGCACCCCCAACGCCACCCACGCGCCCTTCGCCGAGGCCGCGCTGGCGGCGGGCAAGCACGTCATCTGCGAGAAACCGCTGGGGATCTCGCTGGCGGAGGCCGAGCGGATGGCCGCCGCCGCGGACACCAGCGGACTCGTGGCCACCGTGCCCTTCGTCTACCGCTACCACCCGCTGGTGCGCGAGATCCGGGCCCGGCGGCAGGCCGGCGAGTTCGGTGACTGGCACCTGCTGCACGGCAGCTACCTGCAGGACTGGATGCTCGACCCGGATGCCTCCGGCTGGCGCGTCGACCCCGAGCGGGGCGGGGTGTCGCGGGCGTTCGCCGACATCGGCTCGCACTGGTGCGACCTCGTGCAATGGGTGTCGGGGGAGACCTTCACCGACGTCTTCGCCGAGTTCTCCATCGCCGTGCCCACCCGACCGGCCGCGGGCGGAGCCAGCTTCAGCGGCCCCAGGGGCGACACGGCTGAGCGCGTCGAGGTGCGCACCGAGGACACCGCGGCGCTGCTGCTGCGCACCGGCACCGGCGTGCTCGCCTCGGCCACGATCTCGCAGGTCGCCGCGGGCCGGAAGAACCGGCTGTGGTTCGAGCTCGACGGCTCGGGCGGCAGCGCGGTGTTCGACCAGGAGAACCCCGAGCAGGTCTGGCTCGGCGGCGCTGAGGGCAACCGCGTCCTGGTGCGCGACATCGGCACCGGATCCGCCGAGCACCGCCGGCTCTCCAAGCTGCCGGCCGGGCACGCGCAGGGCTACGCCGACTGCTTCGACGCGTTCGTGGCCGACACCTACGCCGCCATCGACGGCGACGAACCCGAAGGACTCCCCACGTTCACCGACGGGCTCCGCTCGGCCAGGTTGGTCGAGGCCGTCGTGCGCGCTTCCGGAAACGGCTCCTGGACGAAGGTGTGATGATGCGACTCGGAATGCTCACCGCGTGTCTTCCGCAGTGGACGCTGGAACAGCTCGCCGGTTGGGCGAAGGTCAACGGCTACGAGGCGCTGGAGGTCGCGGTCTGGCCGCGCACCGGCGGCCGCGACTTCGAGGCCGCGCACCTGCCGGTGGCCGAGTTCGGATCGCAGCAGGTCGACGAGACCACGCAGCTGTTCGAGCGCTACGGCCTGGAGCTGTCGGCGCTGGCCTACTACGAGAACAACCTGCACCCCGATCCCGCGCGCCGCGAGGAGATCCGCACCCACCTCAAGCACTCCATCGACGCCGCCCAAGCGCTGGGCGTGCCCTACGTGGGGACGTTCATCGGCCGGGACTGGACCAAATCGGTGGCCGACAACCTCGCCGAGGGGCAGCGGGTGCTGCCCGAGCTGGTCGACTACGCCGGTGAGCGCGGGGTGAAGCTCATCGTGGAGAACTGCGTGATGGAGGGCTGGCACCCCGACGGCTACCCCGGCAACCTGGCTTATTCGCCGGAGCTGTGGGAGTGGATGTTCTCGCTGGGCTTCTACCTCAACTGGGACCCGTCGCACCTGACCTGGATCGGGATCGACCCGGTGGAGACCATCGCTCCCTACATCGACCGGATCGTGCACGCCCAGGCCAAGGACGTCGAGCTGGATGCGGGCGCGCGCAACCGCTACGGCTTCTTCGGCAAGGTCGACAAGGTCGGCAACCCGTGGGACATGGGCTGGTGGCGCTACCGGGTGCCCGGTCTCGGCCAGGTTGACTGGCCCAAGGTCGTCGACCGGCTCTACGAGCACGGGTTCACCGGCACGCTCTCGGTCGAGCACGAGGACCCGGTGTGGGGCGGCGACGACGAACGCATCACCCAGGGCCTGCGCATCGCGCAGCGGAGCCTGCGGCCGCTGATCGTGGCTTGATCCGCTCTCCTGGGAGGAAGAGGACCTTGCCGACACTGTCCGTTCAGCTCTACAGCGTCCGCGACCAGCTGGCCGCCGAGCAGCCCGCCACCCTCGCCCGGCTCGCCGAGATCGGGTTCCGGTACGTCGAACCGTTCGGGCTGGGCTCGCTGGGCACGAGCCAGGCCGAGCGGCTGGCGGCCACCCGCAAGCTCCGCGCCGACCTCGACGCCGCGGGCCTGGCGGTCTCGGCCGTGCACGCCGCGCTGCCAAGCGTGGCCGAACTGGCCGAGGAGTGCGCCGAACTCGGCGCTGAGACCGCCTTCATCCCGCACCCGCGCCAGATCCCGGGTTTCGGTGAGGAGACCTTCGCCGACACCGCGGCGCTGGACGCCTTCGCCGACGTGCTCGGTCAGGCCGCCGCCGACGCCCCGGACGGCCTCGCCCTGGGCTACCACAACCACTGGTTCGAGTGGGCGGAGGTGGCCGGCGGTGCCGCCTACGACCGCTTCTGGCAGCGCACCCACCCCGGTGTGCTCGCCGAGCTCGACGTCTACTGGGCGGTCGCGGCCGGAGCGGACCCCGGCGAGGTCCTGCGCACCCTCGGCTCGCGGGTGGTCTCGGTGCACCTCAAGGACGGCCCGGCCACCCGGGACACGCCCCAGACGCCGCTGGGCACCGGAGCCCTCGACCTCGAGCAGGTCCTGGCCGCCACCGCGTCCACCCCGTGGCACGTCGCCGAGATCGACACCACCGACCACGACCCCTACGACCTGCTGGCGACCAACGCCGAAGTCCTCCAGACCCACGGTTCCACCGTCGCCTGACGCCACCCCCACCCTTCGAATTTCGCGCGAAATTCGAAGGCTTCGCGTCGCCGTCGAAATTCGCGCGAAGTGTGAAACGTTCCCCGCGCTCGGGCGTGTACGTGCAGGTCAGGGTGCCGTGCCGGCTGGGGCGGTCGAATTTCGCGCGAAATTTGAATGCCTACGCTCGGGTCGTCGCCTGGCGAGGTGCAGCCGGGGTCGGGTGCGGGTCCGGTTGGGTCGGGGTGCGCGTGGGTGGTCGGTGCGGGCGGCGGGGTGCGTGCGCGGAGGGTGATCGGGTGGGCTTGTGCGGGGTGGGAGATATCGAACCGGTGACGGGGCGGTGTGTGTCGTGGGGTGCGCCCCGGGTTGGGGTTGATGATGTTCTCATGTCTGAGAACGGGTCGAAGGGCGCTGGGAACGGTGCGGAGCGGGAGTCCGGCGCGCTGGACCCGACCGCCGAGGACGCCACCACCGGGAACGGAACCGCCAAGGACGCCGCGGCGACGGACGCCACCGGGCCGGGCTCCGGAGGCACGGGTGCCGTGGAGAAGGTCGGGGAAAGCCGGCCCGGGGCAGGCAAGCACGAGCTGGCGTCGTCTCAGAGCCGCACCGGTGTGCTGTGGACGGCGCTGGCGGTGGCCGGTGTCGTGCTGGTCTTCCTGCTGATCTTCGTCGCGCAGAACTTCATGTCGGTGACCGTGCACTTCCTGGGCCTGCAGTTCAGCCTGCCGCTGGGCCTGGCGCTGCTGTTCGCCGCCATCGTCGGGGGCGTCCTGGTGTGGCTGGCGGGCACGGCGCGGATGATCCAGATGCGCCGCGCCGCCAAGAAGGCCCGCAAGCAGAGCTGAGGTCTAGTTCAGGCGGGCGAGCTGGTTCTGCCGCCAGCGTTCTGTGCCTTCGAGGTCGTTGAAGGTGAAGATGTGGAAGCCGCTGATGTTGTTGCCGGGCTTGGTGATCTGGGTGGACAGGGCGGTGGCGAGCTTGTCCGGGCGGTAGCCGCTGGGCACGAAGAAGCGCCAGAACATCGCCGACTGCTTGGCCAGGAACCGCGCGGATTGCCCGAGTCCCAGACCGGCCGAGACGCGGATGAGCTTCTGCCGGTTGACGCTGCCGGGAATGCCCACGCGCACCGGCGTGCCGACGCCGGAGGCGTGCAGGCCGGTGGCCCAGTCGATGGTGGTGTCGGGGTTGAAGCACAGCTGCGTGACGATCTCGTCCGCGTGATCGGTCTTGCGCCGCAACGCTTCCGAGATGACCGCGTCCGGGATCTTGCCGTGGCCCTCCGGGTAGCCGGCGATGCCGATGTGGGCGAAGCGGTGCTCGCCCTCGGCGAGGGCGAGCAGCAGGCCCTCGGCGTCGGAGAACTCCCCGGCCGGCTCGGCGGCGTCACCGCCGACGACGAACAGCCGCTCCACACCCGATTCCAGCAGGCGCTCGGCGATCTCGTCGAGCTCCGCGCGGTCGCGGACCAGCCGCGCCGCCAGGTGCGGAGCGGCCGTGTAGCCGTTCTTGCCGAGCCGCACGGCCAGGTCGATCGTCGGTTCCAGCCCGCGGGCCTCGGTGGTGGTGATCGTCAGCGGCACGTCGCGCGGGACGTGGGCGAGGACCTTCTCCTCGGTGCTGCGGAACGGCAGGACCTCGTAGGAGGCGTTGCGCAGCGCGCCGGCCAGGGCCGCGCTCACCGCGACACCCACTCGTCGAACTGCTCCACGACCTCGCCGATCGTGGTGCCGGGACCGTGCCCGGGGCGGACCCTGGTGCGCGGCGGCAGCGGCAGCAGCCGGTTGCGGATCGAGGCGACGATGGTGTCGTAGTCGGAGAACGAGCGGCCGGTGGCCCCCGGTCCACCGGCGAACAGGGTGTCGCCGGTGAACACGGTCGCCAGGTCCGGGCAGTAGAAGCACACCGAACCCGGGCTGTGACCGGGCGTGTGCATGACCTGCAGGTTCAACCGCCCGAGGTGGAAGGTCTGGCGGTCCACCAGGCGCCCGTCGGGTTCCCGGGTCGGGTGCGTGAGCTCCCACACCGGCCGGTCGGCCGGGTGCAGGTAGATCGGGGCGCCGACGGCGTCGGCCAGCTGCGGGGCGACCCGCACGTGGTCGTCGTGGGCGTGGGTGGCCAGCACGGCCATCACCTCGCGGCCCGCGATGAGCTCGCGGACCGCCGCGACGTCGTGCGGTGCGTCGATGACCAGGCACTGGTCGTCGACGCCGACGACCCAGAGGTTGTTCTCGACTTCGTGGACCTCGCCGTCGAGGGAGAACTTCCCCTCGACGGTGGCGTGGTCGAGCCGGATGCCCATCAGAACGTCACCACCGAACGCAGCACTTCGCCACGGCCCATCTTCGCGAAGGCCGCTTCAACATCGTCAAGGGAGATCTCCTCGCTGACGAACTTCTCGAGCGGCAGCCGGCCCTGCAGGTGGAGCTCGGTGAGCATCGGGAAGTCCCGTTCGGGGAGGCAGTCACCGTACCAGCTGGACTTCAGCGCTCCGCCGCGGCCGAAGACGTCCAGCAGCGGCAGCTCCAGCGTCATCTCCGGAGTCGGCACGCCCACCAGCACCGCGGTGCCGGCCAGGTCGCGGGCGTAGAACGCCTGCTGGTAGGTCGCCGGGACGCCGACCGCGTCGACGACCACGTCGGCGCCGTGGCCGCCGGTGAGCTCGCGGATGGCCTCGACGGTGTCGGCTTCGGAGGCGTTGACGGTGTGCGTGGCGCCGAACTCCCGCGCCCACGCCAGCTTCTCGGGATCCTTGTCCACCGCGATGATCCGCCGCGCCCCGGCCATCGCCGCGCCGGTGATCGCCCCGTCTCCCACGCCGCCGCAGCCGATGACGGCCACCGAGTCGCCGGGACCGACCTGCCCGGTGTTGACCGCGGCGCCGATGCCGGCCATCACGCCGCAGCCCAGCAGTCCGGCAACGGCCGGCCGCGCAGCCGGGTCGACCTTCGTGCACTGTCCTGAGTGGACGAGCGTGCGCTCGGCGAACCCGCCGATGCCCAGCGCGGGCGAGAGCGGGGTGCCGTCGCCCAGCGTCATCGGCTGGGCGGCGTTGTGGGTGTCGAAGCAGTACTGCGGGCGGCCGCGCTTGCAGGCCCGGCAGTTGCCGCACACCGCGCGCCAGTTGAGCACCACGAAGTCACCGGGCTCGACGTTGCCCACGCCGTCGCCGACCTGCTCGACGACCCCGGCGACCTCGTGGCCGAGCAGGAACGGGTAGTCGTCGCTGATGCCGCCTTCGCGGTAGTGCAGGTCGGTGTGGCAGACGCCGCAGGCCTGCACCCGGATCACGGCCTCGCCCGGACCGGGGTCGGGGACGTGGATGGTGGTGACCTCGACCGGCTTGCCCTTTCCGGTGGACACCACTGCGCGTGCTTCGGTCACGTCAACGCTCCTGTTCAACGGGTCTGGTGGTACTCGGCGGCCGCGTCGCGCAGCCAGTCGGCGAGGTAGCGCGCGAAGGAGGCGCGCACGAAGATCCAGTAGCTCGGCGGTTCGGCCTCGCGGCACAGCAGCAGCACCCCGGCGCGGGCCAGCAGGGTTTGGGCGCACCGGTCCGGGCCGAAGTTGCGCCGGTGCAGGTCCAGGGCGCAGCCCTTGGCCAGCAGCTCCGGTGCTCGCAGGCCGGAAACCTCGATGATCGTGCGGTGCGCGGAGACGTCCACGACCGCGCCGTGCTCGTCACCCAGGGCTTGGGTGAGGGTGGTCTGGAGCTGGTCGGCCTCGCCTTCCGGGCCGATCAGCAGCCACTCGTCGGGTCCGAGCCAGGCGACGAGCAGCCGTTCGGTGCGCGCCACCTGCCCGGCCTGGTTGGGCAGCATCGCGCCGAGCGCGGTGCCGATCCGCTCCGCCGCGGGGCTCTTCGGATCGACCCGCAGCGTGACCTGGGCGGTGAAGGCCACTTCGGACAGTCGCAGTTGGCCGGGCACCGAGGAACCGGCCAGCTCCTCGGCGTGGGCCGCCAGGGGGGATTCGCCGTAGAGCTCAGCCATCGCGGCGGGCTCCTTCCTTGTCGTAGAAGATCGGTTCGGTGATCTCCACGGGCACCAGCCGGTCGCCGACGTGGCTGTAGATGGTCTGCCCGATGCGGTCGCGCCCGCTCTTGACCAGCGCGAGGGCGAAGGGGCGGCCGAGGGCGGCGCTGCGGTAGCTGGAGGTGACGTGCCCGAGCATCGGCACCGGCGGTTCCGGCAGCTCCCCGGCCTCGACCAGCTGCGATCCCTCCGGCACGACCTCGCCGTCGGCGGGGGGCAGCAGGCCGACCAGGTGCTTGCGGTCGGCGCGGGCGGTGTCGGCGCGGGTGTACGAGCGCATGCCGAGGAAGTCGTCCTTCTTCTTCGACACCGCCCAGCTCATCCCGAGGTCGTGCGGGGTGACCGTGCCGTCGGTGTCCTGCCCGACGATCGGGAAACCCTTCTCGGCGCGCAGCACGTGCATCGTCTCGGTGCCGTAGGGCGTGATGCCGAACGGGACTCCGGCGTCGTGCAGGGTTTCCCACACCTCGCGGCCGTACCAGCGGGGCACGTTGATCTCGAAGGCGAGCTCGCCGGAGAAGCTGATCCGGCACACCCGGGCTTGCCGGCCCGCGACAATCCCGTCGGTCCAGGCCATGAACGGGAAGGACTCGTTGTCCAGCTCGATGCCCGAGCTGACCTTGGCCAGCACCTCGCGCGAGCGCGGACCGGCCAGGGCGATGGTGGCCCACTGCTCGGTGACCGAGGTCAGGTGCACGCGCAGGTGCGGCCACTCGGTCTGCAGCCAGTCCTCCAGCCACTCCAGCACGCCGGCCGCGCCGCCGGAGGTGGTGGAGATCAGGTAGCGCTGCTCGTCGGTGCGCATGACCGTGCCGTCGTCGAAGACCATGCCGTCGGCGGTGCACATCAGCCCGTAGCGGATGCGCCCGACCTTCAGGGTGCTCATCTTGTTGGTGTAGACGAGGTCGAGGAATTCGGCGGCGTCCGGGCCCTGCACGTCGATCTTGCCGAGCGTGGAGACGTCCTGCATGCCCACGGCCGTGCGCACCGCGTCGCACTCGCGCAGCACCGCGGCCTGCATGTCCTCACCCGGCTGCGGGTAGTACCACGGGCGCTTCCACTGGCCGACGTCCTCGAACGGCGCGTCCTGCTCGACGTGCCAGTCGTGCATCGCGGTGACCCGGATCGGGTCGTAGAGGTCGCCGCGGTCGCGGCCGGCCAGGGCGGCGAAGGCCACCGGGGTGTAGGGCGGGCGGAAGGTCGTGGCACCCACCTCGGAGAGCTCCACGCCCAGCAGCGCGGCGATCACCCCGGAGGACAGGACGCCGGAGGTCTTGCCCTGGTCGTGGGCGGTGCCGATGGTGGTGAACCGCTTGATGTGCTCCACCGAGTCCATGCCGGCCCCGACGGCCTTGCGCACGTCGGCGACCGTCGCGTCCCGCGCCAGGTCCACGTACTGCTCGTCCTCGGCCGCGGCGGTGATCAGCCAGGTGGGCTGGGCAGCGGCGACCGGGGGAGAGGCGGCGGTGGGGACCTCGGCGAAGTCGGCGTCGAACCCGGCGTCGCGCGCCGCGTCGCTGCCGGCCTCGGACCCGGTGCGCAGGCAGTCGTAGGTGGCGAAAACGCCTGCCGCAGCGCCGATCGAGCGCACGCCGCGGGCGCTGCGGGCGGGCACGAACGCGCCGATCTCGGGGCTGTGGCGCAGGGTTCCGCGCGACTGGCTGTGCAGGTGCACCGCCGGGTTCCAGCCGCCGGAGACCAGCAGCAGGTCGCAGTCGAGCTCGGCGATCGAGGAGTCGTCGAGGCGCTGGGCGGTCGCGCCGGTCACGCGGTCGGTGCCGCAGGTGCCGATGATGGCCGAGCCGTTGCGGATGGGGATGCCGCGCTCGACGCAGCGCGTGGCCCACACCGTGGAGACGACCGGCCGCACGTCGACCACCGCGGTGATCTCGACCCCGGCGTCGTGCAGGTCGATGGCGGCGGCGTAGGCGCTGTCGTTGGTGGTGAACACGACGGCCTGCTTGCCGGGCAGCACGCCGTAGCGGTGCAGGTAGGTGCGGGCGGCTCCGGCGAGCATGGTGCCGGGCCGGTCGTTGCCGGGGAACACCAGCGGCCGCTCGTGCGATCCGGTGGCCAGCACGACCTCGCGGGCCCGGATGTGCCAGGTCCGCTGCCGGATGTAGGAGTCCTCGCCGTGGTGCTCGACGGCCACGAGGTAGTTGTGGTCGTGGTGGCCGAACACCGTGGTGCGCGGCAGGACGGTGACCTCCGGCGAAGCTTCCAGCTCGGCCACGACGCGGGCGATCCAGCTCGCGGCGGGCTTGCCGGCGAGGTCTTCGCCGATGCCCAGCAGCTGCCCGCCGAACTCGGTGCTGGCGTCGGCGATGATCACCCGGGCCCCGCTGCGGGCGGCGCTGAGCGCGGCCGCCAGGCCGGCGGGGCCGCCGCCGACGATGAGCACGTCGCAGTGGGCGTGCCTCGCGTCGTAGCGGGCGGGGTCGGCTTCGGTGGCCAGGCGCCCCTGGCCGGGCAGGCCGGTGGCGGCCAGGCCGTCGCGCAGCTCGACGGTCGTGGCGGTCAGCATCGGCTCCGGGAACGGTTCGTCGAGCTGCACCAGCGCGTTGGGTTCTTCGGGGCCTGCGGCCATGATTCCGCGCGGGCGCCCGTGCTTGATGCTGGTGGTGACCTGGTGGACGCCGTTGGCCAGCAGCGCCGAGGCCAGCGTGTCGCCCTGGTAGCCCTCGTAGTCGCGCCCGTCGAAGCGGAAGCGCAGGACCTGCTCCCGGTCGATCCGGCCGCCTGCGGGCAGCCTGAACTCGTTGCTCACCTCGTCACCGCCCCGTCGTCGTGGAAGATCTCGTTGGTCCGGGTGTCCCGGCGGACGGTGAACCAGCGGCGGCAGCCCGCCTGGTGGTTCCACCGCTCGGCGAAGGTTCCCTTAGGGTTGGCGCGGTAGAACAGGAACCGCGCCCAGTCCACATCGGACACCGCGTGCGGTTCGGCCGGGTAGGACACGTCGGCCTGTCCGCCGTAGTGAAACTCGGTCTCGTTGCGCGGCCCGCACCACGGGCAGGGGATCAACATCATGGCGGGCTCCTCCTAGTGCGCGACACCGGCTGCGCCGTGTTCGTCGACCAGGGCTCCGGTGGTGAACCGGTCGAGGCTGAACGGGGCGTTGAGCGGGTGCGGTTCGTCGTGGGCGATGGTGTGGGCGTAGCACCAGCCGACACCGGGTGTGGCCTTGAAACCGCCTGTGCCCCAACCGCAGTTGATGTAGAGGTTCTCGAACGGGGTCAGGCCCATGATCGCCGAGGCGTCGGGGGTCACGTCCACCACACCTGCCCAGGTGCGCAGCACGTGCGCGCGGGCGAACATCGGGAACAGCTCCACGGCCGCGGTCAGTTCCCGCTCGATGGTGTGGAACGAGCCGCGCTGCCCGTAGGAGTTGTAGGCGTCGATGCCGGCACCGAGGACGAGTTCGCCCTTGTGGGCCTGGCTGACGTAGACGTGCACGGCGTTGGACATGACCACTGTCGGGTGCACCGGTTCCAGCAGTTCGGAGACCAGCGCTTGCAGCGGGTGGCTCTGGATCGGCAGCGCCAGCCCGAGCTCGTCGGCCAGTACCGAGGTGTGCCCAGCGGCGGCCAGCGCGACCTTGCCGGTGGCGATGTCGCCGCGCGTGGTTTTCACGCCCACGATCCGGTCGCCGACCCGTTCGAAGCCGGTGACCTGGCAGTTCTGCACCAGGTCCACGCCCATCCGGTCCAGCGCTCGGGCGAAGCCCCAGGCGACGTGGTCGTGCTTGGCGATGCCGGCGCGGGGCTGCCAGGTGGCGCCCATGACGGGGTAGCGCAGGTCGGGGGAGGTGTTGAGGATCGGGCAGATCTCGGCGACCTGCTGGGGGTCGAGCCATTCGGCGTCGATGCCGTTGAGGCGGTTGGCCCCCACGCGCCGGACGCTGTCGCGGACCTCCTGCAGCGAGTGGGCGAGGTTGAGCACGCCGCGCTGGGAGAACAGCAGCGGGTAGTCCAGCTCCTCCTCGAGGCCCTCCCAGAGCTTGAGCGCGTGCTCGTAGAGCCCGGCGCTTTCGTCCCAGAGGTAGTTGGAGCGGATGATCGTGGTGTTGCGGGCCATGTTCCCGCCTGCGAGCCAACCGCTTTCGAGCACCGCCATGTTGGTGATGCCGTGGTTGACCGCGAGGTAGTAGGCGGTGGCCAGCCCATGACCCCCGCCGCCGACGATCACCACGTCGTAGGAGGGTTTCGGGTCGGCGGGGCCCCAGAGCCAGTCCGGGTGCTCGGGTAGCTCGGCGCCGGGCGTGCGCGGCATGAGAGCCCTCCGTTCGAGGTGCGGTGGAACAGGTGCCCAACAGGGGAGAGGCGCTAAAAGACAACTGACATATCAGATGGATACCAAGGTAGCACCGCACGCCGCGCGGTCAAGCCCCTCGCGCTGCAGCGGTGAAAACCGCTGCTCTCGTCATGGCGATTCCGGTGGTGCTCGGGTCTGGCGGCAGTCGCTCGATCGGGTTGCGGCGGAATTTTCGGCCACGTGTTGACCGGGGGAGCGCGGCCGCTTACCGTGATGCGCAGTTGATATATCAGTCCTCGTGCAGAGGTCGCTGATGATGTTCGCGCGGCTCCGTCCGGTGCCGGAACTCCTGATCTCGCAACGCTTCTCCGCCTCGCCGCAGGCGGATCTTCCCCAGCTTCAGACCCCGCCGCCCCGTTAGGAGACCAGCATGAGCACGACCCCACGCGTCGTCATCATCGGAGCCGGGATCGTTGGCGCGAACCTGGCCGACGAGCTCACCAGCCGCGGGTGGAACCAGGTGACCGTCCTCGACCAGGGGCCGCTGCCGCTCACCGGCGGCTCGACCTCGCACGCGCCCGGCCTCGTCTACCAGACCGGCCCGTCGAAGACGATGACCGAGTTCGCCACCTACACCGTCGAGAAGCTGCAGGGCCTCGACGACGACGGCGGCACCTGCTTCAACCAGGTCGGCGGCCTGGAGATCGCCACCACCCCCGAACGGCTCGCCGACCTGCACCGCAAGCAGGGCTGGGCCACCTCGTGGGGCGTTCCGGGCGAGGTCATCGGGCCGGACGAGTGCGCCAAGCTGCACCCGCTGCTGGACGTCGAGAAGGTCCTGGGCGGCTTCCACACGCCCACCGACGGTCTGGCCAAGGCCGCCCGCGCCGTGGTCGCGCTGGCGCGGCGCTCGGTGGCGCGCGGCGCGCGGTTCCGCGGGGCGGTGAAGGTCACCGGCGTCAACCACAGCCACGGCCGGGTCACCGGGGTGGAGACCGATCACGGCGATATCCCCGCCGACATCGTGGTGTCCTGCGCGGGTTTCTGGGGTCAGGCGATCGGCGAGATGGTCGGCATGACGGTACCGCTGCTGCCGATGGCCCACCAGTACGCCAAGACCGCGCCGCTGCCCGAACTCGCCGGGCGCAACGACGAGCGCACCGAGGCCAACCTGCCGATCCTGCGCCACCAGGACCGCGACCTCTACTACCGCGAGCACGTCGACCGCCTGGGCATCGGCACCTACGCGCACCGCCCGATGCCGGTGCGGCTCGCTGACCTGCCGCAGGACGAGGAGACCTCCGAGCGGGCGATGCCCTCGATGCTGCCGTTCACCGAGGAGGACTTCGCGCCGTCCTGGGAGCACAGCAAGCAGCTGCTGCCCGCGCTGGAGACCGCCACGGTCGAGACCGGCTTCAACGGGGTCTTCTCCTTCACCCCCGACGGCGGGCCGCTGGTCGGCGAATCCCCTGACGTGCAGGGGTTCTGGATCGCCGAGGCCGTGTGGGTCACCCACTCCGCGGGTGTGGCCCGCTCGGTGGCGCAGCTGCTGGTCGACGGGCGCAGCGAGGTCGAGCTGCACGGCTGCGACGTGCACCGCTTCGACGAGATCGAGACCGCGCCCGACTACGTCGAGGAGACCTCCTCGCGCAACTTCGTGGAGATCTACGACGTCAAGCACCCGCTGCAGCCGAAGTTCTCACCGCGCGAGCTGCGGGTCAGCCCCTTCCACGCGCGTCAGCAGGAGCTCGGTGCGGTGTTCCTGGAAGCCCACGGCTGGGAACGCCCGCACTGGTTCGAGGCCAACGCACCGCTGGTCAAGGACCTGCCGATGGAGTGGCAGCCGCCGTCGCGGGACGCCTGGTCGGCGATGTTCCACAGCCCGGTCGCCGCGGTGGAGGCGTGGAAGACCCGCACCGCCGTCGCGCTCTACGACATGACCTCGCTCAAGCGCCTGGAGGTCAGCGGACCCGGTGCGCTGGCCTTCCTGGACCGGCTGACCACCAACAAGGTGGACAAGTCGGTCGGGTCGGTGACCTACACGCTGATGCTCGACGAGGCCGGCGGCGTGCGCAGCGACCTCACCGTGGCGCGCTTGGGCGAGCAGCTGTTCCAGGTCGGCGCCAACGGCAACCTCGACCACGAGTACATGCGGCGCAACCTGCCCGAGGACGGGAGCGTGGCGCTGCGCGACATCACCGGCGGCACCTGCTGCATCGGCGTGTGGGGCCCGCTGGCGCGCGACCTCGTGCAGCCTTTGAGCCGCGACGATCTGTCGCACGAGGGGCTGAAGTTCTTCCGCTGCAAGCAGATCCACATCGCCGGGATCCCGGTCACCGCCATGCGGGTGTCCTACGTCGGCGAGCTGGGCTGGGAGCTCTACACCAGCGCCGAGTACGGGCAGCGGCTGTGGGACGTCCTCTTCGAGGCCGGCCGCGACCTCGGGGTGGTGGCCGCCGGGCGGGCCGCGTTCAACAGCCTCCGGCTGGAGAAGGGCTACCGCGCGTGGGGCGCGGACATGACCACCGAGCACAACCCCTACGAGGCCGGTGTCGGGTTCGCCGTGCGGATGAACAAGGGCGAGTTCGTGGGCCGCGAGGCCCTGGCGGGCATCGAGCCCGACTCCGTCGAGCGGCGGCTGGCGTGCCTGACGATCGACGACGGCCGCAGCGTCGTCCTCGGTTCCGAGCCGGTGTTCCTCGACGGCGAGCCCGCCGGCTACGTCACCTCGGCGGCCTTCGCCCACACCCTCGGCACGCCGATCGCCTACGCCTGGCTCCCGGCCGCAGCCGAGGTCGGAACGCAGGTGCAGATCAAGTACTTCGACCGCCTGGTCTCGGCCACGGTCGCGGCAGAACCGCTGGTCGACCCCGAGATGCACCGCATCCGCCGATGACCGCCAGCACCGAGCCGAACGCCGTCCACGACCAGATGGAGCACACATGAGCCTGTCCGTCTTCGACTTGTTCAAGGTCGGCATCGGGCCGTCGAGTTCGCACACCGTCGGGCCGATGCGGGCGGCGAACCTGTTCGTCGACCACCTGCGCGAGTCCGGGGCGATGCCCCGGGTCGCGCGGGTGCGGTGCGAGCTGTTCGGCTCGCTGGGCGCCACCGGGCACGGGCACGGCAGCGTCAAGGCCGTCGTGCTCGGGCTGACCGGGGAGCAGCCGCACCTGGTCGACCCGGTGGCCGTGGAACCGCAGGTGCGCGCGGTGCGGGAGGAGCACCGGATCAGCCTCGGCGGCGAGCACAAGATCGCCTTCGACGTGGATACCGACGTCGTGCTGCACCGCAGGAAGCGGCTGGAGTTCCACAGCAACGGCATGACCTTCGAGGCCGTCGACGAGGACGGTGCGCGGCTCGTGCACCGCGAGTACTACTCGGTCGGCGGCGGTTTCGTCCTCGACGAGGACGAAACGGGCAACCCGGTGCTGGTCGAGGACGCCACCCCGGTGGCCCACCCGTTTAGCACCGCCGCCGAACTGCTCGCCCACACCACCCGCACCGGGCTGCGCATCAGCGACGTCGTGCTGGCCAACGAAGCCGCCTGGCGCACCGAGGCCGAGACCCGCGCGCACCTGCTGCACATCTGGCAGGTGATGCGCGAGTGCGTCGAGCAGGGCGTGCGCACCGGCGGGGTGCTGCCCGGTGGGCTCAAGGTCCGCCGAAGGGCCCGGGAACTGCGGGCGAGCCTGGACGACACCGCCGATGCGATGGAGTGGGTGACCCTTTACGCCCTGGCGGTCAACGAGGAGAACGCCGCGGGCGGGCGGGTGGTGACCGCCCCGACCAACGGTGCCGCCGGGATCGTGCCGGCGGTGCTGCACTACGCCCACCGCTTCCTGCCGGGTTTCGACGACGACGCCGCGGTCCGGTTCCTGCTGACCGCGGGTGCGGTCGGCGCGCTGTTCAAGGAGAACGCCTCGATCTCCGGCGCGGAGGTGGGCTGCCAGGGCGAGGTCGGCTCGGCCTGCTCGATGGCCGCGGCCGGGCTCGCCGAACTGCTGGGCGGCACGCCCGAGCAGGTGGAGAACGCCGCCGAGATCGGCATCGAGCACAACCTCGGGCTCACCTGCGATCCGGTCGGCGGGCTGGTGCAGATCCCGTGCATCGAGCGCAACGCGGTCGCGGCGATCAAGGCCATCACCGCAGCCCGGATGGCGCTGCGCGGTGACGGGGAGCACCACGTCTCGCTGGACAAGGCCATCAAGACGATGCGCGAGACCGGCGCCGACATGAAGGACAAGTACAAGGAGACCGCGCGCGGCGGCCTCGCGCTCAACATCGTGGAATGCTGAGGAGAATCCCGTGACGTTCACCCTCACCCTGAGCTGCCCGAACCGGACCGGCATCGTGCAGGCCGTCAGCTCCTTCCTGTTCGAGCACGGCTGCGACATCGGCGAGTACCGCCAGTTCGACGACGCCGTGCGCGGTCGGCTGTTCCTGCGCGTGCAGGCCACCGGCGAGGTCGACCCGGACGACCTGGCTCGTGCATTCGAGCCGGTGGCAACGGAGTTCGGCATGGACTACGCCTTCCACTCGGACCAGCCGGCCCGCGTGCTGGTGATGGTCTCCAAGCAGGGCCACTGCCTCAACGACCTGATCTACCGCTGGCGTGCGGGCGCGCTGGGCGCCGAGATCGTCGCCGTGGTGTCCAACCACGAGGACCTGCGCCCGATGGCCGAGGCCGCCGGCCTGCCGTTCCACCACGTCCCGGTCACCGCTGACACCAAGCCGGAGGCCGAGGCGCGGCTGCTGCGGATGGTGGACGACTACGACGCCGACCTGGTCGTGCTGGCCCGCTACATGCAGGTGCTCTCCGACCAGACGTGCAAGGCGCTGCACGGCCGAGCGATCAACATCCACCACTCGTTCCTGCCCGGTTTCAAGGGCGCCAAGCCCTACCACCAGGCCTACGACCGCGGTGTGAAGCTCGTCGGCGCCACCGCCCACTACGTCACCCCCGACCTCGACGAGGGGCCGATCATCGAGCAGGAGGTCATCCGCATCGATCACACCTACGACCCGAAAGCCCTGCAGACCGTCGGCCGGGACGCCGAAGCGCTCGCGCTGTCCCGGGCGGTGCGCTGGTACTGCGAGCACCGCGTCCTGCTCAACGGCAACAGCACCGTCGTGTTCCCCTGACCCCACTTCTGCGTTGAGGAGTTCTTGCCCATGACCACCGGTGAGCTTCCCACCACCGATTCCCAGCTGTCCGAGTCCCCACTGCCCGAGAGCCTGCGCGAGACGCTGGCGGGGCACTACTACACCGACCCGGGGATCTTCCGCCTGGAGCAGGCGACGATCTTCGAGGCCGGCTGGTTCTGCGCCGTGCTCAGCGCGGACCTGACCGGCCCGGGCAAGTTCGAGACCGTCCAGATCGGACGGGAGAGCGTGCTGGTCACCCGCAACCGCAAGGGTGCGATCAAGGCCTACCTGAACGTGTGCCGGCACCGCGGGGCGCGGTTGTGCACCGAGGAGAAGGGAGAGGTGCGGCGGTCCTTCCAGTGTCCGTACCACGCCTGGACCTACTCCTTCGACGGCGAGCTGATCGCCGCGCCGAACCTCAACGCGATGGACGACGTGGACCGCTCCCAGTACGGGTTGAACGAGGTCCACGTGCGCGAGTGGCTGGGCTACGTGTGGTTGTGCCTGGCCGACGAGCCGCCGTCGTTCGAGGACACCGTCATCGGTGATGTCACGGAGCGGCTGGGCACGCCGGACGCGATCGTGGGCTACCAGGTCGCCGATCTGAAGCTGGGCAGGCGCATCGAGTACGACGTGAAGGCGAACTGGAAGCAGATCGTCGAGAACTTCATGGAGTGCTACCACTGCGCCACGATCCACCCGGAGCTCACCGAGGTGCTGCCGGAGTTCGCCGACGGTCTGGCCGCGCAGTACTTCGTGGGCCACGGCGCCGAGTTCGGCGAGGACGTTGAGGGCTTCACGGTGGACGGTTCGGCCGGGCTCACCAAGCTGCCGGGGGTCAACGAGGAGCAGGACCGCCGCTACTACGCCATCACCGTCCGGCCGCAGGTGTTCATCAACCTGGTGCCCGATCACGTGGTGTTCCACCGGATGTTCCCGCTGGCGCCGGACCGCACGCTGGTGCGCTGCGACTGGCTGTACCTGCCGGAGGTGGTCGACTCGGGCGCCGACATCGACCGCTCGGTGGAGCTGTTCCACCGGGTCAACCAGCAGGACTTCGACGCCTGCGAGCGCTGCCAGCTGGCGATGGACTCCCGTTCCTACGCCGCGGGCGGCGTCCTCGTCCCTAGCGAGCACCACATCGCCGAGTTCCACGACTGGGTGCGTGAGCGCACCGGCTGAGCCCGCCCGACGAGAAGGGGCCTCGCACCGCGCTGAACTGCTCCCCGCGGGTTGGACTGGAAATTCAGTTCCGACCTGCGGGGAGCAGTTGCATGCGTAGGGACAGTTCGTTGACCGTGGAGCAGCGTGCTGCGGCGATAGGGTTGTTCGGTGACGGTTGGGCGAGGAGGTCGGTCGCGACCAGGCTTGGGGTGTCGCACTCGGCGATCACTCGGCTGTTTGACCTGTGGCGGGTTCGTGGGGAGGCGGCGCTGATGAAGAAGCCGTCGAAGCAGTCGTTCTCGTTTGAGTTCAAACTTGCTGTGGTGCAGCGGTTCCTGGCCGGCGAGACCAAGCTTGATCTGGCTTGCGAGTTCGGCCTGTCATCGCCGAAATTGATCGAGACGTGGGTGCGGACCTACCGCAACGAGGGTGAGGACGGGTTGCGCCCCAAGCGGGCAGGTCGTCCGCCCAAATCACCCGCTGGCACCGCTTCGGGCCAGGACAGTGAGCTGGAGCGGTTGCGGGCCGAGAACGAGCGGTTGCGGGCGGAGAACGCCTACCTGGGAAAATTGCGTGCCCTGAGGATGCGTCAACAGCGGCGAAAGTAGCCGCTGTGATCGACCTCAGGGCCAAGCATCGTCTCGACGTGCTGATCGAGATCGCGGGCCTGGCACGATCGACGTTCTTCTATCACCAGGCTCGCTGGGACCGGCCCGATCCCCACTCCGAACTGAAGACGGCGATCACGACGGCCTTTGCCGAAAACAGGCGCCGGGGACATCGCGTCGTGCACCGTGAGCTGCGCAAAGCCGGATGGCGAGTTGCGAAGAAGACCGTGCTCAAGCTGATGCGTGAACTGGGGCTGGTCTGCCCGATCCGCCGGCGGCGGCGCTATGTCTCCTATCAGGGCGAGGTCGGCAAAGTCGCTGACAACGTCCTGGCCAGGGATTTCACCGCCACAGCACCGAACCAGAAGTGGGTTACCGACGTCACCGAGTTCCGTATCAACGACCGCAAGATCTACTTCTCGCCGGTGATGGACCTGTTCGACAGGCAGATCATCTCCTATGCGGTCAGTGCCTCACCCACCCTGGAACTCACCACTGCGTCCCTGCGGGAGGCGCTAGCGACTTTGGAGAAGGGCCAGTCACCGTTGGTGCACTCTGACCAGGGATTCCAGTATCAGCACCGGTCCTGGCGGCGCTTGTTAAGCAACGCGGGGGCCAGGCAGTCGATGTCGCGGAAGGCCAACTTTCACGACAACGCCGTCATCGAGAGTTTCTTCGGTCACCTCAAAGAAGAGATGTTCCATCACACCCGCCACCTCAGCATCGAGGCGTTCACCACCGCACTAGAGGACTACATCACCTGGTTCAACACCAGCCGGGGCCACACACACTGCGAGGGCCTGAGCCCGGTGCAATACCGAACCCAGGCCCTCGCTGCCTAGACTCTCAATTACCGAGTCCAACTCCTATGGACCCCTTCACGCTGGTGCGAGGCCCCTTTTCTGTCAGCGGGGGAGTTCCAGCGGTACGCCGTCGTCGGACAGCGGCGGGGGCGGGAGTTCGGCGCTGGAGGTCAGCGGAGCGGCTCCGTCGAGCGGTTTGCCGGCGTGCTCGCGCAGGAAGTGCGTGGCCAGGATGCCGATGACGCCCGCGCCGATGAGGTAGTAGCCGGGCCAGTCCAGGTTGCCCGTGGTGGTGACCGCGGCCTCGATGATCGTCGGTGCTGTGCCGGCGAACAGCGACACCGCGAGGTTGAAGATGACCGCGAGGCTGCTGTAGCGGATCATCGTCGGGAACAGGGCGGGCAGCGTCGACGGCGAGACCGCGGCGAAGCACATCAGGCACATGCCGATGATCAGCAGCCCGAGCACCTGACCGGCGATGCCCTCGCGCAGCAGCCACACCGCGGGCAGGCCGAGCAGCACCAGGGCGACGCTGCCGGTCATGAGCACGGGTTTGCGGCCGATCTGGTCGCTGAGCCTGCCCACGCCCACGATGGCGCACAGCATGAGCACCATGACCGCCACCTGCAGTCCGGTGGCCACCGCGCCGCTGGTGCCGCCTTCGCCGTGGCGGGGGAGCGTGCTGGTGAGGTAGGTCGGCACGTAGTTGGTCAGCACGTAGTTGGTGACGTTCCAGGCGACGACGACCCCGGCGGCCACCAGCGCGGGGGTGCGGTAGTGGCGGCGCACGATCTGCAGCGCGCGGCGCGACGACATCGTGGCCAGCACGGGGGAGCGCTCCATGAGCTGCCGGAACGCCGGGGTGTCCTCCAGGCGGATCCGCAGGTAGATCCCCACGACGCCCAGCGGCAGCGCGAGCATGAACGGCACCCGCCAGCCCCAGGAGAGCAGGTCGTCGGTGGGAAGCAGGGCGATCACCGCGCCGCAGGTGCCCGCGCCGAGCGTGTAGCCGGTGATGGTGCTGAACTCCAGCCAGCTGCCGAAGAAGCCGCGCCTCCGGTCGGGCGCGTACTCGGCGATCAGCGTCAGCGCGCCGGTGTACTCGCCGCCGGCGGAGAAGCCCTGCAGCATGCGCACGAGCAGCACCAGCAGGGGTGCCAGCAGCCCGGCGGTGCCGTAGCTGGGGACCAGGCCGAGCAGCACGGTGGCCGCTGCCATCATCAGCACGGTCGCCGACAGGACCTTCGTGCGGCCGAACCGGTCGCCGAGGCGGCCGAACACGAAGCCGCCCAGCGGGCGCATCACGAACGCCGCGGCGAACGCGCCGAGCGTGTAGACCGCCGCCCACGGGCCGAAGTCGGGGAAGAAGACGCGGTCGAGCACGCCGGCGGCCAGGTAGGAGTAGAGCCCGAAGTCGTACCACTCGGCGACGTTGCCCACCGAGGCCGCCGCGACCGCCCGGTGGACCGTGCGTTCTTCTTGCACGACAGGGGGCCTCAGGCCTCGCCGGGGCCGTCTGGGGCGATCGGTCATCAGGGCTCCCCCGGGTGCGGTGCAGCGCTGGTGCTGCGCTCCTGGTGGCCGCACGGTTGTGGCAACGGTCGGCAACTGATATATCTGTTGGCGAGAAGGTATCCCCTCGGTATCGCCGAAGCAAGCCCCCATTGAACCCGAACGCGGGGTCGTGACGCTCCAGAGCGGCCCCGCGATCCAGCGCGCCCGGCGGCCGGTGGCGCTCGAAAATCCTGTGTTTCCAGCAGAATTTCCCCATTGACGAGCGGGCAGCGGAGCCCCATCCTGTTGTTGCGCATGGCACGCGGTGTTCCGCTATCTGCAACAGGAGGCGAAATGATCTTGGTTGGTGAGCTGGTCGACCTGCCACCGGGGGAGTCGGTCCGCGTGCACGGTGACGTGGCGATCGCGGTGTTCAACGTGGATGGTGAGCTCTACGCGATCGACGACACCTGCTCGCACCAGGACGCGTCGCTGTCCGACGGGTGGCTGGAGGGGTGCGCGGTCGAATGTCCGCTGCACGCCGCGTGTTTCGACCTCAAGACCGGCATGCCCAGCGGTCCGCCCGCCAAGAAGCCGGTCCGCACCCACGCCGTGACGATCGAGGACGGGCTGATCTACGTGCACGAGTCGACCCGCGTCGACAGCGCCGTGGCGGAGGGGGTCGTCTGATGCGGCACATCACCGTCGTCGGGGCGTCCCTGGCTGGGCTCTCGGCGGTCCGCGCGCTGCGCGAGCAGGGCTTCGACGGCCGGATCACGGCCATCGGCGACGAGTCGCACCAGCCCTACGACCGGCCGCCGCTGTCCAAGGAGTTCCTCGCCGGAAGCGCGGGCGAGGACGACATCCGGCTCACCGACTCCGACGACGACGAGCTCGACGTGGACTGGCGCCTCGGGCAGCCCGCGAGCGCGCTGGAGACCACCGAGCGCGCCGTCGTGCTCGCCGACGGCACTCGCATCGCCACCGACGGCGTCGTGCTGGCCACCGGCGCGCGGGCGCGCGCACTGCCCGGTTCCGCGCTGGGTGGAGTGCACACGCTGCGCACCCTCGACGACGCGATCGCGCTGCGGGCCGAACTCGTCCCCGGCGCGCGGCTGGTGATCGTCGGCGCCGGGTTCATCGGCGCCGAGGTCGCCTCGACCGCGGTGAACCTCGGGTGCGAGGTGGACGTCCTCGACAACGGGCCGGTACCGCTGCGGCGAGCGCTGGGCGCGGAGATGGGCGAGGTGTGCGCCCGCCTGCACGCGCGCAACGGAGTCCGGGTGCACGGCCTGACCGGAGTCGCCGAGCTGGTCGGCGAGTCGCGGGTGAGCGGCGTGCGGCTGACCGATGGCCGCGAACTGCCCGCCGACGTTGTGGTGATCGGCATTGGGGCCGAACCGAACACCGAGTGGCTGGCCGGTTCCGGACTCGACGTCGACAACGGTGTGCGCACCGATGCCAGCGGGCGCACGCAGCTGCCGGAGGTGGTCGCGGCGGGCGACTGCGCCCACTCCTTCCGGGACTACACCGCGCGCCCGATGCGGCTGGAGCACTGGACCAACGCCCTGCAGCAACCGGCCGCCGCGGTGGCGGCGCTGCTCGGTCGCGAGCACTCGGCTCCGGCGCACCACGCGGTGCCCTACTTCTGGTCCGACCAGTACGGGCACAAGATCCAGTTCGCCGGTCACCGCACCGAGGGCTGCACCGTCCAGATCGAGGAGGGCGACCCGGAATCCGGCGACTTCCTGGCCCTCTACCTCGACGAGGCCGACGAACCGGTCGGTGTTCTCGCCGTGGACCGCGCGCGTCCGTTCGGCCAGTGGCGCAGGAAGCTCGCTCAGCGGCTGTAGGTGCTTTCCGCGGTGCGGCGGTTGCTGTTCCAGCCGGCGCCGCACCGCGAGGGCTCAGACCAGCGAGCGCATGGCCTTGTCGAAGTTGAGGACGTGCTCCCTGGCCAGCTGCTCGGCCTTGTCGGGCTTCTGCGAGCCGATCGCGCGCAGCAGCGCGGAGTGCTCCATGACGTGGCTGTCGAAGTCCTGCATGCGGTCGAGGAAGACGCAGAAGATCCGGGTGGCGAGGTTGTCGTAGCGGATCAGGGTGTCCTCGAGGTGCGGGTTGCCGGTCGCGTGGTAGATCGTGCGGTGCACGTGCAGGTCCCAGCGCATGATCTCGTCGCGCTCCATCGAGCGGAAGTCCGCGCCGTCGAGCCGGTCGAGGAGGGAGTCGATCTCCTCCAGGTCGGCTTCCGTGGCGACCTCGGCGGCCCGGCGCGCGGCCAGCGGCTCCAGGTGCACGCGCAGGTCGGAGATGTAGGCGAGGTCGGTGATGTCCACCGACGTGGCGAAGGTGCCCCGGCGCGGGTAGGACACGACCAGCCGGTCGATCTCCAGGCGCTTGAGGGCCTCGCGCACGGGGGTCCGGCCGATCTCGAGCGACCGCGCCAGCGCGGCGTCGTCGATGGCCGTCATCGGCGGGATGTCCAGCATGATCAGCCGGTCCCGGATCGCCAGGTAGGCCTTCTCCGCCATCGACAGGGTGGCCGGTTGCTCCTCGCTCGCAGTCATCATCGCCTCGATTTCATCAGAACGCAGTTCTGGCGCATCGAAATTCTGGTACATCAGTAGTATAGCAGAAAGCGTTCCGGTACTGTTCGAAGCTTTTGGAGTGCGAGGTGAAATCATTTTGAATTGTGATTTCCGGCGCCGCGGATACCGGCGGAATTCCGGTCAGCCGGCGCGGACGGAAAGCCAGGTCAGGGCCTCATCGGCGGCGTCGGCGGCGCGCTCGTGCGAGCCGGATTCGCACCAGCTCACCAGGGCGGAGAAAGTCGCGGCCTGGTAACCGCTGGCCAGCGCAGCGGCGGCAGTCGGGGTGATGTCAGGCACGCGCTGATCGAGGAAACGGGCGAGTTCGGCGATCCACGGCCGGTACGCAGCGGGTGCGGTAACGGCGAGTTCCGGTTCGGTGCACACCACCTGAATCCAGTCGGGACCCGCAGGCGTCATCGGGTCGTCCGCGATGGAGGCGACGATCGCGCGGCGCACCGCGTCGCTGACCGGAGTCTGCTCGGGGGTGTCCTCGAGCGCCTGGCGCAGGCGACGGGTCGCCGCGGGCACGCCGATCCAGGCGATGTCGGACTTGTGCGCGAAGTGGCGGACGAGCGTGCGGACGCTGACGCCGGTCGCCTCGGCGATGTCCTTCCAGCCGACGGCGGCGTAACCGCGTTCGGCCCAGAGCCGGAAGGTCGCGGTGGCGATGGCGCCGCGGTCGAGCACGGTCGGGCGGCCGCGCTGCGCAGCGGAGGCGTCGCTGTTGCTCACGCGCCCGACCTTAGTCGATCTCAGCGCTGGTCAGCGGCGCCGCGGATGTTTTTGGCTCAATGCGCCAAAAGGCTGGTAGGGTCTTGATCGCAACGCTGCGGGAGGAGCTGCCCATGCGTGAGAAGGCCATCCCCGACGTCCTCGGCCCTGCTCAGCTGGGGCCGGTACGGCTGCGCAACCGCGTGCTCAAGGCCGCGACCTACGAGAAGCGGGCCCGGCGCGGACTGGTCACCGACGAGCTGATCGATTTCCACGTCCGGCACGCCTCCGGCGGGATCGCGATGACCACGGTCGCCTACTGCGCCGTCGCGCCGGAGGGGCGCACCGACGGGCACCAGATCGTCTGGCGCCAGGAAGCGGTCCTGGGGCTGCGCCGGTTGACCGAGGCCGTGCACGCCACGGGCGCTGCGATCTCGGCGCAGGTGGGCCACGCCGGTCCCGTTGCCGACTCGACGAAGACGAAGCTGCCCGCGCTCGGGCCGAGCAGGTCGCTGAGCCTGCAGTCGCTGCGCCCGGTCAAGGCCGCGACCCGCGCCGACCTCGACCGTGTCGTGCAAGCCCACGGTGAGGCGGCGAAGATGGCCGTGGCAACCGGTTTCGACGCCGTCGAAGTCCACTTGGGACACAACTACCTGGCGAGCTCGTTCCTGAGTCCCAAGCTCAACAAGCGCACCGACGACTACGGCGGCGATCTCGGCAACCGCGCCCGGCTCGCCCTGCGGATCATGCGCGCCGTGCGCGAGGCGGTGGGTGACCGGATCGCGATCCTGGCCAAGCTGAACATGGACGACGGCGTGCCCGGCGGTTTCTGGCTCGACGAGGCGATCACCGTGGCCCAGTGGCTGGAGGCCGAAGGCACGGTCGACGCGCTGGAGATGACCGCGGGCAGTTCGCTGCTCAACCCGATGTACCTGTTCCGGGGAGCCGCTCCGGTCCGCGAGTTCGCCGAGGTGATGCGCGAACCCGTGCGCACCGGGGTGCGGCTGGTCGGCAGCAGGTTCCTGCGCGAATACCCCTACCAGGCCGGCTACCTGCTCGACGACGCCCGCCAGATCCGCGCCGCGGTCGGCTTGCCGATGGTGCTGCTCGGCGGCATCACCGACCGGCAGATGATGGACACCGCCATGCACGAGGGGTTCCAGTTCGTCGCGATGGGTCGGGCCCTGCTCCGCGAACCGGACCTGGTCCACCGCATCGCGCAGGACCCGGAGACCAGGTCCCTGTGCAACCACAACAACCGCTGCATGGTCACCATCTTCACCGGCAGCCGCTGCGTCCTGGCCCCACAACCCCCGTCCCGCCCCTGATTTCAATGGAAACCGGAAACCCGATTTCCATTGAGGTGATCTCAGTGGATTCGGTTGTGTTCGTGGTGGGTGAGAACGAGTGTGGCTTGGACGATGTCGCCGGTTTTGCGGGGGCTGGCGGTGATGTGTTGGAGCGTTCGCCAGCGGCCAG
>NZ_JAWLNX010000025.1:41614-102826 GCF_035320975.1 Saccharopolyspora mangrovi | reverse complement strand
TTCGTCGCTTTCCGTGCGGGGCCTCTTATGTTCCCCCCGCGGCGGCCCCGGCGTGTCGAGTTCGCGACACGCCGGGGCCGTTTCACGTGGAACGGCAGGTCAAATACGCCATCCCGGTGTTTTCTGAGCGGGGGCGAAACCTGGTGCGGTGGTCAGGCGTCCTACTAGGTAGATGATCGACGACGTTTCGCGGGGTTTCGGGGGCGACGGGTGCCTAGCGGCAAGGTGAAGGAGAACGGCAACGGTCCGCTGACCGCGGCCGAGCGGTGCGTGGACGAGCTGCTGCGCAACGGCAGACCGGACACGCCGGAGGGCGATCCGCTCGACGTGCACGCCGAGGACCACGAGGCGGACCAGGAGATCCGCGGCGAGTTCCTGTCGCGGCGGCTGATCGAATCGCCGGACGAGGCGAGCTGGCGCCCGTTCTCCCGGCGGGCCCGGCAGCAACCGGTGATCCTCATCCAGGACGCGGTGATCAGCGGCTGCCTCAACCTGCGCGCCGCCGAACTGCCCTACCTGCTGGAGTTCGTCCGCTGCCGCTTCCTCGAAGCGCCCGACGTCCGGCAGGCCTCGATGGCCGGTCTGGTGCTGCGGGACTGCCTGCTCCCCGGCATGCAGGCGCGGAACCTGCGCACCACCAGCGACACGCACCTGCTGCACTGCACCAGCCGCGGCGGGGTCATCGACCTCGCCGACGCCGAGCTCGGCGGATCGCTGCTGCTCAACGACAGCGACCTGAACAACCCCGGCCACCGGGCGATCTACGCCGACCGGTTGACCGTGGCAGGGGCGATGCTGGGCATGCGGATCAGCGTCGCGGGCGAGATCCGCATCCCCGGCGCCAAGATCGGCGGCAACCTCACGCTCGCCGGTGCCTCGCTGCGCAACCGGGGGCGGTTGGCGCTCAACGCCAACGGGATACAGCTCGGCGGCTCGCTGCGCTGCGACGTCGACCCGAACACCGGCAAGTCCTTCACGGTGGCCGGGCTGGTGTTCATCCCCAGTGCGAGCATCGCCGGTGACCTGCGGATGCGCGACGCCGTGCTGGAACCCGGCATGAGCCCGCCGCGCCGCGGCGAGTCGCCCTACGACGACCCGACCAGCACGATCATCGCCGACCGCAGCCACGTGCACGGCGACGTCGAGATGGACGAGAACTTCCGCAGCGGCGGGACGATTCGCATGGTCAGCGCGTGCGTCGAAGGCGACCTGCGGCTCTCCGGCGCGCAGATCGACCTGACCTGGGCGCAGTCCGCGCGGGCCGCCGTGGACCGCTCGCTGCGCGCCATCCACATCGACGGCACCGAGATCCGCGGCAACCTCGCCGCCGGCCGGGCGGACGTGTGGGGCGAGTGGCGGATGACCGATGTGCGCGTGCACGGCAGCTTCCAGCTCAACCGGGCGAAGCTGACCGGTGCGCGCACCGACGTGCTGCAGGCGAGCCGGCTGACCGTGGGCAGCAACTTCGACTGCCGGGAAGCCGACATCAGCGGGTCGGTCCAGCTGCAAGGCGCGTCCGTCGGCGCGAACCTCGACATGCGCTCCACCGAGCTCACCAAACCCGCCTGGCACCGGCACAAGCTCGCCTACAAGCCCTCGGTCGACCTGCGCGGCGCGCGGATCGCGCGCGACCTGGTGTGCGCCTCGGGCGTGCGGCCCTTCGTCGCCGAAGGCGAGGTGCAGCTGCGGCGGGCCGAGATCGGCAGGCAGGCCAACTTCTGGGGCGCGCGGCTCGGAGACGGCTTGAGCCGCAACGCCATCAACGGGTTCGGAATGATCGCCCAGGAGCTGACGCTCAGCGTGGACGAGGCGCCGAAGGGCCGGATCCTGCTGCGGCAGGCGCAGTGCGAGCTGCTCGCCGACAACGCGCGGCTGTGGGAGGCCAGCGGCGGCGTCGACATCGACGACTTCAGCTACGACAACTTCACCGACAGCGTCGAGCCCACCGACGTCGCCAAGGTCCAGGAGCGGTTGGCGTGGTTGCGCGCCAACTCCGGCGACAGCTACCAGCCCGGTCCCTACGACCAGCTGGCGAAGGTGTTCAGCGGCAACGGCAACGAGGAGCACGCCGTCACGGTGCTGATCGAGAAGCAGCGCCGCCGCTACAAGTCGATCGCCGCCTCCACCCGCGCGGTGTTCCGGCCGCCGGTGCGGTTGTGGAGCCTGCTGCAGCTGATGACCGTCAGCTACGGCTACCGGCCGCTGCGCGCGCTGATCTGGTTGGTGCTGCTCACGGCCGCGGGCACGACGTGGTTCTCGTTGCACGGCCCGCTGCAGCCGATCAACGAGGAGGACCACCCGCACTGGAGCCCGCTGCTCTACACCGTCGACCAGCTGGTGCCGATCATCAACCTCGGCCACGACGTCATGTGGCGCACTTCGGGGACCTCGCAGTGGATCACCGTCGCGCTCATCGCCGCGGGCTGGATCCTGGCCACCACGGTCGCGGCCGGCATCACCCGAGCGCTGCGCCGAGACGTCCAGTGACCCCGGGTCCTCGACGCCACCTCACCCGACTTAGGTAGGAATTCGAATTTCGCGCGAAGTTCGAGCCCGGGTCGGGGCCCTCGAATTTCGCGCGAAATTGGAAAAGCCCGCCCCTTCGGGGGATTCCTGTCGTCCAGCGGGTGGGTTTTGGGGCGTTGGAGGTGGATCTCGTGCTCAGATCGAGGAGTTGTCGCCTTGATCGGGTCGGGAGGTCTTCGTGGTCGGGTTGCGGATGCGGGTGGTCGCCGGTGCCGGTGTGTTGGCGTTGATGTCCTCAGGTGTTCCGGCAGGAGCGCAGGAGGACGCGTTCGAGTACGTGGCGATGGGCGATTCGGCCGCGGCGGGTCCGCTGGTGCCGAACCCGGACCCGAACCTGCTGTGCTTCCGGTCGACGATGAACTACCCGCAGGTCGCGGCCGCGCGGCTGGGCGCGCAGCTCAAGGACGTGACCTGCTCCGGCGCCGAGACCGAGGACTTCTCGGGCCGCCAGAACGTCGTGCTGCCACCGCAGTACGAGGCGCTGAGCGAGACGACCGACCTGGTCACCGTCACCATCGGCGGGAACGACGTGGACCTGGTGCAGGCGGCGGTGTCGTGCCTGAACGCGTTCCCGGAGCCGGTCGGCTCGTCCTGCGCGGACCGGTACACCGCTGACGGCGACGAGCTGGCCGAGCGCATCGACGAGTTCATCCCGGACTTCGACGCGGCCCTGGACGAGATCGCCGACCGCGCGCCCAACGCCGAGCTCGTGGTGGTCGGCTACGGCACCTACCTGCCGCCGGGCGGCTGCTACCCGCAGGAACCGATGTGGGCCCGCGACGCCGACTACATCCAGTCCAGTGTGGACTCGTTGAGCGCCCGGCTCGGTGAGCGCGCTCGCGCGCACGGCGCGACGTTCGTCGACCTCGGTCCGGTCAGCGAGGGCCACGACGTCTGCCAGCCGCCGGACCAGAAGTACTTCGAGGGCGTCGTCCCCACCTCGTGGGCGGCTCCGCTGCACCCCAACGCCAGCGGCATGACGGCCTTCGGCAACGCCGTCGCCGACGCGGTGTCAGGATCCGAGCAGCGTGTTCAGGCGGGGTGAGTAGGCGTGGTCGAACACCAGTGAGGCCGCGCCGACCGCGGCGGCGTCCTCGCCGATCAGCGCGGTCTCGACGCGCACCGGGCGCACCTGCGGCGCCCACACCTGCGCGGTGATCACCTTCGACACCCGGTTGCGCACCAGCTCGGAGACCTGCCGCAGCGCCGGTCCGCCGAGCACCACGCGATCCACGTCGAGGACGCTGACCACCGACGCGAGCGCCTGGCCGAGGCGGGTCGCGGTCTGCCGCAGCACCTTGCGGGCCGCGGCCTCCCCGGCCACCGCGTCCCGGCACAGCTGGTCGTAGGCGGCGGCGACCGAGGTGGGCGCGGGACGGCCGATGGCCGCGCGCCAGTCGGCGACGATGGAGCGCATCGAGCAGTAGGCCTCCAGGCAGCCGCGCCTGCCGCAGTGGCACTCGCGCGCGCCGCCGCTGTGCACGTGCCCGATCTCGCCGGCGTTGTTGCTGACGCCGCGGTGCACCTGGTCGCCGAGGACGACGCCGATGCCCACGCCGGTCCCCAGGTAGACGTAGACGAACGAGCCGGAGCGCTGCGCGCACCCGGACCAGCGCTCGCCGATGGCGGCGGCGGTGGCGTCGTTGTCCATCACCACCGGCAGCTCGAACCGCTCCTCGACGAGGTCGGCGAGCGGAACCTCGGTCCAGCCCTCGAGGTTGGGCGGGTCGAGGACCTTGCGGTGCGCGGGGTCCAGCGGCCCGGGCACGGCCAGCCCGGCACCGAGGACCCGATCGGGTTCGAGCCCGGAGCGGCGCACCAGCTGCTGCCCGATGCGGGTCAGGGCGGTGGCGACCGAGGCGGGCGTGGCGTCGGCGGGCAGCCGCCGGGTGGCCCGCAACCGGACGCCGCCGGCGAGGTCGACGAGCACTCCGGTGATGCGCTCGGGGTCGAGGTGCAGGCCGACGGCGGAGTAGGCGTCGGGCACGACCTTGAGCAGCACCCGGCGCTTGCCGCCGGTGGAGGGCGCGTGCCCGTTCTCGGTGACCAGCCCGTCGTCCATCAGCGCGCGCACGATGTTGGACATCGTCTGCGCCGTCAGGCCCGTGCGCTGGGCGAGCTCCACGCGGCTGATCTCGCCGTGGCGGCGGATCGTGTCCAGCACGACCGCGCGGTTGAACCCCCCGACTCTGGGCAGGTTTGTCCCTTGCCACGACGCACGGGTCATGCGGTTCTCCTCGCTGAGACCGGGAAGATCATTGACTTCTGCAAACGATTGGACTTATGTTGCCCACGAGTGTGATCCGGATCTCAGGTTAGTCGCAAGCGCCACAGGCCGGAGGAGCCAGATGCGCCGGAGAACCGCGTTAGCCACCACCCTCACCGCTGTCCTGGGCCTTTCCGCCTGCGGCGGCTCCGCCGAGGACCCGAACACGATCACCGTCGCCTACCACCGCTACGGCAACACGCTGCAGGTCGACGCGCTGATGCAGCGCGTCAAGCAGCAGTACGAGCAGTCCCACCCCGGCAAGTTCGTCAAGCTCGACCCGGTGGTCGCGCCGGAGAGCGAGTACCTGTCCAAGCTGCAGCTGCGGATGCGCTCGGAATCCACCGCACCGGACGTGCTCTACGAGGACTCCTTCAACGTCAACTCCGACGTCGAGGCCGGGTACCTGCTGCCGCTGGACGACAGGCTCGCCCGGTGGCCCGACTGGAACGGCTCCTACATCGGCACCACCAAGCAGGCCGGCAAGGCCGCCGACGGCCGGATCTACGGCGTTCCGCTCGACACCGACACCCGCGGCCTCTGGTACAACCGGCAGCTGTTCGCCGAGGCCGGGCTGCCGGCGGAGTGGAAACCGCGCACCTGGGACGACGTGCTCGCCGCCGCCCGCCAGATCAAGCAGAAGCGCCCCGACGTCATCGGCATCGACATGCCGCTGGGCAAGGCCGAGGGCGAGTCGGTGAGCATGCAGACCGTCGAAATGCTGCTCTACGGAACCGAAACCGGCACCCTCTACGACGAGCAGCAGCGCAAGTGGGTCGTGCCCAGCAAGGGCTTCAGCGACGCGATGGGCTTCATCTCCACCGCGGTCGGCGAGAACCTGACGCAGAGCAAACCGCAGATCGCCGACGCCCAGTACGACAAGAACCAGCGCGACCAGCTCGCCCACGAGGGCAAGGTCGCGATCCGGCTCGACGGCAGCTTCGCCTCCGGCAACTGGCAGGACGCGGGCTGGACGGACTGGTCGAAGACCATGTCCGCGACGCCCATGCCCACCCAGCACGGCCAGCCGCCGGGAACCGTGACGCTCTCCGGCGGCTGGACGCTGGCGGTCAGCGCGGTCAGCGACAAGCCCGACGAGTCCTTCGAGTTCATCAAGCAGGCGCTGAGCAAGGACAACGTCGTGCAGTACTCGGCGGCCACCGGGAACCTGCCCGCGCGCGCCGACGCCGCCGCGGACCCCCGGGTGACCGAGGCCAACCCGCTCAACCAGTTCTGGATCGGGCTGCTGGCCAACACCCACTACCGGCCCGCGCTGCCGGAGTACCCGAAGGTCTCCGAGGAGATCCAGAAGTCCGTGCTCGACGTCGTCGCGGGCCGGCCGCCCGCCGAGGTGTCCGACCAGTGGTCGCAGCAGGTCTCGCGGATCGTGGAACCGGCCAACACGCGGGCGGGCTGACGATGACGGCGGTGCGGCGGTGGCTGGCGCCGATGGCGCCCGCCGTGCTGCTGCTCGGGCTGTTCGTGATCGGCCCGATCCTGTGGAGCGGCTACGTCTCGTTCACCGACGCCGCCCTGACCGGCGCTGCGGCGAGCTCACCGGAGTTCGTCGGGCTGGACAACTACCGTCGGATGTTCGCCGATCCGGCGCTGTGGCACGCGATCTGGGCGACCGTGGTGTTCACCGTCGGGTCGGCGGTGATCGGGCAGAACTGCCTGGGGATGTTCATCGCGCTGCTCACCCAGCACCGCAACCGGTGGCTGCGCAACGCCGTCGGCATCGCGGTCGTGTCCGCCTGGGTGCTGCCGGAGCTGGTCGCCGCGTTCGCGATCTACGCGTTCCTCAACGCCGAGGGCACCCTGAACAACCTGCTGGTCGCGCTCGGCCTGGCGGGCGTGGACTGGCTCTACCACGCGCCGATGCTGGCGGTGGTGCTCGGGAACGTCTGGCGCGGAACGGCTTTCTCGATGCTGGTCTACCAGGCCGCGCTGTCCGAGGTGCCCACCGACCTGACCGAGGCCGCCGAGGTCGACGGTGCCGGGCTGCTGCGCCGGTTCTGGCACGTGACGCTGCCGGTGATCCGCCGGACGGTGGCCACCAACCTGATGCTGATCACGCTGCAGACCATCGGTGTGTTCACGCTGATCTACGTGCTCACCGCGGGTGGGCCGAACGCGGCGACCCAGACGCTGCCGCTGCTGATGTACGACTCCGCGTTCGAGTTCGACGAGATCGGCTACGGGGCGACGATCTCCCTGGTGCTGCTGGCGATCGGCGGGCTGTTCGCGGTGCTCTACGCCGCGAGCATCGGCGATCCGGACGAGGACGGGACGTGATGGCCGGAGTCACCCTCGCGCGGCGGCGCTCGGTGTCGGTGGTGGTGCACCTGGTGCTCGCCGTCGTCGCGCTCGCCTTCATCGCACCGCTGCTGTGGCTGGTCACGGCGTCGTTCGACGCCGACGCTCCGCTGTCGGCGCAGCTGCCGGGCGCGTTCACGCTGGACAACTTCGCGCAGGTGCTCAGCTGGGAGACCAGCGTCCGTCCACTGTGGAACGGGCTGCTGATGTGCGGTGGTGCTTCGCTGATCTCGGTGGTCTCGGCGGTGCTGTGCGCCTACCCGCTGTCGCGCTACCAGCTGCGCTTCCGGCGGCCGTTCCTGTACCTCGTGCTGTTCGCCTCCGGCCTGCCGATGACGGCCGTGATGGTGCCGGTCTACAGCATGTTCGTGCAGGTGGAGCTGGTGGATTCGATGTTCGGCACCACGCTGTTCCTGGCCGCGACCTCGCTGCCGATCGCGATCTGGATGACGAAGAACTTCATGGACGGCGTCCCGATCAGCCTCGAAGAGGCCGCGTGGGTCGACGGTGCCTCGGCGATGCAGGCGCTGCGCTCGGTGGTGCTGCCGCTGATCGTGCCCGGCACGGGCGTGGTCGCGATCTTCACCTTCATCAACGCGTGGGGGAACTTCTTCGTCCCCTTCGTCCTGCTGCTGGACCCGGCGAAACAACCGGCTTCGGTGGGCATCTTCGCGTTCTTCGGCCAGGGCGGCCTGATCGCCTACGGGCAGCTGGCCGCGTACTCGATCCTGTACACGACCCCGGTCATCGCCCTCTACCTGGTCGTTTCCCGCTACCTCGGCGGGGCCTTCAACCTCGCCGGAGCCATCAAGAACTAGCCGGGAGGCCGGGCGGATCTCGCGCCGCCCGGCCGCGCCGGTCATCGTCGGACCACTGCTCGCTCGTCGTCGTGGGACTTCAGCTCGTCCGTCGTGCCGTCTCCGTCGTGCCGCAGCGAGACGAACACCGCTGCCGCGCCAACCAGGAACAGCACCAGCAATGCCAGGCCGGCCATGAGACACCCCCTCGTCCGATGGGCCCGCCGCGCTGTCGCGGATGTCCATGAGACGCGCGGGGCGTCCGCTCGGTTGCTGCGCGTCCCCGGACTTCCCGGGGAAATCGAAAGCGGCGCCTCCCCTCGGTGAGGGGAGACGCCGCTTCGGGTACGCGCACGATTGACGTCCGCGTCAGACGGGTGAGGTTCCGGAGCTTCCCACGACGATCCGGTCGCTCACCCGCCCAGGTTTCAGCCCAGGCGCTGCTTGAGGGCTTCGAGCTCGTCGCGCATCGAGGTGGGCAGGGCGTCACCGATGGTGTCGAACCACTCCTCGATCAGCGGCAGCTCTTCCTTCCACTCGTTGACGTCGACCTTCAGCGCGGTCTCGACGTCCTCGATCGGGGTGTCCAGGCCGGAGACGTCGATCTGGTCGGCGGAGGGGACGCGGCCGATCGGGGTGTCCTCGGCGGCGGCGTTGCCCTCGATCCGCTCGATGATCCACTTGAGCACGCGCGAGTTCTCGCCGAAGCCCGGCCACACGATCTTCTTGCCGGACCCGTCGCGGCGGAACCAGTTCACGTAGAAGATCTTCGGCAGCTTGGAGGCGTCGGCCTCCTTGCCCATGTTCACCCAGTGCTGGAAGTAGTCGCCGACGTTGTAGCCGATGAACGGCAGCATGGCCATCGGGTCGCGGCGGACCTCGCCGACCTTGCCGGCCGCGGCAGCGGTCTTCTCCGAGGACAGGGTGGCGCCCATGAACACGCCGTGCTGCCAGTCGAAGGACTCGTTGACCAGCGGGATCGTGGTCTTGCGGCGGCCGCCGAACAGGATCGCCGAGATCGGCACGCCGTTCGGGTCGTCCCACTCGGGAGCCAGGATCGGGCACTGCGACATCGGCGTGCAGTAGCGGGAGTTCGGGTGCGCGGCCTTGACGTCCGACTCCGGCGTCCAGTCGTTGCCCTTCCAGTCGGTCAGGTGTGAGGGCTCGCCCTCCATCTCCTCCCACCAGACGTCGCCGTCGTCGGTCAGCGCGACGTTGGTGAACAGCGAGTTGCCCTTCTCGATGGTGCGCATCGCGTTCGGGTTGGTCTTCCAGTTGGTGCCCGGGGCGACGCCGAAGAAACCGGCCTCCGGGTTCACCGCGTAGAGGCGACCGTCCTCGCCGAACTTCATCCAGGCGATGTCGTCGCCCAGGGTCTCGACCTTCCAGCCCGGGATGGTCGGCTCCAGCATCGCCAGGTTGGTCTTGCCGCAGGCCGACGGGAACGCGGCGGCTACGTAGTGGACCTTGTTCTCGGGCGAGATCAGCTTGAGGATCAGCATGTGCTCGGCGAGCCAGCCCTCGTCGCGCGCCATCGCCGAGGCGATGCGCAGCGAGTAGCACTTCTTGCCCAGCAGCGCGTTGCCGCCGTAGCCGGAGCCGTAGCTCCAGATCAGCCGCTCCTCCGGGAAGTGGGTGATGTACTTGGTGTCGTTGCACGGCCACGGCACGTCCTGCTGGCCGGGCTCGAGCGGCGCACCCACCGAGTGCAGCGCGGGGACGAAGTCGGCGTCGGTGCCCAGGCGCTCCAGGACCTTCGCGCCCATCCGGGTCATGATGTGCATCGACACCACGACGTACTCGGAGTCGGTGATCTCCACGCCCAGGCGCGGCGGGTCGGCGTCCAGCGGGCCCATGCAGAACGGGATGACGTACATCGTGCGACCACGCATGCAGCCCCGGTAGAGCTCCGTCATGGTGGCCTTCATCTTGGCCGGTTCCATCCAGTTGTTGGTGACCCCGGCGTCCTTCTCGTCGACCGAGCAGATGTAGGTCCGCTCCTCGACGCGCGCCACGTCAGAGGGGTCCGACGCCGCGTAGAACGAGTTCGGCTTCTTGTCGAGACGCTTGAAGGTCCCGGCCTCGACGAGCCGGTCCGTCATCCGCGTCCATTCGTCCTGCGAACCGTCACACCACACCACCCGATCGGGTGTGGTCAGCTCCGCGACCTCACGCACCCACGACAACAGGCGCTCGTGCTTGGTCGGGGCCTGGTCGAGACCGGGGATGGTCAGAGCGGTCATCGCGACGTGTCTCCTGACTGGGCGCCACAGCCCGGATTGGTCGCCGACGGGCTCACCCGCCGACGTTTGCAGGGAAAGCTTCGCCCGGCCCGGAGAGCCGGGCGAAGTGGAAAAGGGATGCACCGAGGCTAACGGGGATAACGGCGCGCATTGAAGATCGGGGTTGTCGCTTCTCTCACAGGAACGATAAGGGAATCGATTCAGTTCGCATTTCTTTTCCACCCCTCCCGGAAATCTCGTCGCGGGGTGTGCCTGGGGTGCCAGATTTTCCGGCGAAGCGGACATGAGCGCGAACGTCCGGTGAACCGCGGATAGCGGCCGAATGGCGGTTGCCGGTCGCAGAGCAAGAAGATGAAAAACCGCCCGATGGCTTGAGAATCTGGCCACGGGCGGGTGGTGGAATCACATTCCGTCGAGAATTTCGCGACCCGGTGTCACACCCAGGAGTCGTCCTTCGCGGAGTCCGCCGGCTCGCCCGTGCAGATGTCCGCCGGACCCGGCTCGGGGGCCGGGGGCTTGGGCTGGAGCTCCGGCTCGTCGAAGGTCCAGGTCGCGTCGTCGGTCGCGGAGGCCGCCTCGTTCCGCGCGTACTGACCGTTGTCGCCGATCTGCCCCTGCTCCACGACGGTCCACTGCCCGTCACCCGTGTGGTGCGAGATGGTGACGCCGCCGGCCTGGGTGATCTCGACGACCTGGTCCGCGGAACCGTCCCCGTCCACGTCGGTGACCAGCACGGTGTTGCCGTTCTCGGACTGCACGACCGCGGTGTCGGCGACCCCGTCGGAGTTGCTGTCCTCGGTCGCCGGCCCGACCTGCACATCGCCCTGCGGGGTGTCGATGACCATCTGCTTGGGGTCGTCCGGGTGGTCTTCGGCGGTGCCGCCGGGGTGCTGCTGCGGGGTCTCGGCCGTCCACTCGCCGGAGTCGGCGTGGAACCGCGCCTGGTCGAGGACCTGCCCGTCGCGGGTGATCGTCTGCATCAGGTCGGCCTGGCCGTCGGCGTTCTCGTCGATGTAGGCGACGAAGCCGTCGTCGGTCATCACCGCGACCGTCTCGTCCAAGCCGTCGCCGTCGAGGTCGTAGTTGGCCTCGGCGGTGTACTCCTCGCCGTCGACGGTGACCTTGATGTCCCCGTCCCCAGCGCCGGTCTCCTCGATGTACACGTCGGCACCCTCCGCCGCCTTCACCTGCAACCCTTTGGACGCAGCGTAGAGGCCGGAGGTTCCCACCCGGAACCACCCGTCGTCGGGGAACCGGAATTCGGCGGGAATCAGAACCAGGATTTCCGCCCACGGTGGAGGTGGGCCTCGGCGGCGGGGCAGTTCCGGTGGAAACCGCCCATGAACGGAGTCCGTTTTTGCCCGGACGGTTTTCACTGGAACTGCCCCGCTCCCGGAGGCGCGTCCTCAGGAGGTGGTGTCGCGGAGGTTGCGGATGCCGGAGAGGAGGTGTTCCGCGCGTTCGCGGCCGGAGGTGGCCTCGGTGAGGCGGCGGTCGACGGTCTGGAGGCGGCGGCTGCGCTCGGCGGCGTCCATCTTCAGGGCCTTGTCCACGTCGCGGAGCTCGCCGTCGATCGCCTCGATCCGCCTGGTCAGCGCGTCGTCGAGGGCGAGCGAGAGCTGCTGCTCGGCCTCGATGAGCTGCTCGGCGACGAGCTGGTCCAGCGCGGAGCGGGCATCGGCGATGGCGTCGGTGAGCCACTGCTTGAGGTGCTGCTTGTCGGCGGCGTGCTTGCGGGTGCGCGCCATCCACCAGCCCGCGCCCAGCCCGAGCACGATCGTCACCGGCAGCACCACCGGGTTCAGCGCCGCCACGCCCAGCCCGGCCAGCGGCATCGCCGCTGCGCGACCGACCCCGAGCCCGCCGGAGACGCCCATGAACACCAGCAGCTTGTCCTCGGCGGTGGGCGGTCGCTTGTCCGGTGGGCGCAGCACGATCGGTGCCTGCACGCCGCGCGCGAACTGCGAGCGGATCACGTCCAGCTCCTCGGCGGAGAACAGGTCGTTGAGCGCCTGCTCGGCCACGGCCGCGAGCCGCGACGAGAGCATGGTGGCGATCCGCGTCGATGCCATCTGCAGCGCGATGTCGACCTGCCGCGGCAGCTCGTTGATCTCCTTGCGGTCGGCGCCGTCGATGGACCGGCGGAACCAGTTCTGCACCTCGCGGACCTGCCGCGACACCTCGTGACTGGTCTCCACCCGGGTGCGCTGGATCTCGCCGCGCAGCTTGACCTGCCAGCCGCGGGTCGACGACCGGCGGCTGGTGCTGAGCTCGTCGCGGCGGGCGCGCAGCGACTCGGCCTCGTCCTCGCCGACGGTCAGCGCCCGCTTCTCGGCCTCCAGCTTCGCGGTCAGCTCGCCCAGCACCGTCGACAGCGCGCGCATCGTGTTGGCCTCGCCGAGCATCGCCGAGCGGCCCGCGATCAGCCGTTGCAGCTCCTCGCGCAGCTCGACCACGCCGGACTTCTCGCGCAGCAGGTCGGCGTTGGCGGAGTTCGGGGTCTGCGCGGCGCGCAGGTGCATGCGGGCCGAGACCGGGAAGATCGGGACCTCGGCGAACCGGGGCGCGTGCTCGGCCAGCAGCGTGCGGTTCTCGGCCAGCACCTGCCGCCAGCCCCGGTGCTGATCGGTCTTGGCCAGCGCGAACACCACGGTCTCCACGCGCTCGCCGACCTGCTGGAGGAACTCCAGCTCGCCGCGGGTGAACGGGGAGGAGGCGTCGACGACGAACAGCAGCGCGGTCGCCGAGGCGGCGGCCTCCCGGGCCAGCTCGCCGTGCAGCTCTTCGAGCCCGCCGACGCCGGGGGTGTCGACCACGGTCAGCTCGGCCAGCGGGTCCAGCGGCGCGGTGACGCGCACGTAGCGCGGCGGCAGCTGCCCCTCGGGCAGTTCGCGGCCGGCGCTGGCCCAGTTCGGCAGTTCGTCGAGGTCGAAGGCGACCGGGTCCTGCTGACCGGGGTAGCAGGCGCGCGCCGCCCACTGCTCGCCGTGCTCGAACTGCAGGTAGGTGGCGGTGGCGACGTCGGCGTCCACCGGGGACAGCCCGGGATGCTCCAACAGCGCGTTGACCAGGGAGCTCTTGCCGCGGTTGGTCTCGCCGACGACGACTGCGCTGGGCGTGCTGGGGCGACCGCGGCGCACCTGCTCGACCCATTCCAACGCCGCCGGGTCGGCTTCCCGCAGGAACCCGAGCAGCTTGTCCCGGGTCTGCTTGACCTGCTGCGGAAGCGCAGCGGCGACCGCAACACCAGGCGCAGTCGTCATGCCGTCCTCTCCGTAGGTCCCACGAGAAGGTACCCGTTTCTGCAGGAGCCTTGTAGGGCGTGCAAGCGGCGTAGCCGCGAGGCGTGGGAACCGCCATCGCAGCTGGCACCGCTGCGGGTTCTCAGACGTCGCCTGGTGAGGACGCCGCGACGCCGTGTATTGGCATACATCAGGAGTGGCGCCCGGAGCCAGGCGGCGTCTGAGGTTCCGCTACCCGCACCGCCGAGCAAGATGACCACAGATCGCAGAAGTCACCTGCGCAGTTGGTAGACCGTGACTACCGGTGCTCTGAGGACCCGGTCGTGGTCGGCGAAGCCGAGGAGTTCGGTTTCGGCGATGAGGCCGTCGAGGGCGGGGTCGTCGGTGGGCAGGGTGCCGCCGGCTTCGTGGAAGGCCGGGTCGAAGCGCTGGCCGTCGGGGCGCAGCGGGGAGACGCCGATGCTGGTGAGGCCTTCGGCGAGGCGCTCGGCCACCCCTGCGCTGCGGGCGCGGTCCACGGCGTACACGCACAGCTGGATCAGCGCGGCGCGGTCGGTGAGCGCCTGTTCGAGCGGGTCGGTGACGGTTTCGCTGGTCACGGCGGTCATGTCGGTCCCCTGATCGGCGTCAGCGTCGGAGGCCTGGTCACCGGCCTCGTTCAGAACAGACGAACCCGATAAGTGCTCGGTTCCGCTTTCGGGTGACTTCTTCGACCGCCTCCAGCTCCGCACGGTGATCACCTGGTTCGCAGCTGCTGCCAGATCAGGAAGTAGGCCCGGTGCACCACGTGCGCGACCCGGCTCTGCGCGGGCGTGGCGCCGAACGAGGAGAAGGACCGCCACCAGTTGGCGCGCTCCAGCGCGAGCTCGGTCAGCTCGGCCTGCGGCAGCCCGGGACCGCCCAGCTGCTCGCCCGGATCGGTGCTGCCCCCGACCCGCATGACCTCGTCGGCCAGGTCCGGCGGCATCTCCACCGACCCGGCCGCGACCAGCGTCAACGCTTCCAGCACCCGCAGCTGGTGGGCTTCGGGCCTGGCCAGCAGGCCCTCGATCGCGTCGTGCACCTTCGCCCGCTCGTCGCGATCGCCGGAGGAGTGCGCCAGGGCGGTGATCGACGCCAGCGCCGCGGCGGCCTTGATCCCGTCCGCGCGCACCCGGAACACCGAGTCGAGCCTGCTCAGCACCGTCGCCAGCCCGGAGGAGTCGCGGACGCGCCGCCGCAGATCACCGGCGGTGATGTCGGGTTCGGAGTCCAGCACCTCCAGCGCGCAGCGCACGCCGTGCAGGTCCATCCGCTCCAGCAGGTGGGTGCGGGTGCCCGCCGGGACGTCGCACTCCCAGCTGGTGAACAGGTCCGCCGACAGCAGCAGGGTCTCCCGCGTCGACTCGTCGAGCTCGGCCAGCGACCGCAGCGCCTCGGCGTCGGCCGCGGTGAAGCCGCCGGTCTCGGCGGTCTCGGCGAGCAGCCCGATCACCGGCAGCACGTCGGCGACCTTGGGTTTGAGCAGCTCGGACTGCTTGGCGGCGAGGATCTCGGCGGCCTTCCACACGTCGTCGTCGGCGCCCTCGACGGTGTCGGCCTCGATCATGTCGGCCTTGTTGAGGACCGCGATCGCGTTCACCGGTCCCGCCTCGCGGCTGGCGGTGGCGGCGGTGAAGGCGGCCAGCGCCTGCTCGTCGTCGGCCCGTACGCCCTGGGTGACCACGTAGAGCACGGCTTCCGCGCCGATCACGGCGTCCCGGGAGACCGGGTCGAGCTGCTGGGTGCCCACCGCCTGCTCGGTGCGCGCGACCGAGGCGGTGTCCAGCGATCCCAGGCCCGGGGTGTCGATGACCGTGAGGTCGCGCAGCACCGCGTTGGTCAGGTAGGCCTCCAGGTGGGAGACCTCGTCGAAGTCCACGCCCAGGTCGGCGGGGATGCCGCCGCCGGGGTCGAACGGGACGGCCTGCTTGCGGCCGTCGTGGAAGACGACCTCGACCCGGTCCACCGTGCCGTACTGGAAGCGGGTCACCAGGCGCGTGCACTCGCCGACGTCGGTGGGCGCGACCCTCCGGCCGATCAGCGCGTTGACCAGCGTGGACTTGCCGGATTTGATCCGCCCGGCCACGGCGACCTGCAGCGGGGCGCCGAGCCTGCGCAGCACGTCGGCGAACCCCTCGGCGGTGCGCTCGGACACCTGCGGTTGCAGCTCCGCGCACAACCGGGCCACAGCGGCCGACAACGGGCCTGCCCAGTGCTGCTCGGGTGCCGTGTTCAAGGTGCCCTTCCGACGGAGTCAGACATTCCGGACTTCCCGGTGGTCCGCCCGCCCCATCCTGCCACGGAGCCCCGCCGCTCCGGGTCAAGTCCACAGAGGACTGTTCGCTCCCCGTTCGCCCGGCGCGGCTAGCCTGCGTGGGTGAGCGTTGACTTCAAGCCCGAACTCGTCGCCCTGGACATCGACGGAACCCTGCTCGACCCGGACACCGACACCATCTCCGAGGCGGTCAAGGCCGCCGTCCGGCGCGCGGTGGACTCCGGCGCCCAGCTCGTGGTGGCCACCGGGCGCACCTTTCTCGGAACCCTTCCCGTGCTGGACGAACTGGCCCTGACCAGCGGATTCGCCCTGTGCTCCAACGGTGCGGTGCTGGTGGACGTGTCCCGCCGCGAACCCGTCTCGGTCGCCTCCTTCGACGCGACCCCGGTGCTGCGGCTCCTCCAGGAGCAGCTGCCCGGCTGCATCTTCGCCGCTGAGGACGTCGGCGTCGGCAACCTCGTCTCCGCGCCGTTCGACCCCGAGAAGCTGCACGGGCCGCAGCGGCTCACCCCCGTCGAGGAGCTGACCGCCGAACCCGTGCCCCGGCTGATCGCCGAGTGGACCGAGCACGACCCGGCCGAGCTCGCCGAGACGCTCGCCGACACCCGGCTGCCGAACTGCGCCATCACCGTCGACACCTACGAGCCCTGGGTCACCGTCGTCCCCGAAGGCCTGTCGAAGGGGGCGGCGCTGGAGAAGCTGCGCACCGAACTCGGCATCACCCCGGATCGCACTTTCGCCGCAGGCGACGGCACCAACGACTTCGAGATGCTGAGCTGGGCGGCTCGAGGCGTCGCGATGGGGCAAGCCCCGCTCGACCTGCAGGCCACCGCCGACGCCACCATCGGCACCGTCGCCGAGGACGGCCTGGCCGTCGAGCTCGACCGCCTCTTCAGCTGAAAGATCCACAGTGGACTGGCGAGAGGAGGGCCGGGGTGGCGCTCCGGGAGAACCCTGAGGTGCGTCATCCTCGGGGCCGGTTCACTACTACCGGCACAGCTCCGCGTCCCAGCAACAGGAGTGATCAATGATCGAGGCGAGAGGCCTCACCAAGCGCTACGGCCAGAAGGTGGCGGTGGACGACCTGTCCTTCACCGTCAAACCCGGTCACGTCACCGGATTCCTCGGCCCCAACGGCGCGGGCAAGTCCACCACGATGCGGATGATGCTCGGACTCGACAACCCCACCTCCGGTGAAGTCCGCATCAACGGCAAGCGCTACGACGAGCTCAAGAACCCGCTGCGCACCGTCGGAGCGCTGCTCGACGCCAAATGGGTCCACCCCAACCGATCCGCCCGCGCCCACCTGCGGTGGATGGCGCGCTCCAACGGCATCGGGATGCAGCGCGTCGACGAAGTCCTCGAGCAGGTCGGCCTCACCGACGTCGCCCGGCGCAACGCCGGCGGCTTCTCGCTCGGCATGTCCCAGCGCCTCGGCATCGCCACCGCGCTGCTCGGCGACCCCGAAGTGCTGCTGTTCGACGAACCCGTCAACGGCCTCGACCCCGAAGGCATCCACTGGATCCGCCGGTTCATGCAGGGCCTGGCCGCCGAAGGCCGCACCGTCTTCGTCTCCAGCCACCTGCTGTCCGAAATGGCGCTCACCGCAGAAGAACTCGTCGTCATCGGGCGCGGCAAGCTCATCGCGCAGTGCAGCACCGCCGAATTCGTCGACAACGCCGGCAGCAGCTCCGTCCTCGTGCGCTCCCCCGAAGCGCCGCAGCTGCAGCGACTCCTCACCGACCACCAGGTCACCATCCGCACCGCGGCCGAAGACCGGCTCGTCGTCGACGGCGCCACCACCGAGCAGATCGGCGAAATCGCCGCGCAGCACCGCATCGTCCTGCACGAGCTCACCGCGCAGCGCGGCTCGCTGGAAGACGCCTTCATGCAGATGACCAGCGACGCCGTCGAGTACCAGACCGCGCTCGGCGAAGCGACCGAGCTGACCGCCCAGGGGGTGGCCCGATGACCCTGCTCGCCGTCGAGCGGATGAAGCTCTTCTCCACCCGCTCCCCCTGGTGGTGCATGTTCCTCGCGCTCGCCCTGCCCATCGGCTTCACCGCGCTCATCGCCGGCTACTCCGACGGGATCTCGCTGCGCACCACCCAGTTCGGCTACCAGTTCGGGCTCATGGTGACGCTCGTGCTCGCCGCGCTCGCGATCACCACCGAATACCGCTTCGGCACCATCCGCGCGACCTTCCAGGCCGTGCCCAACCGGACCGCCGTGCTGCTGGCCAAGACCACCGTCGTCGCGGTCCTCGCGCTGATCATCGGCGAGATCGGCGCCTTCGGCTCGTGGGGCATCTCCACCGCGCTGCAACCCAGCTCGGACCTCGCGATCACCACCGCCGAGCAGTGGCGCCAGATCGCCGGTGTCGGACCGGTCTTCGCGTTCTCCGCGATCCTCGCCGTCGGCGTCGGCATGCTCCTGCGGCAAACCGCGGGCGCCGTCACCGTGCTGCTGCTGTGGTCCCTGCTGGTGGAGAACCTCATCGCGCTCGTGCCCGAAATCGGTCCCGACGCCCAGCGGTGGATGCCCTTCGTGATGGCCGACCACTTCCTCTCCGGCGGTGGACCCATGTCCGTCGACATGCCCCTCGGCCCCTGGGGCGCGCTCGCCTACTTCGGAGCCGTCACGGTGGGTGTCTGGGTGATCGGACTCGTCGTGACCCACCGGCGCGATGCCTGACCAGCGGGTTTGATCATGAAGCCGAAAGTGCTTGATCAAATCGGGAATCCCCAGCTGGGCCCGGGATAGCAAAACGTTACCGAGCCCGGCCGAGAGCCTGATCACGCCGACCGATAGGATCGGCCGCAAGATCGAGCGGACGCCAACGGCTCCGGCGATCGCACCGGGTCACATAGGACACGGTGAGTCAGCGGAGGATCACCCGGTGATCCGAGAACGCTGAAGCACAACCAAAGACGACCGACTGCAGTAGCGCTCGGGGGCGCCGGCGGTCGGGACGGGGGAGGGCCCGGGCTGTCATTCGGGGGATGGCCCGGGCCCTGTGCTTTCTCTTGGTTTTCTCTGATGCTCGGTGCGGTTGGGCGAGAGCCTGTTCCGGTTGGGTTGTGGGTTCCGTCCACTAACAAGACTCCGTGGTCACCCTGCTCAGCGGTGCCAGAAGCGGAACCTGAGCGGCGCTGTGGACTCCGCGCGCCGAGACTTATGTATGCCAATACACGGCGTCACGGCGTGCTCGCCACAGCGCCGCTCAGAACCCGCGGCGGTGCCGGTTGCTGGGGTGGGGTGAAGGGGAAGCGACTTCGTCGCTTGCCTGACGGTGTGCGGTTCGTTCTAGACCGAGGGTCTTACGACCAGCACTGGGCAGGCTGCGTGTCTCACGCATTGTTCCGCGACCGCGCCGAGCATGAGGCCTGCGAAGCCTCCTCTGCCCCGGTGGCCCACCACCAGCAGGTCCGCTCCTCGGGAGGCCGAGAGCAGGGCTTGGGGGGACGGGGAGTGGACCGCGTGGATCTCCGTGGCGACCTTCGGAGGATCGCCCAGCTTGTCGGCCACCAGCTTCGCCGTCTCCCGCTCGACCTCCTGCTGGAAGGCGTCCATGCTCGGGACCGCGTTGGGCGGGCAGTCCGCCGGGCGAGGAGCGGTGCGCATGCTCCAGGCGCGGACCACGTGCAGAACCGCGTTGCGGCGCTCCGCCTCCTCGGCCGCGACCAGCAGGGCTCGCAGCGACGAGGCCGAGGCGTCCACACCCACGACCACGCCGCCGTTGATCTCCACGCGTTGGAACGTCTGATCCGGCACGCCTCTACTCCAACCGCCACGACCCGCCCTGTCGAGCCGACTTCCGCTAGGTCAACCGAACGAGTCTGGTGTGTGATTGCCGTCACATTTTACACGGTTGTCTCATTCGTCAGCTTGCATGTGGTAAGGCATAAGTAGAGGTGTCCCGCAACCAGCGTCGCTTGGGGGCATGCGCTGGCCGTGGGCGAGTAGTTCGGCTCGCGTCTTTCTCCACACAGAGGAGTGGACGACATGCTGTCTTCACAAGAGCGTGCACTGATCGAAATACCCCGCAGCGGAGCCGTTCGCGCCAAGCAGGGCGGCAACGACGTCCAACTGGAACCGGTTCCCCGTCTCGAGTGGTCGCTGGCGACCGAGGCCCACCCGCCTGCCACCGAACCCGCGACACCCGCATCGCTTCGCCGCAGCTGGATCCACACCGCCTCCGAGCGCCAGGTCCTGGAGCTCTTCCGCAAGCTCAACGGCGCCAAGCGCCGGCTGCCCGCGCCCTGGTGGCTGCGCGCGCTGGACCGCGGGAACATCGGCTCGCGCGCCGAGGCGTTCGAGATCGAGGACGAGGTCCACGCGATCCTCTCGTCCCGCCCCGGCTGGGTCTTCGTGCCCTGGGTCGGCACCAGCGAGGCCGGGTACTGGGAGTACGCGCCCTCCGACCGCGGCTCGGTGCGGATGCCCACCACCGTCGTCCTGACCGACGAGCACGACGGCTGGCTCAACGCGGTCCCCGCCTACGGCGACGAGGAATCCCTCCCAGTCCCGACCAGCACGACGAAGCTGCTCTCCCTGCTCCCACAGATCGAGTCCTGGTGACCCGGAACATCCGTGGTCGTTCTGCTTGGCGGTGCGGGTAGCAGAACCCGCGGTGGTGCAGGTTGCGAGGGTGGGCTTCACGCCTCGCGGCTACGCCGCTTGCGCAGGGCCTGACGACGGAGCGTCGAGTGCGACTCCAACGCGGTGGCCGGGGCGAGCTGGTGGTTTGCGATAATTCTTCCTCGTGAATTCCTCTGACCAGCAGGTTCCGTTCCGCCGCACCGTCGTCAGCTACGTCCAGCGGGGCGAGCGGATGACCGTCGGGCAGCAGCGGGCCTGGGATCGCCACTGGGCCGAGCTCGGCTCCGAAGTCACCGCGCTGCCCGAGGGGCCCTTGGACGTCCAGTCCTGGTTCGGCCGCTCCGCGCCGGTGGTGCTGGAGATCGGTTCCGGCATGGGCGAGACGACCGCCCAGCTGGTCGCCGCGCAGCCCGACGTCAACTACCTGGCGGTCGAGGTCTACAAGCCCGGTCTCGCCCAGCTGATGCTGCGCGCCGAGAAGCTGGAGGTCACCAACCTCCGGCTGCTGCGCGGCGACGCCATCGTGCTGCTGCGCGAGCACGTCGAGCCGGGATCGCTGGACGAGGTGCGGATCTACTTCCCGGACCCGTGGCCGAAGAAGCGCCACCACAAGCGCCGCCTGGTCCAGCCCGAGTCCGTCGCGCTGATCGCCTCGCGGCTGCGTCCCGGCGGTGTGCTGCACCTGGCCACCGACTGGGAGAACTACGCCGAGCAGATGCGCGAGGTCTGCGAGGGCGAACCGCAGCTGCGCAACCGCTTCGCCGACGAGCCCGGCGGCTGGGCCCCGCGCCCCGACTGGCGTCCGGTCACCAAGTTCGAGAACCGCGCCCACGACGAAGGCCGCGAGATCCACGACCTCATCTACGAACGCGCCTGAAGCCGTCCCCGGGGCGAGAACCGCGGTTCGCGCCCCGGAGTTCTCGCCCCGGGCGCGGCTTGGTGGGGGCTTGAGGGACGCAGTTGTTCACTCGAATGGTCGATCAAGGGTTCCGGCGGACGTGTCGAAACTAGTTACATCGCGTCATTGACCACCTGTTCGTGGTGGTTCAAGATCACCGAAAAGTGATCGCCCGAAGACTGCCCAGTCAGCGGTTCCGCAGACTACGTTCTCGCAGCGTGACGGCTATTCGCGAGGAACTCATCCCGAGCCAGACGAGCCCGTCGGAAACAGCCGCCGAGGACTTCCTGCGCTCCTTCCACTCCGCTCACCCCGAAGCCGGGTCCCTGCGCGAGCGGCTCGCCGAAGTGCGGCGCAGCATCGCCGAGACCGGGACCTACCGGCACACCACCGCCGAACTCACCTACGGCGCCCGCGTGGCGCTGCGCGACAGCGGCTGGTGCACCAGCGGTCTGCCCTGGCGCCGCCTCAAGGTGCGCGACCTGCGCGGGCTCCGCAACGCCTCGGCCATCGCCAGCGAGTGCTTCGAGCACCTGCGGCTGGCCACCAACGCCGGTCGCATCCAGCCGCTGGTCACCGTCTTCGCCCCGGACTCACCCGAGGCGAGCGGTCCGCGGATCTGGAACGAGCAGGTCGTCCGCTACGCCGGCTACTCGCTGGCCGACGGCGGCGTGCTCGGCGACGCCCGCTACCAGGGCTTCACCGCGCAAGCGCAGCGCCTGGGCTGGAAACCGCCCGCGCAGCGCAGTCGTTTCGACCACCTGCCGCTGGTCGTGGAGACCGAGCACGAGGGCGTCAAGCTCGTGCCCGTGCCGCGCGACGTCGTGCAGGAAGTGCCGCTGGAGCACCCCGAACACCGGTGGTTCGGCGAACTCGGGCTGCGCTGGCACAGCGTCCCGCTGATCAGCAACATGCAGCTGGACATCGGCGGCATCCGCTACCCGGCGGCGCCGTTCAACACCTGGTTCGTCGGCACCGAGATCGGCACCCGCGGCCTGGCCGACGACAACGCCTACGGCCTGACCAGGCAAGTCGCCGAACGCCTCGGCATGGACACCGCCACCGAACGCAGCCTGTGGCGGGACCGGGCGGTGGTCGAGATCAACCGCGCCGTGCTGCACTCCTTCGACGCCGCCCGCATCACCATCACCGATCACCACAGCGAGGCGCTGCACCGGCTCGAATGGCTGCGCTCCGGGCCGCGGCCCAGCCGCTCCACGCCCGCGTTCACGGTGAGCAAGAGCGCGGCCCGCCGAGCCAGAAGCGGAGCGGACGATCCACCAGAGCCGGAGCAGCGGGTAACCGCCCGCCAGGAGCAGGTACCGGCGCAGGCCCCGGCTCCAGAAGAGCGAAATCGGCCCCGCTACGACGTTCTGTCCCGGATGAGCCGCCGGTGTCTGGGCACGGACCTGCCCCAGGACTGAAGCGGCGCCCACGCCGCTTGCGGTTCCTGCCGCCGTAGTTCTCCAGCAGGTCCGGCAGCACGGAGCTCAGCGCCATCAGCAGCAGCGCGATCATCGCCATGGCGGTCGCGATCGCGGTCATCGTCGTCTCGAACATGGTGAACCTCCCCGACTCGGTTCGTCATGCCCAGCGTGGCTGCTGCAGGGGCCTGCGCGGATCGGCCAGCTGGGGATGTTTTCCCTGATCATTCGGTCGGCCCATCGGGGTCCTGCCCCTAGGGGCGGGGCCTCGGTGCGGCCTGCTCCCAGAGTCGGGCACCGGGCCGGAGACCGGTATCGGCCCGCCGGCCAGGAATCGAGCCGCGCAGATCAGCCGATCGGCCAGCGCAGGTCGGCCTTTCGGCCAACCGCAGGAGCGGCCGGAGGCGAATCGCGGTGCGGCACAATGCGGTCATGCCGACCGCACTCCGCCTGCACGCACCGATGGCACTGCCCTGCGACCCGACCTGCTCGGTCATCCGGGACGCGGTGGCCGACGTCGACGACACCGGCCGCATCACCTACTGCGGGCCCCGCCAGGACGCACCGGAACGGCCCAACGACGTCACCGTCCGCGAATGCGGCGGAATCCTGCTGCCCGGCCTCATCAACGCGCACGCCCACAGCCCGATGACCCTGCTGCGCGGCATGGGCGCCGACCTGCCGCTGCTGCGCTGGCTCAACGAGGTGATCTTCCCGGCCGAGGCAAGGTTGCGCCCGTCCGACGTGCGCGCGGGCATGGAGCTGGGCTGCGTGGAGATGCTGCGCGCGGGCATCACCACCAGCGCCGAGATGTACTTCATCGCCGAGTCGATGGTCGAGGCGGCGCTGGCGGTCGGGTCCCGCGCGGTGCTGGCCTCCGCCGTCATCGACACCCCCGCGCTGGAGGCGCTGGGCGGCTGGCGGGGCGCGGTCGAGGGCATCGACCGCTGGATCGACGCCGACGGCCTGCGCTTCGGCCCCGGCGAGCGCATCGAGCTGGCCTACGGGCCGCACTCGGCCTACCTGCTGCCGCCGGAAGCCCTGCAGACCATCGGCGAATCGGCCCAGCAGCGCGGCGCCCTGGTGCACACCCACGTCGCCGAGACCCTCGCCGAGGACACCGCCCAGCGCGAGGAGTACGGCTCGGTGCCGGCCCTGCTGGACAAGCTCGGCGTGCTCGAAGGCCGCGTCATCGCAGCGCACGGCGTGCACCTCAGCGACGAGGACATCGCGCTGTTCGCGCGGCGCGGCGTCGGCGTGGCGCACTGCCCGGGATCCAACGCCAAGCTCGCCTCCGGCACCGCGCGGCTGGTCGAACTGCTGGGCGCGGGAGTTCCGGTGGGTCTGGGAACCGACGGCCCGTCCAGCAACGACGACCTCGACCTGTGGGAGGAGGTGCAGCTCGCGGGCCTGTTCGCGCGCACGGTGACCGGCGATGCGACGGCGCTGAGCGCGCGGGCGGCGCTGCTGGCCGCGACCCGCGGCGGGGCGGCGGCGCTGCACCGCGACGACATCGGTGCGCTGGAACCGGGGCGGTGGGCCGACATCGTCCACCTCGACGTCGACAACCCCGCGTTCGCAACGGGTCTGGACGCGCCCGACGAGCAGGTGCTGTCCAACGTCGTGTGGGCGGCGGGTTCGCGCAGCGTGCGGGACGTGTGGGTGGCGGGCGAGGAGGTCCTCAACGACCGCGAACCCACCCGCGTCGACCGCCGCACGGTCCAGGCCGCCGCCCGCACTGCCGCCCAGCACATCCGCGGCTGAACACGACGGAGCCCCGGACCAGCGCAGGTCCGGGGCTCAAAGTGGGAGATCAGGCCGCTGCGGGGCGAACGATGATCTCGGTGAGGTGCGAGTCGGGGGTGGCGTTGACGGCCGAGATGATCGGCTTGGCCACCGACTCGGGACGCAGGTAGCGGTCCGCCTCGAAGGGGCCGCCTTCCTGCTCGCGGACGGAGCGCTGCATGTCGGTCGCCGTCCGGCCGGGGAACACCGAGGTCACGCGCACGTGGTTGGCGGATTCCTCGGCGCGCAGCACGTCGGCGAAGGCGCGCAGCGCGAACTTGCTGGCCGCGTAGGCGCCCCAGTTCGGCTTGGCGTTCAGGCCGGAACCGGAGTTGACCAGCACGACGTGGCCCTGGGACGCGCGCAGCTGCGGCAGCAGCAGGCGGGTGAGTTCGGTGACGGCGAAGAGGTTCACCTCGAAGGTGCGCCGCCAGGAATCGCCGGTGGCGTCGGCGATGTGACCGAGCTCGACGAGTCCGGCGCAGTGCACCAGGACGTCGATGCGGTCGATGTCGGCGGCGGCGTCGGCCAGTGCGGCGTGGTCGGTGAGTTCGACCGGCCACTGGCGGGCGTCGCCGGCGAGTTCGTCGATCAGTTTCTGCGTGGCGTCGGTGTCGCGGCCGCCCAACAACAGGTCATGAGTGTTGGACAGCTCACGCGCGACCGCGGCCCCGATGCCTCGTGAGGCGCCGGTGACCAGGGCAATCGGGCGTTCGGGCATGGCTGTAACGCTACAGGTGGCATATTTCACCCAGGTCACCGGCCGTCCCATCCTCCGGTCATCCCTTGACCTGGTGGGCGGGTGGCGCGTATGCCCATCCGGTGAGCAGCGTCAACGTCGCCTCTGCGGAGATGCAGAACCGGGTCTTGCGCAAGGTCGCGATCCGCCTGATGCCCTTCCTGTGCCTGCTGTACTTCGTCAACTACCTGGACCGCGTGAACATCGGTTTCGCCGGGCCGAACGGGATGAACGACGAACTGGGCATGACCGCAACGGTCTTCGGGTTCGCCTCCGGGATCTTCTTCCTCGGCTACCTGGTGCTGGAGGTGCCGAGCAACCTCGCCCTGCACCGCTTCGGCGCCCGCAAGTGGCTGGCCAGGATCATGATCAGCTGGGGGATCGTCGCGACCGTGATGGCCTTCGTGCCCAACGCGACGACCCTGGTGGTGCTGCGGTTCCTGCTGGGCGTCGCCGAGGCCGGTTTCTTCCCGGGCATCATCCTGTACCTGACGTACTGGTTCCCGGCCGTGCAGCGGGCCAAGGCCGTGGCGCTGTTCATGGCCGCGGTCCCGGTCTCCAGCGCCATCGGCGCGACCGTCTCCAGCGCGCTGATCACCAGCGGGCACGGCGTGTTCGGCCTGTCCGGCTGGCGGTTCATGTTCCTGGTCGAGGGCGTGCCCGCGATGCTGCTGGCGGTGGTCACCTGGTTCTACCTGACCGACCGGCCGGAGAAGGCCAAGTGGCTCGAGCCCGCGGAGCGGGAGTGGTTGTCCGGGCAGCTCGAGGCCGAGCGCGCCGAGACCGAGTCCGCGCACGCGTGGCCGCTGTGCAAAGCCCTCACGCACCCGCGGATCCTGGCGCTGGCGTTCGTCTACTTCGGCATCGCCTACGGCCTGTACGCGCTGGGCTTCTTCCTGCCGACGATCGTCAAGGGCTTCGAGAAGCAGTACGGCACCGATCTGTCCACGATGGAATCCGGGCTGGTCACGGCGGTTCCGTACGTGATTGGCGCGGTGGCGATGGTGTTCTGGGCCGCGCACGGCGACCGCACCCGCGAGCGGGTCTGGCACGTGGCGTTGCCGATGCTGCTCGGCGGCGCGTCCATCCCGGTCGCGCTCTACCTGGGCAACCCGTTCATGGCGATGGTCGCGGTGACGGTCTGCGCGGTCGGCGTCTGCGCCGCCCTGCCCACGTTCTGGGCGCTGCCCAGCAACTTCCTGGCCGGCGCCGCAGCGGCGGGCGGCATCGCCCTGATCAACTCGCTGGGCAACATCAGCGGCTTCGCGGCTCCCTACATCACCGGCGCCCTGGCCGACGTCACCGGATCCCAGCGCACCGGGCTCTGGATCGTCGGCATCGTCATGATCGCCGCCGCCATCACGGTCATCGCCCTCCGCGCAGCCCCCAAGGAGAACGCGAAGTCCTGACCGGCACCCACCCGGCCCGGCTCAGCACACCCCGAATACCGCCGTAATCCGTCACCCGAATACGGCGGTAATCCGTCTCCCGATTACGGCGGCAATCCGTCTCCTGTGCGGCGGTGATCCGTGACCCTGATTACCGCCGTTTTCGGGGTCCTGATTACGGCGGTAATCCGGTGAGGGTTGTGGCGGTGGTCCGGAGATGGGTTACCGCTGGTGTCGGTTTGGTCGGGCGGGGGTTCGTCGGGGCCGGGAACGCAACGAGGGCCCCCGGCCGTTCCGGCCGGAGACCCCCGCGCTCGCAAGGTGGATCAGCTGCGGCCGATCTCACCGCCGTCTTCACGCCAGATCGCCACGACCGACGGACGCGGCTGCGAGGTGCCGCCGTCCGGCCAGTGCGACGCCGGGCTGTCCGCGCTGGCACCGTCAACCTCGCCCGGGTGCTGCACCGAGACGGTCACCAGCTTGTCGCGCACCACGGGGCCGCAGGTCTCGGCACCGTTGGGCACGGTCAGGAACTGCTTGACGAAACCGCGCTCGGGCCCCTCGACCGGAACCGCGAACAGGCCGTCGTTGGAGTCCAGGGCGTTGCCGTCGGTGGAGATCCACAGGTTGCCGTGGCGGTCGAAGGCCACGTTGTCCGGGCACGAGATCGGGCTGACCTTGGTCTTGTCGAACCCGCCGAAGTAGGTGCCCGGGTCGTTCGGGTCGCCGCACACCAGCAGCAGGTTCCAGCCGAAGCGGGTCCCGGTGGTGTCGTCGTCGACCTCCAGCACGTGACCGTGCTTGTTGCCGATGCGCGGGTTGGCCTCGTCCGGTGCCGCGTTGCCGTCGCTGCCGCGGTTGCTGTTGTTGGTCAGCGCGCAGTAGACCTTGCCGTTGACCGGGTTGGGCTGGATGTCCTCGGGCCGGTCCATCTTGGTGGCGCCGACCGCGTCGGCGGCCAGGCGGGTGAAGACGTAGACCTCCTCGGCGGTGAAGCCGGGGACGAACGACTCCTTGCCGCTGGCCAGCGGGATCCACTCGCCGATGCCGTCGAACTTGCCGTCGGAGGGCAGCTTCCCGGTGCCGTCGATCTCGCCCGCCGGGCTGTTGCCGGTGAACTTCGCGACGTAGAGCGTGCCGTCGTCGAGCAGGGTCATGTTGTGCCGGCGGGCCAGCGCGCTGGTCCCCGACTTGACCTTGCCGTTGGAGACGAACTTGTAGATGTAGTCGAAGCGCTCGTCGTCACCGCTGTAGGCCACGACGCGGCCGTCGTCGGCGATCTTGACCGCGGCGCCCTCGTGCTTGAAGCGGCCGAGCGCGGTGTGCTTGACCGGCGTCGAGGACGGGTCGTGCGGATCGATCTCGACGATCCAGCCGAACCGGTTGACCTCGTTGGGCTCCTGCGCGATGTCCCAGCGCTTGTCGAAGCGCTCCCACTTGCGGGTGCTGGCCAGGCCCTTGAGGCCGTAGCGGCCGAGGCGCTCCTTGGCGACCGGGTCGGTGACCGCGTCGGCGTTGGCGAAGTACTGGTTGAAGTTCTCCTCGCCGGACAGGATCGTGCCCCACGGGGTGAGGCTGCCGGCGCAGTTGTTCTGGGTGCCGAAGGCGGTCGTGCCGGTGGGGTCGACCGAGGTCTTCAGCAGGTCGCTGCCTGTGGCGGGTCCGCGCAGCTCGAACGGGGTGCTGAGGGTGATGCGCCGGTTGTAGCGGCTCGGCGCGGGCTTGAGGCTGCCGTCGTCCTGGCGCTTGACCATCACCACCGACAGGCCGTGCGCGGCCCAGGCGATCTTGGCCTGCTCCTCGGTGGGGTTGTTCTCGTCGTAGCCGAGGAACATGTGCTCCTCGGTGGTGTACTCGTGGTTGCACACCAGGAGGCTCTCGGCGCCGGTGCGGTCGAGCGCGATGAGTTCGGCGAAGTCGTTGTTGTAGCCGAACTGCTTCTCCTGCGCGGCGGCGCTCTGGTTGGCGAAGTCGAACTCGGGCGCGTCTTCGACGACCGGGTCACCCCAGCGGATCACGACGCCCTGCTGGTAGCCGTCGGCGACGACCACGGCGTCCTGGGTGTTCGGCGCGACGGGCGCGAAGTCGGTGCCGGGCACGGCGCCTCGCGCCGGTCCGGGCTGCGGCGCGGCGGCCGCGGTGCCGCTGCTGAGCGCGGCGGCGCCACCCACGGTCAGGGCGAGGGCGCCGGTGGCCTTGAGCGCGCCACGACGGCTGAGGACGGCCTCGACGATGTCACCGAAGTAGGCGTTGCCGGAGGTGTTCGGCGCCTCGTGCTGGCAGGCGTTGCCGCAGCGGTACTTGCAGGTGATCGAGGAACGACTCGCGCTGTGGTGGGATGCGAGAGGGAGCGGGATGACCCGCCCGCTGTCCGGTCGGGAAGACAAGCGGACCTCCAGGGATTTCGTCGGAACACCCGAACGTTAGTCAGATCGGGCGATGTTCCCGGTACGTCCGGGTGAACAAGAACCGAACAAGCAACGCAGAGTGGCCAAAGCCCCGCTGGGCTGGTCTTCCGCTGCGTGCCGTGCGTCACCACCGGACGGTTCTCGCCGGAAATCGCGCGTGATCAAGACCCCCTTTCGTCCGGTCGGTTCCAGTCGAGACCGGCCCTCTCGAGGGTGCCGGGAAAATCGGTTTCGGGGTGCGGGTGGGGGCTTGTAGCTTTGTCGACATGGGGCTTTGTTCTGCTGCTTTCTTCATCCGGCTGCGTTCCGCCTAGGCGGCGCGGCTGGATCGCGTCGCCGTTCGCGTCCGGGTTCTCGCCCTGACGCGCGGTTGATGCTGCGTTGAACTCCTGCGCTGGACTTCCGGGCTGAACGCCTGGGCTGAACTCCTGCGCCGATTCGCCGCCGGCCTGCGCGCGCGAGACCCGGTTCCCCTTCCGGCTCGCGAGTGCAGGAGCAGTCCCCATGTCCTACCGCCGCAGGTCGGCGCGCGATCGCGCGCGCCGCGAACTCGGCCAGAACTTCCTGATCAACCCGTCGACGACCCGTCGCATGGCCCGGGCGCTGAAACCGTCCCCGCACCCGGTGGTCGAACTCGGCGCGGGTCGCGGTGCGCTGACCCGAGAGCTCGTGGAGCTCGATCGCCCGGTGATCGTGGTGGAGATCGACCCGCGCTGGGCGCAGCTCCTGGCCGCCGAACTCCCGAAGGTCCGCATCCACCGCTGCGACATGCGCGAATTCCGGTTCCCGCCGGGGCCGCACGCGGTGGTCGGCAACCTGCCGTTCGGCATCACCACGGCGATGACCCGACGCCTGCTGACCAGTCCGCACTGGACCGAGGCGGTGCTGCTGGTCCAGCACGAGGTGGCCCGCAAGCGCGCTCGCGGAGGCAGTCAGCTCAACGCCCAGTGGTCGCCGTGGTTCGAGTTCCGGCTGCTCGGCGAGGTCCCGGCCCACCACTTCCGCCCGGTCCCGGCGTGCAGCGGCGGAATCCTCCACATCGCCAGGCGGCAACTCCTCCCCGCGGCGAGCAGGCCCGGCTACCAGAGCTTCGTCCAAGCCGTCTACCAGGCGAGAGGGCGGTCGTTGGCGGAGAAGGTCCGCAACGTCTCGGGCCACCGCCTCCACGACCTGCCGCCCCTGCCCCGGGACCTGACACCCCAGGCCTGGGCACGTCTCTACCGCAGGGTCGCCAGTTGATCGCCGGTTCAGGTGTTGCGCTCGGCGATCGTGCGCCAGCAGTCCATGCAGGTCTCCTCGGTGATCCACGCGATCTCGCCCGGAATCCGCTGCACGCGGACGGCCTCCACCTCGACGCCGCAGTAGGACTTCACCGAGTCCTCCGGTTCGGCGCTCTTGGCGTCGGCGTGGAAGGCGTGCCTGCCGTCGCCTATCGGGCGCCAGAACCAGTCCACCCCAGCTGCTTTGAACATCGTGTCTCCCTGCTCTTCGGGCCGGTGAGGGACCAAGCTAGGACACAAAGACGCTGATTTGTCTCAGAGACAGTTACGTGGATCACATCGAGTGATCGAGGTGCGACTTAAGGTGAGGGGCATGGCGAACACCGCGAAAGCTCGTGTGCTCGGCGCTGAGCTGCGAGAACTGCGCAAGCAGGCCGGATTGACCGTGCGCCGGCTTGAGGAGCGGCTGAGCATGTCGCGATCAACGATCAGTCGGATCGAGCGCGGTGACAAGGTGCCTGGCGCCGAGGACATCGGTGCGCTCCTCGCGATCTTCTCCGTCACCGGAGACCGGCGGACCGAGCTGATCGAGGCGGCGAAGGAAGCGGATCAGCCGAACTGGGTCGAGATCGGCGGCCCGGGGATTCCGCGGCAGCTGTCGGCGCTTCTGGAGTTCGAGCGCGAAGCGACGCGGATCAGCGACCTCTCCCTGGTCCGAGTGCCCGGCCTGCTGCAGACCGCCGACTACGCGCGGGCGGTCTTCCGAGCGGGAGGGGTTCCGCCGGAGCAGGTTGAGATGCTCGTGGCGATCCGGATGGGGCGACGTGAGGTCCTGACGCGTCCCGCTCCGGTGCGCTACCTCGCGCTGATCGACGAAGCGGTGCTCCGACGTCCCGTCGGGGGAAGCGCCGTGATGGCGGACCAGTTGCGGCACATCGTGAAGATGGCGGAGCTGGAGAACGTCACCGTCCAGGTCATCCCCTTCGAATTCGGTGCTCACATCGGGCAGGACGGCTCGCACCTCCTGCTCGAGTTCGCCAAGGCCGATCCGATCGTGCACCTCGAACATCGCAGGTCCGGGCAGTTCCTCGACGAGCTGAAAGACACGACGGAATTCCTTGGTCTCACGGCTAATCTGAGCGCGCAGGCGATGAACGCGGAGCGGTCTGCCGAAGTGATTCGCTCCTGCGCCGACCTTCTGGAGGGTTGATGACCAAGGGCTTCGGGGAGTGGCGGAAGTCGAGCTACAGCGGCACCCAGTCGAACTGCGTCGAGGTGGGGCGTGGTCGGGATGCTGTGGGGATCCGGGACACCAAGAACCGCGAGGCCGGGCACTTAGCCGTGCCCGTCTCGCGGTTCCAGGACTTCATCGGGGCCGTGAAGGACGGGACCTTCGAGCGCTGATCAGCGCCAGACGGCGACCACCGAGGGGCGGGGTTGGGCGGTGCCTCCGTCGGGCCAGTGGCTGGCCGGGTTGTCGGCGTTGGCGCCGTCCACCTCGCCGGGGTGCTGGGCCGAGACCAGGACGAGGTCGTCCTCGATGACCGGACCGCAGGCTTCAGCTCCTCGGGGGACGCTGAGGAACGCCTTGACGTGGCCGCGTTCCGGGCCTTCCAGCGGGACCGCGTAGAGGCCGTCGTTGAAGCCGAGCGCACCGCTGGAGTCGGTGGTGATCCACAGGTTGCCGCGGCTGTCGAAGGCGACGTTGTCCGGGCAGGTGATCGGGCTGACCTGCGACTTGTCGTACCCGCCGAAGTAGGTCGCCGGGTCGTTGGGGTCGCCGCAGACCAGCAGCAGCCGCCAGGTGAACCGGAGGCCGGCCGGGTCGTCGTCGAGCTCCATGACCTGGCCGTGCTTGTTGGTGTTGCGCGGGTTCGGCTCGTCGGCGGGGGCCTTGCCGTCGGTGCCGCGGTCGGAGTTGTTGGTCAGCGCCGCGTACACGCGCCCGGTCTTGGGGTGCGGCTGGACGTCCTCGGGCCGGTCCATCTTGGTGGCGCCCGCCTTGTCGGCGGCCAGGCGCGCGAAGACGTAGACCTCCTGGGCGCTCATGCCGTCGACGAAGCTGGTGTCGTTGTGCGCCAGCGGAATCCACTCGCCGACGCCGTCGAACTCGCCGTCGGAGGGCAGTTTTCCGGTGCCGTCGATCTCGGTCGGGTTGTCGCCGGTGAACTTGGCGACGTAGAGCGTGCCGGAGTCCAGCAGCGACATGTTGTGCCTGCGAGCGAGCCCGCTGCTGCCCGGTTTCATCTTGCCGTCGGAGACGAACCGGTACATGTACTCGAACTTCTCGTCATCGCCCAGGTAGGCGGCGACCCTGCCGTCGTCGAGGACGCAGATGTTGGCGCCCTCGTGCTTGAAGCGGCCCAGCGCGGTGTGCTTGACCGGCGTGGACGACGGGTCGTGCGGATCGACCTCGATGATCCAGCCGAACCGGTTGGGCTCGTTGACCTGCTGCGCGAGGTCCCAGCGGGAGTCGAAGCGCTCCCACTTGCGGTCGGTCGCGCCACCGGAGATCCCGTAGCGCGCCAGGCGTTCCGCGACCACCGGGTCGGTGACGCCGTCGGCGTTGGCGAAGTACTGGTGGAAGTTCTCCTCGCCGGAGAGGATCGTGCCCCACGGCGTCACGCCGCCCGAGCAGTTGTTCATGGTGCCCAGCGAGCGCGTGCCGGTCGGATCCGCCGGGGTTCTCAGGAACTCGCTTTCGGCGGCGGGGCCGCGCAGCTCGAACGGGGTGGTGAGGGTGATGCGCCGGTTCAGCGGGTCGATCACCGGCTCGTTGTCCTCCAGCACCACGACCGAAAGCCCGTGCGCAGCCCAGGAGATCCGGGCCTGCTGCTCGGTGGGGTTCTCCGCGTCGTAGCCGCGGAAGATGAACTCCTCGGTGACGTACTCGTGGTTGTTGACCATCACCCGACGACCGTCGGGCAGCGGCAGCAGCGCGCAGAAGTCGTTGTTGTAGCCGAACTGGCCTTCCTGCGCCTCGGGGGTCTGGTGGTCGAAGTCGAATTCCGGCGCGCCGGGCAGGATCGGGTCGCCCCAGCGGATCACGACCTGCTGCTGGAAGCCCTCCGGGATCACCACGGCGTCCTCGGTGTTGGGCCGGATCGGCACGAAGTCCAGACCGGTCGCGGCGGCTGCTTCGCGGGAGGCGAGCGCCGGGACCGCGAGCGCGGCCGAGGCCACCGCGCCGGCCTTGAGCAGGCCGCGACGGCTGAGCACCTGGTCCAGGACCTGCCCGAAGTAGGGGTTTTCCGAGGTGTTCGGCGGGTGTTCGGAGCACTGGTCGCCACATCGGTAGCGGCAGGTGACGCGGGCACGCCCGCCGGTGAGCAAGGGCAGGAGACGACGTTCGGGAGCCACCAGGACCTCCAAGCTGTTCGAGAACGCTCGGAGCGTAAGCGAACGTCACCTTCACGCAACCGTTTGGCGAACATTGGGCGAAAACGGCGGAGGGGCGTGCGGACCGGAGATCCGCACGCCCCTCCGGGGTCGTTCGATCAGACCTCTTCGCCGACCACGGCGGCCTCGGCCGGGACCCGGTGCGCGTCGGCCTTGCTGCGCACGTCGGTGACCAGCAGCAGCGCGGCGATCACGCAGAGCGCGGCACCGACGGCGAACGGCGCGTGGTTCGAGCCGAACCAGGTGGCGACGTGGCCGACCAGCGTGGCCGCCGCCGCACCGCCGAGCCAGCGGCAGAAGTTGTAGCCGGCGCTGGCGACCGGGCGCGGCGCGTCGCTGACGCTCATCGCCGAACCGGTGAACAGCGTGTTGAGCAGACCCGAGGCCAGGCCGCTCAGGATCACGCCGACGACCACGACCGGCTTGGAGCCGAAGGCCATGACGCCCAGGATCACCGCGTAGATCAGCACCGCGATGATCGTTCCGCCGACCTCGCCGAAGCGGGCCGCCAGCTTGGGAGCCAGCGTCACACCGGCCACCGCCACGCACAGGCCCCAGCCGAAGAACACCAGGCCGACCGCGATCGCGCCGAACTCCAGCACGAACGGCGACCAGGCCAGGACGATGAAGAAGCTCGCGGTGTAGAACGCCGAACCCAGCGAGGTGCGCAGCAGCGCACCGTGCTTGAGCGCCTTGAGCGGGTCGAGGATTCCGATCTTGGCGCGGGTCGAGCGATCCCCGTCCTTGGGCAGGAAGCCGGCGGAGAGGATCAGCGCGACCGCCATCAGCGCGGCGGTGCCCGCGAACGGGCCCCGCCAGGAGATGTCGCCCAGCAGCGCGCCGAGCAGCGGCCCGGTGGACAGGCCGATGCCCAGCGCCGCCTCGTAGAGCAGGATCGCCGCCTGCTGGCCGCCCGAGGCGGCACCGACGATCACCGACAGGGCAGTGGCGATGAAGAACGCGTTGCCCAGTCCCCACACCGCGCGCAGCGCGACGAGCTGGCCAATGGAGCTGGCCAGCGCGCACGCGATGGTCGCCAGGACGATCAGGACGAGGCCGGTGACCACGGTGCGCTTGGGCCCGTAGCGGGCGCTGAAGGCACCCGTGATCAGCATCGCCACGACCTGAACGCCCAGGTAGGACGAGAACAGCAGGGTGACCTGCTCCGGTCCGGCGTTCATCGCCTCGGCGATGGACAGCAGGATCGGGTCGACCAGGCCGATTCCCATGAAGGCGATGACCGCCGCGAAGGCGGTGATCCACACCGCCTTCGGTTGTCCTTTGAAGACGTCGAGTAACCGAACTTCGTGCCCGGCGCTCATCGCCACGCCACCCCTCATCAACGGCGTTCGCAGCTGCGGCTGCGGCTGCTCGGAAAAGTCAGTTCGTTTGCAAGGCTAACCAATTCTCGTTAGCGGAACAAACGGACATGAGCAGCATCACCGCGAATCAGGCATCCCCGGAGTTGCGGGCCGCCGCCGACACCTCCTCGTCCTCGTGGTGCTCGGCCAGCGCGGCCAGCAGCGCCTCCGCGTGCGAATGCCCGCTGCCCGCCAGCTCGCCCACCAGCCGCAACTGCTCGTCGGAGGGCAGCTCGGCGAAATCACCGACGAACAGCTCGACGTCGGTCTCCAGCGCCACCGCCATCGCATCCGCGCTGAACAGCAGCTGATCGCCCTCGCGCGCCACCGGCTCCTCGGTCGCGGCCTGCAGCCACATCCGCACCGCCGCACCGCACACCGGATCGTCGATCACGGCTCGTGCCGCCGCGACGCCCTCGTCGCCGGTCGTCTCCAGCAGCGCCAGCGCGGGCAGCCGGACCACCGGATCGTCCACCAGCTCCAGCAGCGCGGTCAGCTCCTCCGCGGCCTGCTTCGCGCCCCGGTGCTCGACCCAGTTGGCCACCAGCGACTGCTGGACCTGCGGCGAAGCGTCGGCGAACAGCAGCACCACCAGCTCAGCCGGGGCCAGCCGCAGCGCATCGGTGGTCGGCACGCGGAAGCCGAACGCCCGCAACGACTCCCGCGCTGCCCACGCGCCCGCGGGCAGCAGCTCCACGAACGTCTCGAACGGCAGCTCGCCGCGCTCCTCCTCGGTGGCCGGCCGGGTGCGCAGCGCCTCCATCGACTCCCACTGCTCGAAGATCCGGACGAGCAGGTCCTGCACCGGCTGCGGGTCCTCGGCGTCCAGCACGTCGGCGGCCGTGGCCGCCACCACCTCCAGCGCCACCGGCTCACCGGCCGCGTAGAGCACGCTCAACGCGGACTGCACCAGCTCCGGCAGCTTGTCCTCGTCGTCATCGGCGTCGCCGGTGATCGCGTCGAGCCCCTCGCGGAAGACGTCGTCGAGCAGCACGAAGCTCTGCCACAGCTTCGTCCACAGCACCTCCGGCTCGTCCAGCAGCGGAGTCGCGATCAGCGTCGGCACCAGCTGCCCGCCGGTGACGCGCAGCAGACCCGCGCGCTGCGCCCACTCCAGCAGCAGCTCCGCCGTGCCGGTGTCGCCGCCCAGCGCCGCGGCCAGCTTGTCGGCGCCCTCGTCGGCCTGCTCCACGACCGTGCGGATGCGCTGGATGATCGGCGCCTGAGCGGCGATCGCGCGGTGCGGCTCCACCTCGGGCAGCTCCACCGGGCTCAGCCACAGCCGCGGCTGCGGTTCCGGCTCGGAAGCCTCCCGCGCGGTGATCTCGTCTGCCGTGTCCTGGTCGACATCGAGCTCACCGGCGTCGACGGCGTCGTGGAAGGCCTCCACCGCCGCGTCGTCGGAGTCGTCCACGCCCAGCTCGCGCATGGTGGTCGTCCAGAACTTCTCCGAGCTCCACTCGCCCGGATCCGCCATCGCGGTCAGGTGCGCCGGGGTCGCCTCGTCGATCACCTCGTGCAGCGCCTGGACCGAATCGGTCGAGGTCAGCAGGCGTTCCTCGGCGAGGAAGTCGAGCCAGCGGTGCAGCAGGTCGGGCGCCACCGACCACGACTCGGTCAGCACCGCCCGGCGCGGCACCACCTCGGTCAGGGCGCGGACGAGGTCCTCCTCGCACCAGTGCGCGAGCATGCCGTCGGAGAGGAACTTGTCGTCGAGCAGCAGCTCGATCAGCTCCGCGGAGTCGAGCTCGGGGTGGCGGCTGGTGAAGCGGTCGATCAGTTCGGCGCAGGCCTCGTCGAAACGTTCCTGCTCGCCGTGGATGAAGACGGTGCGCATGGTGACCCCATTCGCTCACGTGTGCGGGTTCGTGGCTCAAAGGCTAGAGACAACCCGAGCCGAATCCCGGGAACGCAAGCACCCCCGTGCACTCGTGTCGTGATCCCCCGGAAGGGTGGCGTCAGTGCCAGATCGCAGCGGCGATCACGACGCCCAGCACTCCCGCGCCCAGCCCCGCCAGCACGGACCCGACCACGTTGAGCAGGCCGAACAGGCGCGCGCCGTCGGTGAACAGCCGCACGCTCTCGTAGCCGAAGGTGCTGAACGTCGTCAGCGCGCCGCACAACCCCACGCCCAGCGCGGTCTGCAGCACCGGGAGCGGAGCGCCGAACAGGGCCGCCCCGGCCAGGAGACCGAGGATCAGCGAACCGATCGCGTTGACCACCAGCGTTCCCCACGGGAAACCGGTCTCGTGCCGGGCCTGGACCCAGCGGTCGGTCAGGAAGCGCAGGCTCGCCCCGGTGGCGCCGCCCAGTGCGACGAGCAGGAGCGTCACGGCGCCTCCCGCCGCAGTCCGCGCGCCACCGCCCGGGTCGCGACGATCCCGGCGAACACCGCGAACAGGCAGCACAGCACCGTGCCAAGCAGGTAGCCCAGCGCGGGCAGCGGATCGGTCAGCGCCAGCCGCAGCGCATCGGTGACGTAGGTGGAGAAGGTGGTGAACCCGCCGAGCACGCCGACCCCGAGGAACGGCCGCAGCAGGCGGTGCGGGGTGAGGAGCTCGGTGATCACGCACATCAGCACGCCGATGGCCAGGCAGCCCAGCACGTTGACCAGGAACGTCGACGCGGGACCGGGCCAGAGCAGGCTCGCGGACCAGCGGAGGACCGAGCCGATCGCGCCGCCGGTGGCGACCGCGGCCAGCGCGTCGAGCGGAACCGGAGAGGCGGCGCCCGAGGGCTCGCGGACCGTCCGCGTCTCGGCGGGAGAACCCATCGACACCTCCGTGGCTGTTCCCGACGAGGGTACCGATGTGAGCGCTTGGCCAGGCCCGATCGCGACAGGGGTCTCAACGCGCGGCAGCGGGGCGACCGAACTCCGGCCGACCCGCTGCCGCTGGTGCTTACTGGACCTTGACCTCGACCTTGCGCGATGCGGCCGGGTCGCCGCCCGCGTCGCCCTGGCCGGAGACCTGCATGCGGTCGGCCGGGATCCCGGCCTGCGTCAGCGGGTCGGCGACGGCCTGAGCGCGAGCCTGCGACAGCTGCTGGCTGTCCTGGCTGGAGTTGGTGCCGGCAGCGGTGAAGCCGGAGACGGCGAACTTCAGCTCCTGCGGAGCGCCCTTGAGCAGGTCGGCGACCTTGGTGACGGCCTGCTTGCCCTGGTCGTTGAGCTCGCTGCTGTCGGGGTCGAAGGTGTCGGCGAGCTCTGGGCGAGCTGGTCGAGCTGACCCTGCAGCTCCGTCTTGGCCTGAGCGGCGTCGCCGCCCTGCCCGTCGGCGCCCATCCAACCCGGGGTCTGCTCACCGCCCTGGCCCTCGGCGCCGGGCTGCTGCCCGTCGCCACCCTGAGGCTGGCCTTCAGCACCGGGCGGCGGAGCAGGCTGGCCGGCGGACTGCCCCGGGACACCGGGAACTCCTGAAGGCATGCCCGCCCCACCGCCGGGGCCGCCGCCGCACCCGGCGAGCAGTGCCGACGTGCAAGCGATCACTGCTGCGGCGTATTTGACGTTCGTTCGGCGCATCACCCACCTCGCGGTCCATGACGTGTGTCGGAGACGGGCAGATATTGCGGGCTGAACGATCTGAAAACGCGAAACGACTGCGCGAGTCCGCTCCTGTTCACACCGACAAGCGAGGCCGCCTTCACCGGCGCCTACGGGAGTCCCTTGTGGACCGAAGCGGGTCACCTGCTCGCGACGCGGCGGTACCGGGCCACCGCGAGCGGGATGAAGATCGCCAGGATCACCAGCGCCGACGCCACCGAGTACAGCACCGCGTGCTGCGCCGGCCAGCTGTCCGGCGGCGGGCCTGTCACGCGCAGCGGGTTGCCGTACAGCTGCCGCAGCGCGTCCGAGTACACCGTGATCGGGTTCCACTCCGCGAAGGTCCGAAGTGGACCGGGCATCGACTCGGCCGGGACGAAGGCCGAGGACACGAACGTCACCGGGAACATCCACAGCAGACCCGCGCTCTGCGCGACCTCGACGCTGCGCGCCACCAGCCCGATGAACGCCCCCACCCACGACATCGCGAACGAGAACAGCAGCAGGAGCCCGAACGCCAGCAGCGCGTCCAGCGCGCTGCCCCGGATCCGCCAGCCGACGATCAGCCCGCACAGCGACATGATCACCACCGTCAGCACGCTGACCAGCAGGTCCGAGGTGGTGCGTCCGAGCAGCACGGCGACCCGCGACATCGGCAGCGACCGGAACCGGTCCATCATGCCCTTCTGCAGGTCGTTGGCCAGGCCGATCACCGTGAAGGCGCTGTTGAAGGCCACGGTCTGCACGAAGATCCCGGCGATCAGGAACTCCCGGTAGGCCTCGCCGCCGAGGCTGCCGCCGAAGACGTAGGCGAACATCAGCACGAACATGATCGGCTGCGCGGTGCTGGCCAGCAGCAGATCCGGGTTGCGCTTGATGTTCATCAGGTTCCGCCACGCCACGACGTTGCTGTCGCGGATGCTCACGGCCAGGGAGTTCATGCCTGCTCCTCCTCGGCGTGCCGTCCGGTCAGGCCCAGGAACACGTCGTCCAGCGTCGGCCGGTGCAGCCCGACGTCGTTGACCACCACGTTGTCGGCGTCGAGCCGGCGCAACGCCTCGATCAGCGCCTTCGGCCCCGCCTCGACCGGCACCGTCACCCGCCGCAGCGCGACCTCCACCTGCGGTTCGGCCACGCCGACCTCGCGCAGCACCCGCGCCACCACCGGTAAGTCCGCCGCGTCGGCGGCGACGAGCTCCAGGCGTTCGCCGCCGACGCGGGACTTGAGCTGGTCGGCGGTGCCGCTGGCGATGACCTGGCCGCGGTCGATGACCGCGATCGAGTCGGCCAGCTGGTCGGCTTCCTCCAGGTACTGGGTGGTCAGCAGCACCGTGGTGCCGTCGGCGACGAGTTCGCCGATGACCTCCCAGGTGTCCAGGCGGCCGCGTGGGTCGAGCCCGGTGGTGGGTTCGTCGAGGATCACCACCGTCGGCGTGGCCACCAGCGCACCCGCCAGGTCGAGCCGTCGCCGCATGCCGCCGGAGTAGCCCTTCGAAGGGCGGTCGGCGGCCTCGTCGAGTTTGAACCGGTCGATGAGCTGCCTGGCTCGTGACGAGGCGTTCGAGCGGGACATGCCGTAGAGCCGGCCGACCATGTAGAGGTTCTCGTAGCCGGTGAGGTTCTCGTCGACGGCCGCGTACTGCCCGGACAGGCCGATCGAGCGGCGCACCGCGTGCGGGTCGGCGAGCACGTCGTGCCCGGCGACGAACGCGCGGCCCGAGTCCGGGCGCAGCAGCGTGGTCAGGATGCGGACGGTGGTCGTCTTGCCCGCGCCGTTGGGGCCCAGCAGGCCGAGGACCGTGCCGCTGGGCACCTCGAGGTCGATCCCGTTCAGGGCGCGGGTGGATCCGAAGCTCTTGACCAGCGACTCCGCACGTACCGCGGTCATCTCAACCCCCAGAGTGATGTCCGGATCAGGTCACTGTAGGCCGCAGGGGTGACAGAACGCCCCCGAATTTCTCCGCACCGGGTTTTTGCGGATGCCAACGCAGGTCAGACGGGGTGCGAGGGGAGGGTGGCAGAGGTCGCCTCGACAGAAGTTACCGCTAGGTAATACCCTCTTGTTACCGACGAGTAAGGGCTCGTAGCCGGGCCCACCCGCAGCAGCGCGCAAGAGGGAGCCTTCGATGGGCCACTACAAGAGCAACGTCCGAGACCTCGAGTTCAACCTCTTCGAGGTCCTCAAGGTGCAGGACCGACTGGGCAAGGGCGCCTTCGAGCAGTCCGACCAGGACACCGTTCGCGGCGTGCTTTCCGAACTCAACGACCTGGCCACCGGCCCGCTCGCCGACTCGTTCGTCGAGGGCGACCGCAAGGGCGCGGACTTCGACCCGGCGACCCACGCGGTGACCCTGCCCGAGTCGTTCAAGAAGTCCTACCAGGCCGTCATGGACGGTGAGTGGTGGCGGCTCGGCCTGCCGGACGAGCTCGGCGGCTACGGCATCCCCCCGACCGTCACCTGGTCCGCCGCTGAGCTGATCCTGGGCGCCAACCCGCCGATCTACATGTACATGGCGGGCCCCAACTTCGCGACGATCCTCTGGAAGAACGGCACCGAGGAGCAGAAGAAGTGGGCCGAGCTCATGATCGAGCGCGGCTGGGGCGCCACGATGGTCCTCACCGAGCCCGACGCGGGCTCCGACGTCGGCGCCGGCCGCACCAAGGCCGTCCAGCAGGAGGACGGCACCTGGCACCTCGACGGCGTGAAGCGCTTCATCACCTCCGCCGACCAGGACATGACCGAGAACATCATGCACCTGGTGCTCGCCCGCCCCGAGGGCCCCGGCATCGAGGCCAAGCCCGGCACCAAGGGCCTGAGCCTGTTCCTGGTGCCCAAGTTCCACTTCGACGGCGAGACCGGTGAGCCCGGCGAGCGCAACGGCGCCTTCGTCACCAACGTCGAGCACAAGATGGGCCTCAACGCCTCCGCCACCTGCGAGGTAACCTTCGGCCAGCACGGCACCCCCGCCAAGGGCTGGCTGCTCGGCGAGGTCCACGACGGCATCGCCCAGATGTTCCAGGTCATCGAGTACGCGCGGATGATGGTCGGCACCAAGGCCATCGCCACCCTGTCCACCGGCTACCTCAACGCGCTGGACTACGCCAAGGAGCGCGTGCAGGGCGCGGACCTCACCCGCAGCACCGACAAGACCGCCCCGCGCGTCACCACCACCAACCACCCCGACGTGCGCCGCGCGCTGATGCTGCAGAAGGCCTACGCCGAGGGCCTGCGCGCCATCTACCTCTACACGGCGGACTACCAGGATCAGATCACCCAGGGCAAGCACGACGGCAGCGACGTCACCCTCGCCGAGGCCGTCAACGACCTGCTGCTGCCGATCGTCAAGGGCGTCGGCTCCGAGCGGGCCTACGAGATGCTCACGCACTCGCTGCAGACCCTCGGCGGCTCCGGCTTCCTGCAGGACTACCCGATCGAGCAGTACATCCGCGACGCCAAGATCGACAGCCTCTACGAGGGCACCACCGCGATCCAGGCCCAGGACTTCTTCTTCCGCAAGATCGTCCGCAACCAGGGCGCGGCGATCGGCCACGTCGCGGCCGAGATCCAGAAGACGCTGGAGAACCCGAACGCCGACGAGCGGCTCAAGGAAGAGCGCGAACTGCTCACCCGCGCCCTCGGCGACGTCCAGGGCCAGCTCGGCACGCTGTTCGAGTTCCTGACCTCCGCGCAGGAGGACATCAAGAACATCTACAAGGTCGGCCAGCACGCCGTCTCGTTCCTGATGTCCGTGGGTGACCTGCTCATCGGCTGGAAGCTGCTGCAGCAGGCCGAGATCGCGCTCGCCGCGCTCGACGCCGGTGCCGGCAAGGACGAGTCGTTCTACCAGGGCAAGGTCGCGGTCACCCGCTTCTTCGCCAAGAACGTGCTGCCCGAGCTCACCGGCCGCCGCAAGATCATCGAGGCCGCCGACAACTCCCTCATGGAGATCGACGAGTCCGCCTTCTGATCCGGACCCCTCGCGACACCGGGGCCCGCGGCATCCCGCCGCGGGCTCCGGCTCGTCCTCCCGGTCCCGAGGATTCAGATTTCGCGCGAAGTTCGACCCGGGACCTCGGCCCTCGAACTTCGCGCGAAATTCGAGGGTGCGGGGTTCACCCTGTCCTCGAAGGTCGTGCGCGCGGCGAGGAAGGCCGCGAACAGCCCGATCAGCAGGGCTGCCCGGCCCCACACGCCGATCATCAGCGCCTGGGCCGTGAAACCGTCGTGGATCCCGCTCGGCTCGCCCTGGTTGTTCAGGTACAGCCAGCGGAAGATCCCCGTGCACATCGCGAAATCCGCCACCAGGTACGCCGCGATCCAGCCCCAGCGGACGTGCACCAGCACGAAGAACGGCAGCAGCCACAACGTGTACTGCGGCGAGTGAACCTTGTGCAGCAGCAGGAAGCCGCACAGCATCGCCGCCGAAACCTGCACCCACGGGTACGTTCCGGTCTTCTCGTACCGCAACCAGCCGATCCAGCACGCCAGCGCGAACGACACCAGCATCAATCCCGGCGAGACGATGCCCATCGCGTCCTGGAAACCCTCGTCGCCGGTCCAGTTCCGAAAACCCCAGTACCACACCGAATTCGTGCTGATGTCCACCTGGCGCCGCGACTGGAACTCGAACGACGCCGCCCAGCCCTGAAAACCCGCCAGCGCGAACGGGACGTTCACCAGCAGGCCCGTCGCCACCGCAGAACCGGCCACCCGCCACGCGCCCCGCCAGTCCCGGCCGCCCTCGGTGAACACGTACAGCATCAGCGGCAGCACGAAGATCGCCGGGTAGAGCTTCAACGCGAAACCCAGCCCCAGCAGCACCGCGGCCACCGTCGACCGCCGCGCCAGCGACGCGCGCCAGCGGTGCATCACGTACACCGCGGCCACCGAGCTGGCCACCACCGGCAGGTCCCAGTTGTGGAACGCGTACAGCACCACCGGCGGACCGAGCGCCCACAGCAGCGCCCGCCACCGGCTCAACCGGCCCAGCCACCACGCCACCGCCAACCCGAACGGCGCCATCAGCAGCGCTGACGACAGCAGGAACCCCGCGTCGGTGTCCACGAAGAACGCGCCCGCCCAGATCAGCACCCCGGTCAGCACCGGGTACTCCACGACGCCGCCCCACAGCGAACCGTCCGGATCGATGCCCCCGTGCACGTACGGGAACACGTGCCGGTCGATGTCCCGGCCCACCCACAGGTTCTGGATGTCCGAATAGCACACGTCCCGGTAGGACCGCGTCTGGTAGTCCGGCCCCGACCGGCCCCACTCGTTGAACTCCGGACCCGTGCACCGCGCCTTGTTCGCGTACCCCAACGCCAACGTCACAGCCGTCAGCAGGCACAACACCGCCAACGCCGACACCGTCAAGCCGCGCGCGACCCTGATACCGGGCTCCTCTCACCCGGTCGAGCCGGGAAACCGCAGTTCAGCTCGACTTCGAGCGAAGGAACTCGATGTCGGCGGCCTGCCCCTCGTCCGGGGTCTCGACCACCACCGGCGCACCTGCCTTCGACACCACGCCCACCAGCAGCTCGGGATCGATGTTGCCGGAACCGATGTTGGCGTGCCGGTCCCTCGACGAACCGAACTCGTCGCGCGAGTCGTTGAGGTGCACCAGATCGATCCGGCCCGTGATCGCCTTGACCCGGTCCACCACGTCCAGCAGCTCCTCACCCGCCGCGTGCGCGTGGCAGGTGTCCAGGCAGAACCCCGCGCCGAACTCGCCCACCGCGTCCCACAGCCGGGCCAGCGCGTCGAACCGCCGGGCCATCGCGTTCGCACCGCCCGCGGTGTTCTCGATCAGGATCGGCACCTCGAAACCGCCCTCGTCGGCCTGCCGCTCGAACAGCTTGCGCCAGTTCGCGACGCCCTCGGTGGGATCGTCGTCCTTGGTCACGTGACCGCCGTGCACGATCAGCCCCTGCGCACCCACCGCGGCCGCGGCCTTGGCCTGCTGCGCGACCGACTTCCGCGAAGGAATCCGGATCCTGTTGTTCAACGAGGCAACGTTGATCACATAAGGTGCGTGGATGAAAACGGCAACGTCGCTGTCCCGCAGCTGCTCAGCCTGCGGGTGCGGCTTCGGCGCCTTCCACCCCTGCGGGTCGGACAGGAAGAACTGCACCACCTCCGCGCCGCGCTCAGCGGCAGCGGTCAGCGGATCGTCATCGCGAACATGAGCGCCGATACGCATGGCACGCAGTGTATTCGTCCCGGCCGACCGGGCTGGGGAACCCGGCGGTTCCACGAAGTGGAACATCAACGGATTTGCCGGATTCCCGCAACCAAAGGCGGTACTCCCGCGTTAGGAGCTTTGAGACAGTGTCTGTCGATCGGGAGCCGTGCGCGAGGAGGCGAGCCATCATGGGTGCCAGGGGAAACCCCAACCCGCTGATCAAACCGGGCGCGCTCCGCCGCACCGCCTCCGCCGGTGCCGCAGGTCTGGCGATCCTGGCCGGCAGCTGCCTCGGGATGGGCACGGCCGGCGCCGCCGAGCCGCTGGTCATCGACAAGCCCATCGCCATCGTCTCCGGTGAGGCCGGGCAGCCGATCTCCGTGCTGCCCAAGACCCTGGACTTCAAGCTCAACCAGGCCGTGCTGCTCGCGATGCCGCTCGCCTTCGGCCCCGCCAGCCAGGCCTCCGAGGAGTTCGTCGCGGGCAGTCCCATCCCGCTGGGCACCGCCGAGCCCGGCACCAACTCCTTCTCCGGCCGCGAGATCGCCCAGGCCGCGACACCGCGCCTGAGCAGCCTCGGGCTGCCGGAGGACAAGGTGGAGGCCGTCCGCTTCCACTTCACCAACCTGGTCAGCCTCGGCAACTCGGTCACCGTCAACACCCCGGAGCCGGAGGAGGAGCAACCTCCGCCGCCGTCCTCCGAGGAACCGGCCCCGCCGCCGTCGTCCGAGGAACCGCCGCCGGAGTCGAGCACCCCGGCGCCGGCACCGGTCGCCCCGCCCACGTCGGCCCCGTCGACGGGCCCGGTCCCGACGACCACGCCCACCGCCAACGGCGCCCCGGCCGCGGTCAGCATGCTGCCGCCGAGCCTGCGCGGTGCCTCGCTGCCCTGGGCCCAGGCCCGCTACGGGCAGGTCCCCGGCATGGCTCCCAACGTCGGTGACCTGGCACGACAGGCTCAGGAGCGGCAGCGCGCCCAGGAGGAGCAGGACGAGATCCGCGCGGCCGGCCAGGCCGAAGCCCTGCCCACCGAGGTGTCCGAGCGAGTCGCCCTCCCGGTCCTCATCGCCGCGATCTCCCTCGCCGTCGTCACAGCAGCCCTGGTCCGAGCCTGGGTCCTCCGCCGCCACTGACCAGGGATTTCGTGGTCGTTCTGCTCGGCGGTGCGGGTAGCGGAACCTGACACGCCTTCTGGCTCCGGGATCCGCGACTGATGTATGCCAGTGCACGGCGCTGCGGCTGTCCTCCCCAGAAGACGTGTCAGAAATCCCCGGCAGGGGAAGGCACAGCGGTGCCAGTTGCTGGGGTGGGGTGAAGAGAAAGCGGCTTCGCCGCCTGACGTGACCGGGACCGCATAGCGGGCCAATCGCAGCAGCGTCAGAGCTCCTTGCTACCTTTGTTCAGTTCGTTGACGCGAACGACCCTCCTGCCACGGAAAGTCCGTGGCCGTGAGTCCACAGGAGGTGAATGGTCTTCATGCGTCACTATGAGCTCATGGTCATCCTGGACCCGAGCCTGGACGAGCGCACCGTCGCTCCGTCCCTGGAGAACTTCCTCAACGTCGTCCGCAACGACGGCGGGACCGTCGAGAAGGTCGACGTCTGGGGCCGTCGTCGGCTGTCCTTCGAGATCAACAAGAACTCCGAGGGCATCTACGTCGTCCTGGACATCAACGCTGAGCCGGCCACCGTCAAGGAGCTGGACCGTCAGCTGAACCTCAACGAGTCGATCCTGCGGACCAAGGTCCAGCGGAAGATCGTTGAGCCCCGCAAGGTCGCGCGCGCCGCCAAGGCCCGTGCCGCCAAGGCGTCTGCCTGACCAGGCCCGTACCCGCTAACGACCAGACTGGAGTCCCCAGGTCATGGCTGGTGAAACGGTAATCACGGTGGTCGGGAACCTGACCGCCGACCCGGAGCTGCGCTTCACTCCGTCCGGCGCCGCGGTCGCGAACTTCACGATCGCGTCCACGCCCCGGACCTTCGACCGCCAGAGCGGTGAGTGGAAGGACGGCGAGGCGCTGTTCCTGCGCTGCAACATCTGGCGGCAGGCCGCGGAGAACGTGGCCGAGTCGCTGACCCGGGGCATGCGGGTGATCGCGCAGGGTCGGTTGCGCCAGCGGTCCTTCGAGACCAAGGAAGGCGAGAAGCGCACGGTCGTCGAGCTCGAGGTCGACGACATCGGGCCCGCCCTGCGCTACGCCACCGCCAAGGTCAACAAGGTCAGCCGTGGTGGCGGCGGCGGGTTCGGTGGCGGCAGCGCCCCGGCCGGTCCGCCGGCCGACGACCCGTGGGGTTCGGCCCCGCCGGCGGGGTCCGGCGGCGGCTTCAGCGACGAGCCGCCGTTCTGACGGCCGCCGCAGCTAACGCTTAGGAAGTTTTTCGTTCAGGAGGAAGACCAATGGCCAAGGCGCCTGTGCGCAAGCCGAAGAAGAAGGTCTGCGTGTTCTGCAAGGACAAGGCCACGCTGATCGACTACAAGGACACGACTCTGCTGCGGAAGTACATCTCCGACCGCGGCAAGATCCGTGCCCGCCGGGTGACCGGCAACTGCAGCCAGCACCAGCGCGACGTCGCCATCGCGGTGAAGAACGCGCGTGAGATGGCTCTGCTGCCCTACACCTCGACCGCTCGCTGATCTGGGAAAGGAGTCACGTCATGAAGATCATCCTCACCGCTGACGTGTCCGGCCTCGGCGAGTCCGGCGACATCGTCGAGGTCAAGGACGGTTACGCGCGGAACTACCTGCTGCCCCGCAACCTGGCCATCGTGGCCACCAAGGGTGCGCAGAAGCAGGTCGAGACGATCCGTCGCGTCCAGGAGAACCGCCGGGTGCGGAACCTGGAGCACGCCCACGAGCTCAAGCAGCAGCTGCAGAACCTGGACGCGGTCACGCTGACCGCCAAGGTCTCGTCGCAGGGCAAGCTGTTCGGCTCGATCACCAGCGGCGACGTCGTCGCCGCGGTCCGCAAGGCCGGTGGCCCGAACCTCGACAAGCGTTCGGTCTCGCTGCGCGGCCACATCAAGTCGCTGGGCAAGCACGTCGTCGACGTGCAGCTGCACCCGGACGTGACGGCCAACGTCAACGTCCAGGTCACCGGCGAGCAGTGACCCGGTAGTACCGGATTCTTCAAGCGGCATCGTCCACTCCGGCATTCGTGTGACGGGGTGGACGATGCCGTCTTCCGGCCGTGCACTGGCGGTCACGACGATCTCTCGTGGATCACCCACCGTTGTTGATCGCGACACGCCGACGAGGGCGACACGCCGGGAGTTTTCCACGGATTTCTTCCACAGCCTGCGCACAGGCTCTGAACTGGGGTTTTTAGTCGATCAAGGCTACTTGTCCCCAAGTTGTCCCCAGTGGCGCGGAGCGCTGTCCGAAGTTATCCCCAGCTCGTTTCAACCTATCCACAGGTTGTCCCGAGATTTGTCCACAACTTGAGTTGCCTGCTCTATGCGGGCGATCTAGCTTCGCGCGCGTGCTCCCCTGCCTACGGTCCGTTCTCGGTACCGTGGCTGGAGCATGCGCAGGATCAGGTCGCCGTGGTGTGCGCGGACGACAGGCTGCTGGCCGGAGGAGGTGACGGGTTCCGGTGACGGTTCCCGACGAGCGGGAAGACGACCCGTACTTCACTGACAGCGGTGGAGGTGCACCCGGCGGCGCCAGCACGTTCGAGCGCCAGCCCCCGCAGGACCTGGCGGCCGAGCAGTCCGTGCTCGGCGGCATGATGCTGAGCAAGGACGCGATCGCCGACGTCGTCGAGGCGCTGAGCCCGAACGACTTCTACCGACCCGCGCACCAGGCGATCTACGACTGCGTCCTGGACCTCTACGGCCGCGGTGAACCGGCCGACGCGATCACGGTCTCGGCCGAGCTGGAGCGCCGCCAGGAGCTGGCCAAGGTCGGCGGCGCCCCGTACCTGCACACCTTGATCGCCACGGTCCCCACCGCGGCGAACGCCGGCTACTACGCCGAGATCGTCTCCGAGAAGGCGATCCTGCGCCGCCTCGTCGAGGCGGGCACCCGCATCGTGCAGCTGGGCTACCACGGTTCGGAGGGCGCCGCGATCGAGGAGGTCGTGGACCGCGCCCAGGCGTCGATCTACGACGTCACCGAGCGCAAGGCCAGCGAGGACTACCACGCCCTGGAGGAGCTCCTCCAGCCCACGATGGACGAGATCGACGCGATCGCGTCCCGTGGCGGCGAGTCCCAGGGCATCCCCACCGGCTTCGCCGACCTCGACGCCCTCACCAACGGCCTCCACGCAGGCCAGATGATCATCGTCGCGGCGCGGCCCGGTGTTGGTAAGGCGCTTGCCCTGGACACGCCACTGCCCACGCCCAGTGGCTGGACCACGATGGGCGAGGTCGAGGTCGGTGATCACCTCCTCGGCGCGGACGGTAAGCCCACCGAGGTCGTCGCTGCCACCGAGGTCATGCACGACCGCCCGTGTTACGAGGTCGAGTTCTCCGACGGCACGAAGGTCATCGCCGACGCCAACCACCAGTGGCGGTTGGACGACGGCGCGGTCCTCACGACCGAGAAGCTGATCTCGGTTGTTCCTGTCATCGTGGCGCATCGTGCTGACCTGAAGTTCACAGCTGTCAGGCCCGTCGACAGCGTGCCCGTTCGGTGCGTCGAGGTCGATTCCTCCGATCACCTCTACCTCGCCACGCAGTCGATGATCCCGACGCACAACTCCACCCTGGGACTGGACTTCGCCAGGTCAGCGTCGGTGAAGCACGGTTTGGCGAGCGTCATCTTCTCGCTGGAGATGGGGCGCACCGAGATCGTGATGCGCATGCTCTCCGCCGAGGCGCGGATCCGCCTGGGCGACATGCGCGGTGGTCGCATGACCGACGACGACTGGACGCGGCTGGCCCGGCGGATGAGCGAGATCAGCGAAGCGCCGCTGTTCGTCGACGACTCGCCGAACCTGACGATGATGGAGATCCGCGCCAAGGCCCGGCGCCTCAAGCAGCGGCACGACATCCAGCTCATCGTCGTGGACTACATGCAGCTGATGACCTCGGGCAAGCGCGTCGAGTCCCGTCAGCAGGAGGTCTCGGAGTTCTCCCGAAACCTCAAGCTGCTGGCCAAGGAGCTCGAAGTCCCGCTGGTCGCGATCTCCCAGCTCAACCGTGGCCCGGAGCAGCGGACGGACAAGAAGCCGCAGCTGTCGGACCTGCGCGAGTCGGGTTGTCTCACTGCCAACACCCGACTGTTGCGTGCCGACACCGGCGCCGAGGTCTCCTTCGGAGAATTGATGCGCACCGGTGAGCGTCCGGTCGTGTGGTCGCTAGACGAGCGCATGCGCCTGGTGGCCAAGCCCGTCACGAACGTCTTCTCCAGTGGCACCAAGGAAGTGTTCAAGGTCCGTCTCGCCTCGGGTCTGGAAGTCGAGGCGACGGCGAACCACCCCATGCTCACGTTGGACGGGTGGATGCCGTTGGGAGAGCTGACCGAAGGCTCCCGCGTGGCGGTGCCCCGGCACCTGCCTGACGCGCAAAGGACGAAGTCGCTTCCGGAAGCGGAGATCGTGCTGCTGGCGCACATGATTGGTGACGGCTCGATGGTCGCGCGCCAACCGATTCGCTACGCCAGCACCGACGAGGCCAACCTGGCCGCTGTCACCGAGGCCGCTGAGCACTTCGGCGTCACGGCGGAGCGCGACGATTACGCGACGGCGAAGGTCTCGACGCTTCGCCTCCCGGCTCCTTACCGCCTCACGCACGGCAAGCGGAACCCGATTGCCGCATGGCTCGACGAGCTGGGTCTGTTCGGGCTGCGCAGCTACGAGAAGTTCATCCCGAAGCAGGTCTTCGGCATGCCGAAGGACCAGATCGCACTGTTCCTCCGCCACATCTGGGCGACCGACGGATCGGTCCGCTGGGACGATGTAGCAAGCCAGGGCCGGATCTACTACGCGACGACGAGCCGTCGTCTCGCCGACGACTTGGCTCGTCTGCTGCTGCGGATCGGCGTGATGGCGCGCATCAAGCCGACGACGAAGAGCGGCTACCGCGACTGCTACCACGTGCTGGTCTACGGGGTGGAGAACCAGCTCAAGTTCCTCGACGAGGCGGGGGTGCACGGTGCTCGCGGCCAAGGTGCCGTCGAGGTTGCCGGGCATCTCCGCGAGATCGTGGCTAACACGAACCGCGACACGGTGCCGAAGGAGGTCTGGGACCGCGTTCGCAAACTGCTGGTCACCCGCTCCATGACGCATCGTGATTTCGCCAAGCGGATGGACACGCAGTTCTGCGGCTCAACGATGTGGAAGCACGCGCCCAGCCGAACCCGCCTCGCCCGGGCCGCGACCGTGCTGGAGGACGCCGACCTGGAGATGCTCGCCACGAACGACGTCTACTGGGACGAGATCGCCGAGGTCACCAGCATCGGCGAACAACCCGTCTACGACGCCACGGTCGACGGCACCCACAACTTCATCGCTGACGGCATCGCCATGCACAACTCGCTGGAGCAGGACGCGGACATGGTCATCCTGATCCACCGCCCCGACGCCTTCGAACGGGACGACCCGCGCATGGGCGAGGCGGACCTGATGATCGCCAAGCACCGTGCCGGCCCCACGGCCACCATCACGGTCGCCCACCAGCTCCACTACAGCCGTTTCGTCGACATGGCCCAGGAGTAGCTCAGCCCCCGGCGACGGCGCGCTCGATCAGGGACGCGCGTTCGTGCAGCGGAGCTGCGGGGACGTCGACGACGTCGAACCCGAGCTCGCGGTACACCTCCTCGTGAACTCGCTCGAAGACGAGCGATTCCTGCAGGTCGATCTGCCTGGCCTCGGTGGGTGTGAGGAACCCTTGGTTGCGGACGAGGAACACCGTCGTCGCGTAGGTGCTTCCGGAGGCGACGCGCTCGACCTCGTCGAGGAGCCGTCGAGGCGGCGCGAAGCCGAGGTACCGGCTCAGCGCGAGAGTGCACACCGGTGAGCGGTCGAAGAACGCGGAGCCCGAGGTGACGCGAGCGGCGCGCTGCTGCTGGAGCAGGAGCACCTTGTCGATGAAGGCCTCCTCGGTCCACGGCTCGTCGTTGCCCAAGGCCTGTTCGAGCGCGATGACGTCCGTCGCCGCCTCCTCGACGACGTCATGGCCCTCGACCTCCAACAGGCGCAGCAGAGCGGTCTTCCCAGCCCCAGGAGCCCCGGTCAGGACATATCCGGGCACAGCGGCCTACCTCCTTCAATCGTGCGGACAGCGCGACGGGTCGTACCCGCGGAGCGATGTGGGGAGATGAGTGATCGCATGACTGCGGAATCCGGGAGCCCAGCTCGACCGGAGCGGTCTGCGCGCTGATGTTATCGCGAGTCGTTCAGCCGCCACCGCTGTTCTCGAACGGTGGTTCTGCGTGCGAAATTTGCCGAGCTCTGATCAGCCTTGCTGTTCGGCGAGTTCGGCGAGTCGGTCGAGGGAGGCGCTGAGGTTTTCCGCGGTGGTGGCGCGGGCGCGGTCCAAGCGCTTCTCGTCGGTGAGGTTGGTCCAGTCGTAGGTGTGGGTGACCTGGGTGCGCCCGTCGCCGACGGGTTCGAGCTCCCAGCGCCAGAGGTGGCCGGGCGGCTGCTGGCCCGGTTCGGACGGGAGCCAGGCGATGCGCCGGCCCTCTTCGAACTCCACGATCCGGTTCTCCCGGACGCTGCCGCGGGTGAGCGTCATCGTGAACACCTCGCCGGTGGCGCGCATGCGCTGGCCTGCCGGGGCTTCCCGGAGGTTGTCGTTGCCGTCCCACCGCGGCTGCTGCGCGGGGTCGGCGATGAGCTCGAAGATGCGCTCCGCGCTGGCGGCGATCTCGCGGTCGCTGGACACGACGTGCTGCTGGGAGGTCACCACGTGATTGAAGCAGCACGGACCCGGTGAGGGGAACTCCTACCGCTCGCTGTGCGCGTACAGGTCGCGGATGAGGCAGACCTCGGAGATGTGGTGGATCAGCTCGCGGTGGATGTGCAGGACGAGTTCCGCCATCGGGGCGTTCGGGTAGGGCTCCTTCTCACCGACGGGCTCGCGGAGCTGGGCTTCGCTGAGGCCGCGCACTCCGGTCAGCCAGACGTCCAGCTGGGTTTCGAGCTGGTCGAGGGCGGTGGCGGCGTCGCCGGCGTACTCCCACGACTCGTAGGTCGCTTCGGGTGCGCCGAAGTGCGCGGCGCTGCGCGCGGCGAGGACGCCGACGATCACGTGCCCGAGGCGCCAGGCGATCGTGGTGAACGGCGCCGGGTCGGGGGTGGGGAAGCCGTAGTCGATCGTGAAGTTCCCGGCGCCGGCCTGGATCTGGGCGTTCGAGGTGCCGCGCGGCCGGACGTTCCAGGCGTCCGGCACCGGAGACCAGAAGTACTCGTCATCGCTGAGGCCTTCGAGGCGGGAGCGGATCTGGTTGTTCCAGTGCCACTCCCACTGCTCGCGCAGGGCCTGGTTCCAGTCGAATTCCTTGGCGTCCATGCCGTCAGCCTGGCACCACCGACCGACAACGGCACCGCCGGAGGCGCGACGGCTTCAGCGGGGCTTGTGGGCGAGGACGAAGGCTTGGGGTGTGCGCTCGCCCTCGGGTTGGCGGACGAGGGTGGCGTGGGGTGCTAGGCCTGCGCGGGTGACGAGGTCGGCGATGTCGGCCGGGTCGGATCGGAGGAATTCGAGGTCGATCCGGCGGTCGAAGGCCTCGGCGAGGTGGAGGGTGTCGCCGCCGGTCTGGAAGGCCAGCAGCAGGTGGCCGCCCGGGGCTAGGACGCGGGCGAACTCGGTGAACGCGCCGGGCAGGTCCTCGGGGGAGGTGTGGATGATCGAGTACCAGGAGACGATGCCGCCCAGGGATTCCTCGGGCAGGTCGAGGGTGGTCATCGAGGACTGGACGAACGTGACCTCCGGGAGCCGCGCGCGGGCCTCGTCGAGCATCGCGGCGGAGATGTCCACGCCGAACACGTCCACGCCCAGCCGGTGCAGGATCGCGGTCGCGTTGCCGGTGCCGCAGCCGACATCGGCCACGGGTCCGGAGGTGAGTTCGGCGAAGGTGGTGAGCATCGACCGGTCCAGCGGTTTCGAGTCGATCTCGGTGGCGAAGTGCTCGGCGTAGTCGGTGGCGATGAGGTCGTAGGAGGCCGCGGTGCGGGCGTAGTCGGTCACCGGGCGGAGGTTAGTCGGCCACCACGACGTTCCAGGCCGCTGCCGACTGGAGTTGCGGGTGGTGGGTGATCGGATTTCAATGGAAATCCGCGTCCCGATCTCAGCGGAAATCGGGTTTCGTGAATTCGGCTGAAATTCAGGAGAAGAGAGATGTCCTCAGTGGACGTGATTACTACTGGTGCGTCAAGTTCCCTGCGACGTCGCTTGCTTGGGTGAAACGAGGCTACGTCGGGTAGTGCAGTAGCGTGAAGCGCATCCAGTGTGGATGATCCGTCCACCGGACCGAACGCTCGCGAGGAACCGTTGTCGCGCAGCGGTTCTCTCGTGCTCAGTCCCCAGCTGTACCGACATCCTGCAACAGGAGAGTTGAGGAACGGTGTTTGCGAAACTGACTCGCCGAGTGCTCCTGGCGTCGGCGCTCATCGCCGGAACTGCCGTCGTCCCGGGCGTTGCCACCGCAGCGCCCCCCGACAGCGCGATGCGCCTGACGGTCGAGAGCAAGGTCCTCACCGCGAACAAGTTCGGTGAGCTCAAGTGCCACCCGGCCGGTGGCACGCACCAGCACGCCGCGAAGGCGTGCGAGGAGCTGGAGAAGGTCAACGGCGACTTCACCGCGATGCAGGCGAACCTGTCGAAGGCCTGCACGATGGAGTACCAGCCGGTCACGGCCAAGATCGAGGGCAAGTGGCGCGGCAAGGACGTCAGCTACACCCAGACCTTCTCCAACAGCTGCACGATGCAGGTCAAGACCGGGGTCGTCTTCGACCTCTGAGAACCCTGCTCGGCGGGCTCGCGTGGGAGTCCGCCGAGCAGCGGTCAGCTGTGGTGGCGCCGTGTCCAGACCGCCAGGCCGCTGCCGAGGATGATGAAGCCGGCCCCGCAGATGGCGACCAGTTGTGCCCACGCCATGCGATCACTCCTCATGTCGAGTACTCGGGCAAGTTAGCCCCGACGAAGTGGCCGAAAGCGGGACGGCGCGCGGCGATCCGCCCAGCTGTCCACTATCGAGTGAAGGTTGCCCGCCAGGAGTGCATCTCCGGGTTCGCCGGGAGTGGCAACGACTCGATCCGCACCGGCCGCAGGCCGCCGGTGGCGAAGGCGTCGATCTCGCCGCGGGTCAGCGGCCACGGCGGCCCGTCCACCTCGGCGCCCTCGGGCCGGATCCCGGAGATCACCAGCAATTGCCCGCCCGGTGCGACCAGGCCCGCGACCCGCTCGGTCGCTTCGGCGCGCAGCGACAGCGGCATCGACTGCACGGTGATCGACTCCAGCACGAGGTCGAACCCGCCGACCCACTCGGTGGGCGGATCGAGCAGGTCGGCGGTCACGTACTCGACGTCGGAACCGGCGTGGCGCTGCCGGGCGTCGCGGATCGCGGTCTCGGAGATGTCGAACGCCGTGGTCCGGAATCCCAGCGAGGCGGTGAACTCGGCGTCCCGCCCGTACCCGCAGCCGACCACCAGCGCAGACCGACCGGAGCCGTCGACGCCGCGACCCCACTCGGGCAGCAAGCCGTGCGGCGCCTCCAAATCCCACGGCACCACGGCCGCACCACCCGAAGCAGCGGCGTAGAGCGGCTCGAACCACCCGGTCGGCTCGCCCTTGGCCAAGGCCTCCCCGGCGAACCGGCTCGCGTCGACGTCCCGCGGATCCACCATTCCCCCAAGCACCTGGAAGTGTCAGAACCCGGACATCTTCTCAGCCGCGTCCACCGGATTTCCGCGCCTTCGAAACGCCCGGGCCGGAAGTGTGCTGTGCTGGTGGTGATCGCAGACCGCAGGAGGTCCTCGATGACGGACGCCCGCCTGGCCGAGCGGCTGCTCCGCACCCGGTGGCTCGTTCGCGCGCCCATCTGGCTGTTCCGCGCGCGCCTGGGGTGGGTGTTCGGGAAACGCCTGCTCATGCTGGAACACCTAGGCCGCAAGTCTCGACAGCCCAGGTACGTGGTGCTGGAACTCGTGGACCGCACGGCCTCCGGCTACGTCGTGGCCGCCGGCTTCGGCGAGCGGACCCAGTGGCTGCGCAACCTCGACGCCCACCCGGACGCGCACGTCTCCATCGGCGCGCGGATGCGGATCCCGGTGACGGCCAGGAGGCTCGCGCCCGCCGAAGCGGCAGAGACCCTCCAGCGCTACGCCGCCAGGAACCCGCGCGCGTGGGCCAAGCTGCGCCCGGTCTTCGAACGCACCCTCGGCACTCCCATCACCGACACCGGCACAGCACTGCCCATGATCGCCCTGACCGAGAAGGCCCCGTCGTCTCCGTAGGGCCGCATCCGCAGGGGTTGCTCAGAGGGTGCGGGCCTCGGGTTCGTGGCGGATCGGGAAGTTCACCGAGCGGGCGATGAAGCAGACCTCGTGGATCTTGGCGTGCAGGGCGTTGGCCTGGTCGATCATCGACTGCTCGGTGACGGTCACGCGCGGGCGGAGCGTCACCTCGGTCAGCTGGCCGCCTCCGCCGCGCTCGTCCATCGTCATGACGCCGCGGGCGTCGTCCTCGTAGTCGATGACGGTCACGCCGGCGTTCGCGCACAGGTGGAGGAACCAGAGCATGTGGCACTGGGCGACCGTGGCGACCAGCAGTTCTTCCGGGTTCCACCGAGACGGATCGCCCCGGAAGGCCGGGTCCGCGGAAGCCGCGATCGGGTCCTTGCCCTGCGCGAGGATCTCGTGCGCGCGGCTGAACGTGCGGTAGCTGTCTGTGCCCGTGCCGAGGTTGCCGGTCCACTCGATCGCAACGCTGTAGTCGTGCGTCTCCGCCATGCGGCGAGTCTAGGCAGCCGGTGTCGTCGGGAGGTGGGAAAACCCGAGCGGGCTGGACCGAAATTCGTTGGCCCTGCTGCACGGGCGGTTCTACCGTTCGGGTTCGGCATCCGGATCGCGGGCCGGTGTCGCGGCGGTGGCGGCTTCTTCAGCTTGGACATGCTGCTGTGGACGCATGACATTCTGGTGGCATGGCCTTCGAGGTTCTCCCGGCATCGTCTTTCGACGACGTGCGGGCTCTGGTCGGCCCGAAGTCTCCCACCGCCAACGTCTGCTGGTGCCTGAGCTACCGGGTCCCGTCCAAGCTCAACAACGAACTTCGCGGACCCGCACGTGGTGAGTACGTCCGCGAGCTGTGCCACCGCAAACCCCCGCCGGGGGTCATCGCCTACGACGGCGACGAGCCGGTGGGCTGGGCCGCGGTAGCACCGCGCTCGGAGACCTCCTTCGCCCGCAACCGGAAGATCCCGCACGTCGACGACCTGCCGGTCTGGTCGCTGTGGTGCGTCCGGGTCCGCCCCGGTCATCGGAAGCGGGGGATCTCGCACGCCCTGATCGCCGGGGCCGTCGAGTTCGCCCGTTCCCACGATGCGCCGGCGATCGAGGCGTACCCCCTGGACAGCGGGGAGGCTCGGGTGGACACGACGATGGCCTACGCCGGGCTTCGGAAGAACTTCGAGCGCGCTGGGTTCACGCACGCGGCTGACACCACCTCGGTGCTGGCCGGTCATCCCCGGGTCGTCATGCGGCTGGCACTGCGCTGAGCGTTGGCGCTGAAGACCTCGGACACGACGAAGGCCCAGGCGGAGCGGATCGTGCTCCTGACCTGGGCCTTTGCGCTGAGAGCGGATGACGGGAATCGAACCCGCGTTCTCAGCTTGGGAAGCTGATGTTCTACCATTGAACTACATCCGCATTCGTCGCAACGGTCGTCGCCGTTCGACGGTGCGTAGATTAGCACGGTGGGCGAGCAAGATCGACATTGGCTCCCGATACCCTTGTGGCGTGCTGCTGAGTGATCGGGACCTGCGTAAAGAGCTGGACGAGGGACGTCTCGAACTGGATCCGTTCGACCCGTCGATGATCCAGCCGTCGAGCATCGACGTGCGGCTGGACCGCTACTTCCGGGTCTTCGACAACACCCGGTACACCCACATCGATCCGTCGAAGCAGCAGGACGAGCTGACTTCCCTGGTGGAGAACCAGGAGGACGAGCCGTTCGTGCTGCACCCGGGCGAGTTCGTGCTGGGGTCGACCTTCGAGTCCGTGAAGCTCCCCGATGATCTCGCCAGCCGGCTGGAGGGCAAGTCCTCGCTGGGCCGGCTGGGTCTGCTGACGCACTCCACGGCCGGTTTCATCGACCCCGGTTTCAGCGGGCACATCACGCTGGAGCTGTCGAACGTGGCGAACCTGCCGATCACCCTGTGGCCCGGGATGAAGATCGGGCAGCTCTGCCTGCTGCGCCTGACCAGCCCGGCGGACTTCCCGTACGGGTCGAAGGAAGCCGGTTCTCGCTACCAGGGGCAGCGCGGTCCGACGCCCTCCCGCGCCTACCTCAACTTCAAGGTCACCGACACCCGCCGCTGAGCCCCCGCGCGCACTGCGGGTAGTCGTGCGCCTTCGTGCGCTCCGGGTCGCGCCGGATGCCGTGCGGAAGCGGTCGATGACCCTTCGCATTCCCAGTGAATGTGACGTTTTGCCAGGTAAACGCCGTTGCCTGCGGGTTTCGTTCCGCGTGAAACAAATCACCCTGAATCGAGCAAGGCAAGTGCGGGGTTCAGAACTTAGGATCCCCTCCGCCCGGCGCTCTGGAACGATCCCGCAACGGGGCGGATCGGCGTGTGGGCAAGCGGGAGATTCGATGTCCGCATTGCAGTCGCGTGCCCCGGGCGGAACCGCCAAGCTCGGGCACGTGGTGATGATCGCCGGGGCTGCGGCTCTCGGCGGCTTCTTGTTCGGCTACGACACCTCCGTCATCAACGGCGGTGTGGACGCGATCCAGGAGCACTTCGGCGTCGGCTCGGCCATGACGGGCCTGACCGTCTCGTCGGCGCTGCTGGGTTCGGCGGTCGGCGCCGGCATCGCTGGTGGCCTGGCCGACCGGATCGGCCGGATCCGGGTCATGCAGCTGGCCGCCGTGCTGTTCATCATCAGCGCCATCGGCTCGGCCGTTCCCTTCGCGATCTGGGACCTGGCGATCTGGCGCGTGGTCGGCGGTGTCGCCATCGGCATCGCCTCGGTGATCGCCCCGGCCTACATCGCCGAGGTGGCACCCGCTGAGTACCGGGGCAGGCTCGCCTCGTTGCAGCAGCTGGCGATCGTGCTCGGCATCGCCGTGTCGCAGCTGGTCAACTACGCCCTGGCGGCGTTCGCGGGCGGCAGCGCGTCCGGGATGCTGGGGCCGATCCAGGCCTGGCAGTGGATGCTGGGCGTCGCCGCGATCCCGGCCGTGGTCTACCTCGTGGTCGCCTCGGCGATCCCGGAGTCGCCGCGCTACCTGGTGGCCGCGGGCAAGGTCGACCGGGCGCGGGACGTGCTGAACAAGATCGAGCCCGGTGACGTGGACGCCAAGATCACCGAGATCAAGGACGCGCTGGGCGGCGAGCAGAAGCCGAAGCTGAGCGACCTGCGCGGCAAGTTCGGCGTGCTGCCGATCGTGTGGGTCGGCATGGCCATCGCCGCGTTGCAGCAGTTCGTCGGCATCAACGTGATCTTCTACTACTCGTCGTCGCTGTGGCACTCGGTCGGCATCAACGAGGAGAGCTCGCTGCTGCTGAGCCTGTTCACCTCGATCGTGAACATCATCGGCACGTTCGTGGCGATCGCGCTGGTCGACAAGATCGGCCGCAAGCCGCTGCTGGTGATCGGTTCGGTGGGCATGACGGTGTCGCTGGCCGTGACCGGCTGGGCGTTCAGCTTCGCGCAGGTCGTCGGCGAGGACGCCATCCTGCCGGCGCAGTGGGGCGTCGTCGCGCTGATCTCGGCGAGCGCGTTCGTGCTGTTCTTCGCCGCCTCGTGGGGCGTGGTGATGTGGGTGCTGCTGGGCGAGATGTTCCCAGCTCGCATCCGCGCGGCCGCGCTGGCGCTGGGCACCGCGACCAACTGGATCGCGAACTGGCTGGTGACGGTGAGCTTCCCGAGCATGCGGGACTGGAACCTGCCGGTCACGTACTTCATCTACGCGGCGTTCGCGGCGCTGTCGGTGGTGTTCGTGGTCAAGTACCTGAAGGAGACCAACGGCCGCTCCCTGGAGGAGATGGGCAGCTGACCTCCTCAGCGATCGATCGAGGGCGTTCCCGCAGGTGGGGAACGCCCTCGATCGCTTTTCAGGGCTCGGGGAAGTAGAGCGCCAGGTCGAAGATCCGGCCGAAGCTCTCGTCGGCCTGCTCCGCGCTGGCGCAGACCGCGAGCTGGTTCCTTCCGCCCTCCCGCCAGTACAGGACCGCCCTGCTCGCCAGCTCCATCCCCCACAGCCGCACGTGGTCGGGGTCCGGCGTTCCGTCGACGTTCTTCTCGGCCAAGCCGAAGATCCTCGGTGTCATCGCGTTGATGGTCCGGGCGGGATTCCCCGTTGGGATCACCGCAATCGGGAATCCCGGTCCTGGGTTCCCGCTGCGATCACGGAATTCGTGCGCAGCAGCCCCACGTTCCGGCGGCGCCGTCTCGCGCGGCGGATACGGCGGTTGCGGGAGGACGCCGGGCTCAACCAGGAGCAGGCCGCCGCTTCGCTGGACATGTCGACGAGTGCCCTCAGCCGCAAGGAGACCGGCGAGGTCGCCACCTCCGTGCATGAGGTGCGCTCGATGATGGACCTCTACGACGCCTACGACCCGGGGCTGGTCGACCTGGCCAGGTCGGCGAAGGCCAAGCCCTGGTGGCACGCGTACGGCATTGGTAATCGTGGCTATTACGTCCGCGAGTGGCAACTCGGGGTGATCCCGGGCATGTGCCAGACCTCCGAATACGCGAGAGCGCTGTTCGTCCGCTCGGTGGCACCTGACCGGGTTTCGGCGGTCACGGAGGCGCGGATGCGGAGAAAGGAACGCCTCGGCGACATGACGTACGAGGCGATCATCGAGGAATCCGTGCTGCGGAGGCCATTCGGCGGAGTCGATGTCGTGCGACGCCAGCTTCGGCACCTGGTCGAACTCGCCGCGCTGGACACCGTCACGATCCGGGTGCTGCCGACCGCTTCCGGCGCGCCCCTCGGCCTGGAGGGTTCCTTCGTGCTGCTCAGCTATCCGGACCCGGAAGACCCCGACGTGCTCTACCTCGAGCATGCTGCTGGCTCGACGCACATCGAAAATCCCGTGAGCGTCCAGCGGGCTACGCTGACCTTTGATCGCTTGCGGGCTACGGCGTTGAGTTGCGCGGACTCGCTCGCGCAGATCCGAGAGCTAGCGGAGGCCGAGCATGGATCTCACGAATGCCCAGTGGCGCAAGAGCAGTCATAGCGTCGGCGAAGGTTCGGCCTGCGTCGAGGTCGCGTTCCTCGACGAGGACATCGCTGTCAGGGACTCCAAGAGCCCGGACACCGGCGTCCTCGCCTTCCCCGCCGAGTCCTGGCGGCGGTTCTTAACTTCCCTCGAAGACCGCCGAAAGCGAGAAGGGGGGGGGGGGCGGGGGGGGGGGCGGGCGCCGCGGGGGCAAGCGCCCGGCACGGGGGGGGCGGGCCGCCGGCGG
>NZ_JAWLNX010000025.1:0-41604 GCF_035320975.1 Saccharopolyspora mangrovi | reverse complement strand
GGGTGTTTTCTCACCCCCCCCCCCTCCCCCCCTCCGTGTGGGGCCCCCCCCCCCGGGGGCCCCCCCCCCTTCTCAGGTCAGAACCGTCAGCTGCTGGCGGGTTCCGCCTCGGCTGCGCCGTCCTTCTGCTCGTCGCCGCGCTTGACGGCGTTGAGCAGCAGCTGGGCGACGTCGACGACCTCGACGGACTCGTTGGCGACCTGCTCGCTCTTCCGGGTCGTGACGCCGTCGGAGAGCATCACCTTGCAGAACGGGCAACCGGTGGCGATCTTCGAGGGGGCGGTGCCCAGGGCCTCGTCGACGCGCTCGAGGTTGATCCGCTTGCCGATGCGCTCCTCCATCCACATGCGGGCACCACCGGCACCGCAGCACATGGAGCGCTCCTCGTGGCGCGGCATCTCGCGGAAGGTCGCGCCCGCGGCGCCGACCAGGTCGCGCGGCGGCGTGTAGACCTTGTTGTGCCGTCCCAGGTAGCAGGGGTCGTGGTAGGTCACGTCCTCGGCGACCGGGGCGACCGGGGTCAGGCGCTTCTCCCGCACCAGCTTGTTCAGCAGCTGGGTGTGGTGCACGACCTCGTAGTTCCCGCCGAGCTCGGAGTACTCGTTGGCGAGGCTGTTGAAGCAGTGCGCGCAGGTCGCGACGATCTTGCGCTTGCCCGGCTCGCGGCCCTCGAAGACGCCGTTGAGGACCTCGACGTTCTGCTGGGCCATCATCTGGAAGATGAACTCGTTGCCCGCGCGGCGGGCCGGGTCACCGGTGCAGGTCTCCTCCGGGCCCAGCACCTTGTACTTCACGCCCGCCATGTGCAGCAGCTCGGCCACGGCCTGGGTGGTCTTCTTCGCGCGGTCCTCGAAGGCACCGGCGCAGCCGACCCAGAACAGGTACTCGTCGTCGGCGGCGAGCTCGCCGTCGAAGACCGGCACCTCGAAGTCCAGGTCCTCGGTCCACGCGAGGCGGTCCTTGGCGTTCTGGCCCCACGGGTTGCCCTTGTTCTCCAGGTTCTTGAACATCCCGCCCAGCTCGGTCGGGAAGTTCGACTCGATCATGACCTGGTAGCGGCGCATGTCGACGATGTGGTCGACGTGCTCGATGTCGACCGGGCACTGCTCGACGCAGGCACCGCAGGAGGTGCAGGCCCACAGGACCTCGGGGTCGATGACGCCCATCTCCTCCGGGCCGCCGACCAGCGGGCGCTCGGCCTCGGCCAGCGCCAGCGCGTTGATCTTGGCCAGCTTCTCCTCGGCGCCGTCACCGGTGATGCCGACCTCGTCGCCGGCCATGTCCTTGCTGCCACCGGCCAGCAGGTACGGGGCCTTGGCGTAGGCGTGGTCACGCAGCTGGGTGATCAGCATCTTCGGCGACAGCGGCTTGCCGGTGTTCCACGCCGGGCACTGCGACTGGCAGCGACCGCACTCGGTGCAGGTCGTGAAGTCCAGCCAGCCCTTCCAGGAGAAGTCCTCGACCTTGCCGGCGCCGAACACGTCGGTGTCCGGGTCGGCCTCCTCGAAGTCCAGCGGCTTGCCGCCCGACATCATCGGCTTGACCGCGCCCAGCGCGACGTCACCGTCGTCCTCGCGCTTGAAGTAGATGTTGAAGAACGCGCTGAAGCGGTGCCAGGCCACACCCATCGTCATGGTGCGGGCGACCACGATCAGCCAGACGGTGGCGCTCATCAGCTTGATGAAGGCGAACACCGAGACCAGGTTCTCGCTGGCGGGCAGCAGCATGCCGACCGGGCCGGAGACGAACTCGGCCCACAGCGGCATCTCGTGCACGCCCAGGGCGGCCTTGGCGGCGCGGACACCGAGGATGCCTATGCCCTCGATGAGCACCACGGCCTCGATGAAGTAGGCCCAGGCGAAGTTGGAGCCCTGGAAGCGGGACACGCGGCCGGCCCGCCGCGGGTGGTTGACCTGGCGGATCACGATCAGCACCAGGATGCCGACGACCGTGCCGACGCCCAGGACCTCCATCAGGAAGTGGTAGATCGCCAGGTGGTCGAGGATCGGCCAGCCCCAAGTCGGGACGAAGACCTCGCCGTAGGCCTCGAACAGGGCAAGGGAGCCGAGCAGGAAGCCCCACATGACCAGCCAGTGCCACACTCCGACGTTGCGGAACTTGTTCATCCGGGTGTGCGCGGCGAACTCCTTGACCAGCGTGGCCAGACGCGCCAGAGCCGGACCGTTCCGGGTGCCGTCGGGTTGCCCGAGGCGGATGATCCGCACGAATCGGGCGATGGTCATGGCGAACATGCTCCACGCGACGACGCCGAGCGCGACCGAGATCGCGCCAAGCGTGATCTGTACAGCACCCATGCTCGCGGCCTCCTGTTTCGGGGGTTGTCCGTTTGGGGAGCGTACGCCCTGTTACCCGCTGGTAACCACGGGGGCCGGGGCGTGAATTCGGGAACAGTCGGTGATTCTGCGAGACCCCAGGTCGAAAAACTACTTGGGCGTTTGTTCAGTTTTCTGCTACCTTGACTGTCGTGGGGCCCGTGGGGCGACCGTCCGCGGCAGCGGGTGTTTCTGTAGTTGTCGCTGTTGAACGCCTGGGGCGAGCTGGGCACGTGGTGCGGTTCCACCGCCGCGTCGGTGTCGATCAAGGCAAACTGGCGTGAAGATGTGCGATTTTCGACACGTAGTTGATCGGGTGAGCGTCGCGTTCGGTCAATCCGCACCTGGGGGTGGAGCAGATGGTCGATCCGAAGCAGGGAGGCATGCGGGCCTCCGACGCCGACCGCGAGCGCGTCGCGCAACGGCTGCGCACCGCGCTGGACGAGGGGCGTCTCAGCGTCACCGAGTACGACGAGCGGCTGCAGGGCGCCTACGGCGCGACGACGCTCGGCGAGCTGGAGCCGCTGACCAGCGATCTCCCGGAGCCCAAGCCCTCACCCGAGCTCGTCGCGCGCGAGGAACAAGGCCAAGGTGGTCAAGGAGTGGCGCGACTGGGCGGTCGGCGCGGTCATCATGATCGCGATCTGGGGTGTGGCTTCGGTCGCCTCGGCTGAGCTGAAGTTCTTCTGGCCCGCGATCCCGATCGTCATCTGGGCGGCCATCGCCGCGGCGATGGCCGAGGGGCCTCGCAAGCGACGCGACTGATCCTTTTCGCCTTCCTGACCTGGGGAGGCGTGCGTTCAAGAAGTTGGGCGATCGCCCATGATGATTCGAGGAGGGCTCGTGGCTTACCTGCTGCTGGTGTTGGCGATCTGCAGCGAAGTGGTCGGGACGGTGTCGCTGAAGCTCTCCGAGGGCTTCAGCAAGCTCGTCCCCTCGGTGGTGGTCGTAATTGGATACGCGGTCGCGTTCACCGCCATGAGCGCTGTGCTCAAGCTCGGGCTGCCCGTCGGCGTGGTCTACGCGATCTGGGCCGGGGCCGGGGTCGCGCTGGTGGCCATCATCGGTGCGGTGTTCCTGGGCGAGTCGATCACCGCGGTGCAGATCGGCGGGATCGCGCTCATCATCGGCGGGGTCGTGGCACTGGAGCTGGGAGGCGCGCATTGACCGAGGTGACCGACGGGCGGCGGCTCAAGGGCGAACGCCGCCGCCGGGCGATCGTCGACGCGGCGCTGCGGGTCGTGGCCCGCGACGGCGTCGGCGCCGTCAGTCACCGCAACATCGCGCGCGAGGCCGGCGTCCCGCCCGCATCGATCGCGTACTACTTCGACGGCATCGACGACCTGCTGGTCGCCAGCCTGGTCGACGGGTGCGACGCGCTGGTCGAGCAGATCACCGCGGTCCGCGAGCAGGTCGTCGACAACGCCCAGTGGCCGCGCGCCATCGCCGAACTGCTCGTGCGCATGATCAGCGAGCAGCGCGAGCGCACCATCGGCGAGTACGAGCTCTACCTGCTCGCGGCCCGCCGTCCCGCCCTGCGGCCCGCCGCGCGGCGCTGGATCGAGCTCATCCGGGGCAACATCAACAACGGCGAGGGCGGCGGTGACCCGGTCATCAGCGCCTTCATCGCGGGCATCGACGGCCTCCTCCTGCAGGCCCTCATCGCCGACGAACCCCCCACCGTCGAGGGCCTCGAACCCGTCCTCCGCTTCCTCATGCACCCCTACGACTACCTCGGCATCCCCTCCCCGAAGTGACCTCACCCCCGGACGACCGGGTGCCGCCGCAGAACGGAATACCGGCGTAATCAGGGCACCGATTACGCCGGTATTCGGGGTCCTGATTACGCCGGTAATCCGGGCACCCCGGGGCGGGCGGGTGACACTCCGGCGTGTCGGGTGGGTCACCTGGTGGGGCGTTGGGGAACTGAAGTGGCTGGTCAGGCGTTGGAGTGGCAGAAAGCTTGAGTGCGCCTTGCTCAACCCCGTTTGACGGTGCGCAGGGGTCGTGGGTAAAACTTGAGCGAGCAAGGCTCAAGAGCCCGCAGCGGGCGCTTGGGCGGACTGGACTAGTACTGGAGGAATCACCAATGGCGCGAGCGGTCGGCATCGACCTGGGGACGACCAACTCCGTCGTTTCCGTCCTGGAGGGCGGTGAACCGACGGTTATCGCCAACTCCGAGGGCTCGCGGACCACGCCGTCCATCGTGGCCTTCGCGAAGAACGGCGAGATCCTCACCGGTCAGCCTGCGAAGAACCAGGCGGTCACCAACGTTGACCGCACCATCCGGTCGGTCAAGCGCCACATGGGCACCGACTGGAACGTCGGCATCGACGACAAGGACTACACGCCGCAGGAGATCTCCGCGCGCGTGCTGATGAAGCTCAAGCGCGACGCCGAGTCCTACCTCGGCGAGGACGTGACCGACGCGGTCATCACCGTCCCCGCCTACTTCGAGGACGCCCAGCGGCAGGCCACCAAGGAAGCCGGCCAGATCGCCGGCCTCAACGTGCTGCGCATCGTCAACGAGCCGACCGCCGCCGCGCTGGCCTACGGTCTCGACAAGGGCGAGTCCGAGCAGACGATCCTGGTCTTCGACCTCGGTGGCGGCACCTTCGACGTCTCGCTGCTGGAGATCGGCGAGGGCGTCGTCGAGGTCCGCGCCACCTCCGGTGACAACCACCTCGGTGGTGACGACTGGGACGAGCGCATCGTCGAGTGGCTGGTCGAGAAGTTCAAGTCGTCCAACGGCATCGACCTGACCAAGGACCGCATGGCCATGCAGCGGATCAAGGAAGCCGCTGAGAAGGCCAAGATCGAGCTGTCCTCCTCCTCGACCGCCAGCATCAACCTGCCCTACATCACGGTCGACTCGGACAAGAACCCGCTGTTCCTGGACGAGACGCTGTCCCGCGCTGAGTTCCAGCGGATCACCTCCGACCTGCTCGAGCGCTGCCGCAAGCCGTTCGAGGCCGTTATCCGCGACGCGGGCATCAAGCTCTCCGAGATCGACCACGTCGTGCTCGTCGGTGGCTCCACCCGCATGCCGGCCGTCTCCGAGCTGGTCAAGGACCTGACCGGTGGCCGCGACGCGAACAAGGGCGTGAACCCGGACGAGGTCGTCGCCGTCGGCGCCAGCCTGCAGGCCGGTGTGCTGCGCGGTGAGGTCAAGGACGTCCTGCTGCTCGACGTCACCCCGCTGTCCCTGGGCATCGAGACCAAGGGCGGCATCATGACCAAGCTGATCGAGCGCAACACCACGATCCCGACCAAGCGCTCCGAGACCTTCACCACCGCCGACGACAACCAGCCGTCGGTGCAGATCCAGGTCTTCCAGGGTGAGCGCGAGATCGCCGCGCACAACAAGAAGCTCGGCATGTTCGAGCTGACCGGCCTGCCGCCGGCGCCGCGCGGTGTCCCGCAGATCGAGGTCACCTTCGACATCGACGCCAACGGCATCGTGCACGTCTCCGCCAAGGACCTCGGCACCGGCAAGGAGCAGTCGATGACCATCACCGGCGGCTCCGCGCTGCCGAAGGAGGACATCGAGCGGATGGTCTCCGACGCCGAGGCCCACGCCGAGGAGGACAAGAAGCGTCGCGAGGAGGCCGAGGCCCGCAACCAGGCCGAGACGCTCGTCTACCAGACCGAGAAGGTCCTCAAGGAGAACGACGAGAAGCTGCCCGAGGAGACCAAGACCAAGGTCAAGGGCGCGATCGACGAGGTCAACGAGGCCCTGAAGGGCGAGGACGTCGACGCCATCTCCAGCGCTGTGGAGAAGCTGGCCACCGAGTCGCAGGCGCTGGGCCAGGCCCTCTACGCCGACGCCGGTGCCGCCGCCGCGGGCGACGCCGCCGGTGACGCCGCGGGCGAGGCCGGTGCCGGTGCCAGCTCCTCGGCCAAGGACGACGACGTGGTGGACGCCGAGATCGTCGACGACGAGGACGAGAAGAAGAAGTGACTTCGGACAGGCCCGAAATGTCGCGCAACGAAGGCGAGCAGCAGGAGCCGGTGGTCGTCCGGGATCGGCGTCGAATCGACCCGGAGACCGGCGAGCGCCGGACCCCTGCTCCGAACGGAGACGAGGCTCAGGTGGCCGAAAGCATGTCCGGCACCCTCGAGGAGGAGTTCGGCCAGGCCGAGGAGCCGGCCGAGCAGCCCGCCGAAGGTGGCTCCCAGGAGGGCGGCGAGCCCACCGGCCTGCAGAAGCAGGTCGACGAGCTCACCGCCGACCTCAAGCGGGTCACCGCGGAGTACGCGAACTACCGCAAGCGCGTGGAACGCGACCGCGAGTCGGTGATCGCCGCCGCCAAGGCGTCGGTCGCGGGCGACCTGCTGACCGTGCTCGACGACCTGGAGCGGGCCGAGGCGCACGGCGACCTCAACGGCGCGTTCAAGGCGGTGGCCGACAAGCTCGTCGGCGCGCTGAACTCGGCAGGCCTGGAGTCCTTCGGGGCCGAGGGCGACGAGTTCGACCCGTCGGTGCACGAGGCCGTCCAGCACGCCACGTCCTCGGAGGTCTCCGGCCCCACGGTCACCACCGTGCTGCGCCGGGGCTACCAGTTCGGCGAGCGGGTGCTGCGGCCGGCGATGGTCGCGGTGACCGACTACGAGGCGGGCGAGAACGCGGCCGAGCCCACCGAGTCCACCGAACAAGAGTGATCAGGAGCGGAAGGAGGAGCGTCCGGTGAGTGCCAGGGAATGGCTCGACAAGGATTTCTACGCTGAGCTGGGCGTCTCCTCCGATGCTTCGTCCGAGGACATCAAGAAGGCGTACCGGAAGCTGGCGCGGGAGAACCACCCCGACGCCAACCCCGGCAACGCCACGGCCGAGGCCAAGTTCAAGGCGGTCTCCGAGGCCTACGGAGTGCTGTCCGACCCCGACAAGCGCAAGCAGTACGACGAAGCCCGCCGGCTCTTCGGGTCCGGTGGGTTCGGCGGCGCGGGCGGTGGTTTCGGCGCTCCGGGTGGCTTCGGCGGGCCCGGAGGCGCCGGTGGCGGCTTCGACCTCGGCGATCTCTTCGGCGGTCAGCAGGGGGCCGGTGGCCTGGGCGACCTGTTCGGCGGGTTGTTCGGCAACCGGCGTCCCGGCGGCGCGGGCACGGGCGCGAGCACGGCCAACCGGCCGCGGCGCGGTGCCGACGTCGAGACCGAGGTGCGCATCGACTTCTACGAGGCGGTGCGCGGTGCCACGGTGCCGCTGCGGCTGTCGAGCCCGGCGACCTGCCAGACCTGCCGGGGTTCGGGCGCCAAGCCCGGGACCCGGCCGCGCACCTGCTCGACCTGCGGCGGAGCCGGTCTGGTCACCCGCAACCAGGGCGCGTTCGCGTTCAGCGAGCCGTGCCCGGACTGCCGAGGACGTGGCCAGATCATCGACAGCCCGTGCGACGACTGCGCCGGTGAGGGTGTCAGCAACCGGAGCCGGACGCTGACCGTGCGCATCCCGCCAGGGGTGGACGACGGGCAGCGGATCCGGCTGGCCGGGCAGGGCGAACCCGGGCGGCAGGGCGCCACGGCGGGTGATCTCTACGTCGTCGTGCACGTCAACGGGCACAAGGTGTTCGGGCGATCCGGTGATGACCTGACGATCTCCGTCCCGGTCACCTTCCCGGAGCTCGCGCTGGGCACTACGTTGACGGTGCCGACCCTGGACGGGAAGGTCTCGCTGAAGGTTCCGGCGGGGACCAACAGCGGGCGGACCTTCCGGGTGCGCGGCAAGGGCGTGGGCAAGAAGGCCGGTGGCAACGGGGATCTCCTGGTGACGCTGCAGGTCGCGGTGCCGTCGAAGCTCGACGACGAGGCGACCGGGGCGTTGCAGGCGTACGCCGAGGCCACTGCCGACCACGACCCGCGCAGCGAGCTGAACGAGTTGCTCGGGAGGTAAGCATGGCCGGCCGCATGACGGGTCCCGCGGGGATCGGACCGGAGATGGGATTCGCGTTCCCACCCGGGTCCAACGAGGACACCCCGATGTTCGTGATCTCGGTGGCGGCGCAGCTGTCCGGTCTGCACGCGCAGACGCTGCGCAGCTACGACCGGCTCGGACTGGTCTCACCTGGACGCACCGCGGCCGGCGGCAGGCGCTACTCGCTGCGCGACATCGCGCTGCTGCGCGAGGTCCAGCGGCTCTCCCAGGAGGAGGGCGTCAACCTGGCGGGGATCAAGCGGATCATCGACCTGGAGAACCAGGTCGACGCGCTGCAGTCGAAGGTCGCCGAACTCACCGAGGAACTCGCGGCGGCCTACGCCGCAGCGGAGTCGGCGGCGGCCCAGATCCACGCCTCCTACCGCCGGGACCTCGTCCCGGTCCGGCAGGAAACCGCGCTGGTCGTCTGGAAGCCCAACCGCAAGCGCTGACCTCAGCGCGAAGAGGGCACCTCCCCACCCGGGGAGGTGCCCTCTTCTCGTCAGGCAAGCACCGAAGGCGCTTTCTCTTTCACCACCCTCGCAGCTGGCACCGCCGGGGGTTCTGAGCGGCTTCGTGGCGAGCACGCCGCGACGCCGCGTATCGACATGCTCAAGGAGTGGCGCGCGGAGTCCACGGAGCCGGTCAGGTTCCCCCACCCGCACCGCTACGCAGGACGAGCGGGATCAGTCCAACGTGAAAGGGTCGTAGCGGATGTGGTCGAGGGTGGTGCCTGCGACCAGCATCTTCGAGACCGTGGCTCGGATCATGGCCGGGGAGCCCGAGACCAGGACGTCCCAGTCCTCCCAGGCGCCGTAGCGGGAGACGACGTCGGCGATGGTGCCGTGCTCGACCCCGTCGACGTCCGGGTCGTTCTCCAGGACGCCGGTGACCGTCAGCCACGGGTTCTGCATCGCGATCCGGCGGAGGTTGTCCAGGTCGTAGAGGTCCTCGCGGGTGCGTCCGCCGTAGAAGAGCTGGACGCGCGGGTTCTCGCCGTACTGGGCGAGGTCGTCGATGATCGCCCGCAGCGGCGTGACGCCCGTGCCGCCGGCCACCATGAGGATGTCCGGCGAGTTCTCCCGGTCCACGGTCAGCCGGCCCATCGGCGAGCCGATCCGCCACTGGTCGCCGGGCCGGGCGTGCCCGACCAGCGCGCGGCTGACCCAGCCGCCCTCGACGGAGCGGACGTGGAACTCCATCACACCGTCGTCGCTGGGCGCGTTGGCCGGTGACAGGTAGCGCCAGAGGCGGGGCCGCTGCGGGACCTCGACGCTGACGTACTGACCGGGCAGGTAGGGAACCGGGTGGTCGGTCTGCACGCGGATCACGGCGAGATCCCAGCTCAGCCGCTCGTGGTGCAGGACCTGGCCGGTGTACCAGGCGGGACCGTCGTCGGCGGCGGCCGCTTCGGTCATCGCCGAGGCCATGACCGTGTAGGCCTCCGCCCAGGCGCGTTCGACCTGGTCGGTCCAGGCGTCACCGGCGTAGCGCTTGATGGCTGCCAGCAGTGCTGTGCCGACCGCCTCGTAGTGCTGCGTGACGACACCGAACTTGCGGTGGTCGCGGCCCAGCTGCTGCAGGAACGGCAGCAGCTCGTCGGGCTTGTCGACCATCTGGATGACGTGCACGAGCGCCCGAAGCAGGCGGCTGCGCTGCACCTCCATGTTGGCGGCGAACAGCTCGCGGGTTTGCGGCGCGATGCTGAACAAGGTGCCGTAGAAGAACTTCGCCACCTCGTCGGAGTGCGGTTCGACGACCGCGAAGCTCTCGCGGATGAGTCGAACCATCTTGCTCACACCGGAGTTGGACGGCTCGTTGTTCGGGGGCGGACCGGGGCTCAGTACGGCGTTCGTCATCGTTTCGGGCGCAGTCTTCTCCACGTTGGCGGCAAGCACCTGGGGTGGGCGCAACCGCTACCTGCAAACGTCCCCCGACATCAGGGGCGACCCTAACCCCTGATCGGAAGAACGTCTGCCTTGATGGCACTTTTGAGTGCTTTTTAACTACTTCACGTAGATAATCCATCAGTCGGTCGGGGGAAAGCTAGGAGGCAACCTGTTACCGAAGGGGGCGACGTGACACTGTGGCCCGCTGTGACCCCCGATCACATCAACCCGGTCGGCGTGGCCCCCGCGGTCATGCTGGACCTCGAGTTATCCGACAACCGAACGACCCCTGTCCCGATCCCCGGCCCGCTCGCGGAGCCGCAGCTCACCGACCCGTTCCGGCAGGAAACCCCGACTCTGCCCGGATCAGCCGGTGAGCACCTCCTGCAGTGCGCCTACGGTACCGAGAAGCGGGCCCGCCGCTTCTACGACGACCAGGTGCTGGACCGGCTCAACGAGGAGATGAAGGAGTTCGTCGGTCGCATGGAGATGGCCTTCGTGGCCACCTCCGACGCCCGCGGCGAGTGCGACTCCAGCCTCCGGGCCGGACCTCCCGGCTTCATCGAGGTCCTCGACGACCAGCACATCTGCTACCCCGAGTACCGGGGCAACGGCGTGATGGCCAGCCTCGGCAACATCAGCGAGAACCCGCACGTCGGGATCCTGATGGTGGACTTCGTCACCGACCTGATCGGCCTGCACGTCAACGGCAAGGCCCGCATCGTCGAGGACGCCGACCTGCGCGGCATCTACCCCGCGCTGCCCTCGGAGTTCGACCGCGGCCGCACGCCCGAGCGGTGGGTGGTGGTGCAGGTCGAGGAGGCCTACATCCACTGCCGCAAGCACATCCCCCGGATGATGCCCGTCCTGCGGGAGCGCACCTGGGGCACCGACGACGTCAAGCGCAAGGGCGGCGACTACTTCAGCGCCAAGGGAATGCCCCGCCCGTGGCACGAGGTGTCGGCCGGGAGCTGACCTGACGGGTTCGCGGGCTGGTGCTCCGCGTCGCGGCCGTGCTCCCTAGAGTGGGGCGAAACGGTCGCAAGGCGCGGGGAGAGAAGTGAGCGAGCAGGACGACGAGATCGTTGAGGACCCCGCGCGCCGGGAAGCCGCGGAGGAGGTCGAGCGCGAACTGGTGATGATGTTCCGCAACGCGCGGAACCTCTCCACGCACGTCGCCGCGCTCGTGCACCCGGACCTCGACCCGGCTTCCTACACGCTGCTGCTGATGGTCGCCCACGAAGGCCCGCTGCGGGGCATGGACCTGGCCGGTCGCACCGGCCTGGACAAGTCGACCGTCTCCCGGCAGATCGCCACCCTCGTCGACCTGAACCTGCTGGAGCGCGCGCCCGACCCGGACGACGGTCGCGCCCGCCGCATCCAGCTCTCTGAGCTGGGGCAGGAGCGCCTGGACCGGGTGCGCGCCGAGCGCCGCAAGCACCTCCACGGCCAGTTCGCCAGCTGGAGCACCCAGGACCTCGCGGATCTCGCGAGGCTGCTGGGCAAGCTGAACGAGAGCAGCTGAATCGTCTCCCATCAGGCATAACGGCCAAATCGGTCGGTGGTGCGAGTCACCCTCATTTAAGTTGCGTGCTGCAACCAAGTGGTCCTATTGTTGTCTTCAGCAACTAAAAGGATGGGCTCACATGGGACCGACACCAGAGACCTGCGGTGAGCTGCTCCGCCCACTCCGCGCCTTGATGGGCCTCAAACAGGTCGTGATGCAACGGGGGTTGCAGCTCTCCGACCAGGTGCCCTACGCGGCGGCGGGACTGCTCACCGAGCTCGTGCACCGCGGCGAATGCCGGGTCTCCGACCTCGCTCACCACCGCATCGTCGATGCGTCCGTGGTGAGCCGGCAGGTGAACCAGCTCGAACAGGCCGGGCTGATCACGCGCCGCCCCGACCCCGCCGACAAGCGGGTCTCGCTGCTGCGGGCCACCGCCGACGGCGAGCAGGTCGTCACCGACCTCGAGCGCAAGAAGCAGGAGTGGATCAGCGAAGCGCTGGTCGACTGGGACGACTCCAGGGTCCGCGAACTTGCCCGGTTGCTGGGCGACGCGATGTCGGACATCCGCCGCCACACGATCGAAAACGGAGATCTCTCGGACTCCGGGATGAGGGAAGGAACTCGATGACCAGCTCGACGGAGACGGCGCCGAGGGTGTCGGCTCAACCGAGCGCGCCGCACGAGTCGACCCAGGAATCGGCGATGTCGCACCGCCAGATCCTGGAGGCCATGTCCGGCCTGATGTTGGCGCTGTTGGTCGCCATCCTCAGCTCGACCATCGTGTCGAACGCGCTGCCGAGGATCATCGCCGACCTGAACGGCACCCAGGGCCAGTACACCTGGGTCGTCACGGCGATGCTGCTGACCTCCACCGCCTCCACGCCGCTGTGGGGCAAGCTCTCCGACCTGTTCAGCAAGAAGCTGCTGTACCAGATCGCCATCACCATCTTCACCGTCGGCTCGGTGGCCGGCGGGTTCGCGCAGTCGATGGAGACCCTGATCGGTTTCCGCGCCCTGCAGGGCATCGGCATGGGCGGTCTGCAGGCGCTGATCCAGGTCGTGATCGCCGCGATGGTCCCGCCGCGCGACCGCGGTCGCTACAGCGGCTACATCGGCGCCACCTTCGCGGTGGCCACCGTCAGCGGTCCGCTGGTCGGCGGCGTCATCGTCGACACCCCGTGGCTGGGCTGGCGCTGGTGCTTCTGGGTCACCGTGCCGATCGCCGTCATCGCCTTCATCGTGCTCGGCCGGGTGCTCAAGCTGCCGGTGATCAAGCGCGAGGTCAAGATCGACTGGTTCGGCGCGCTGTTCCTGGTCGGCGGTGTCTCGCTGCTGCTGATCTGGGTCTCGCTGGCCGGCAAGAACTTCGACTGGCTCTCCCCGGAGACCGGCTACTTCGTCGGCGGCGGGCTGCTCGCGCTGATCATCGCCGTGATCATCGAGTCCAAGCACAGCGAACCGATCGTGCCGCTGCGGATGTTCCGCAACCCCACCGTCACGATGGCCACGCTCGGCACCGTCGCGGTCGGCACCGCGATGTTCGGCGGCGCGGTGTTCCTGGGCCAGTACTTCCAGATCGCGCGCAGCTTCAGCCCCACCATCGCGGGCCTGATGACGCTGCCGATGGTCGGCGGGCTGTTCATCTCCTCCACGGTCAGCGGTCAGGTCATCTCCCGGGTCACCGGCAAGACCAAACCGTTCCTGATCGTCGGCTCGATCGTGATGATCATTGCGATGGGGCTACTGAGCACCGTCGATCACGAAACGAACCTCGTGCTGATGGGTGTCTACCTCTTCCTGATGGGCACCGGAGTGGGCATGCTCATGCAAAACCTGGTGCTGGCGGTGCAGAACGCCACCAGCGCCAAGGACATGGGCTCGACGACCTCCGTCGTCACCTTCTTCCGCACCCTGGGAGGTTCGGCTGGCGTGTCGGTGCTAGGCGCGGTGCTGGCCACCCGCGTGCAGGACTACATCATGGAAGGCCTGGCGAAGATCCCCGGCGCGGCCCAGGCCGCGGCCTCCGGCGGCGGTACCGGATCGCTGGACGTGGGACACCTGCCCGGGCCGATCCAGACCATCGTCCGCGCGGCCTACGGCGATGCCATCGGCGACATCTTCCTCATCTCGGCGTGCATCTCCGTGGTCACCTGCCTCGCGGTGCTGTTCATCCGCGAGAAGCCGTTGCGGACCACGATCGAAAGCAACGAGGAAATGGAGACGGCTTCAGTGGCCGCACACGAAGAGGGCACGGACAACGGCAGGAACAACGGCACGCGCGTGAACTCCGAGCAGGCCAGCCCGTGGACCGAGCCGTCGATCCCGTCGTTCGCCTCCAACGGCGCGGCGCTGACCGGCCGGTTCATCGACGGCCACGAGCCGCAGCGCCGCTCCGTGCACGGCGTCGTCCACGACTCGATCGGGACCCCGGTCTCCGGCGTGGTGCTCACCCTCACCGACGCCAACGGGCGCCAGGTGGAGCGGGCCCGCACCGACAACGACGGCCAGTTCCACTTCGACGTCGACAACGACGGCACCTACGTGCTGATCGCCTCCGGCGGCAGCTACCAGCCGACCGCCTCGATGGTGGTCGTCTCCGACCGCCCGGTCCGGCACGACGTGCAGCTGCTCGGCGCCGGTGAGCTCAGCGGCCTGGTGCACGTCGGCGGGGTCGGCGTCCCCGGCGCGATGGTGGTGCTCACCGACGTGCGCGGCGAGGTGGTGGCCACCAGCGCCACCGACGCCGACGGCGACTACGGCTTCGCCGACCTCGTCGGCGGTTCCTACGCGCTGACCGTCACGGCCGACGGCTACCGCCCGGTGGCGCACCCGATCGTGGTCACCGACGGGGAGCGGGTGCGGCTCGACGTCGCGCTGCAGACCGGCGCGCAGCTGCACGGCGTGATCCGCTCGGCCAACCTCGGGGTGCCGGTGCCGGACGCGCGGGTGACGTTGCTCGACGGTTCGGGCGCGGTGGTCGCCGCGGGCACCACCGACATCGACGGCAACTACCACTTCACCGACCTGCCCGACGGCGAGTACACGGTCATCGCCAGCGGGTACCCCCCGGTGGCCAGCTCGCTGCGGCTGACGGGCCAGGAGTCGTCGCACGACGTCGACCTGGGCTACCCCGAAGGCTGACCGGTCGCACCAGACCACTCGCAGATCACGGTCGTGCTGCGGCGGGCGGGAACGGCTGGACGTCGGGCCCGCCCACCGAGCAAGATCATGATCGAGCTCTGCTTCAAAGGAGTGTTTTCAGATGGATCTCGGCCAACCGCAGGCCGCGGCGGACAACGGCCAGACCGGTGCCGCCCGGGGTCCCGGAGCGGTGACCGCGTCGGTGCGCGGCAGCGACGGGTGGCCGGTGCCGGAGGCGGTGCTCACCGTCATCGACGGGAGCGGCACGCAGGTCGCACGAGCTCAGGGCGATGCGCAGGGATCGGTGCTGATCACCGGGCTCGCGGCGGGCGCCTACACCGCGATCGTCACCGCGATCGGCCACGAGCCCGTCGCGCGCACGACCCCGGTGCACGAGGGCGCCACCGCCACGCTCGGCGACGTGGAGGTCCGCCGCATCGGCGGCGCTGACCTGCCCGCCCCGGGGCTGTGGCGGATCGACCCGGTGCACTCCTCCATCCAGGTCACCGCCAAGCACCTGGGCCTGAGCAGCATCCACGGCCGGTTCAACGAGTTCTCCGGCGAGGTGCGCATCGGCACCCCGATCGAGAAGTCGCTGGTCGAGGCCCGGATCAAGGCCGATACCATCGACACCGGCAACAAGATGCGCGACGAGCACCTGCGCGCCGAGGACTTCCTCAACGTCGCCCAGTACCCGGAGATCAGCTTCCGCTCCACCGGGTTGCGCCCGCGCGGCGGCGACAAGTGGGACATCGAGGGCGAGCTGACCATGCTCGGGGTGAGCAAGCCGGTCCTGCTCGACACCCGCTTCGACGGCGTCGGCCCCGACCAGTGGGGCGGCACCCGCGCCTCGGCCTCGGCGGTCACGCAGCTGCGCCGCGACGACTTCGCGGTCCGCTTCAGCCAGTCGCTGGCCTCCGGCATCGCCGCCGTCGGCACCACCCTGCGCGTGCAGATCGACGTCCAGGCGGTGCACGAAGAGGGGTAGCAGGCCAGGAGCGGTCTGCTGTGGCTGGCTCGACCGCTCCGCAGAAGGAGAAGCCGTGCGCACGTCGGGGGTGCGCACGGCTTCTTCACGTCTCAACCCGGATTACCGCCGTAATCCGTGACCGGAATACGGCGGTAATCCGGGGCCGTGGATCACGGAGGTGGTCCCGGTGACCCGATTACCGCCGTAATCCGTGGCCCGATTACCGCCGTAATCGGTGACCTGATTACGGCGGTAATCCGGGTCGGGCCTCGGTCCTGGGATCAGACGCTGGTCTTCTTGTCGATCTTGTGGACCTCGCCGGAGCGGATCTTGGCCTTGTAGTCGGCCAGCTCCTTCTTGACCACCGGGATCATGATGTAGAGCCCGATGATGTTGAACAGGGCCAGCAGGAACAGCACCGCGTCGGTGAAGTCCATGACGCTGCTCAGGCTCAGCACCGAACCGACGATCACGAACAGGCAGAACACCACGTTGTAGATGTTGCGGCTCACCGAGTTGTTGCCGAACAGGAACAGCCACGCCCGCTGGCCGTAGTAGCCCCAGGTGATGATCGTGGAGACGGCGAAGAGCACGACCGCCACGGTCAGCACGTACGGGAACCAGGGCAGGACGCTGGCGAAGGCCTCGGAGGTCACCGTGACGCCGTCCGGCTCCTCACCGCCGGCCAGCACCGCCTTCTGCCCCTCGATCCACAGCTGCGGCTGCGCGATGACGATGGTCAGCGCGGTCATCGTGCAGATGATGACGGTGTCGATGAACGGCTCCAGCAGCGCCACGAGGCCCTCGGTCGCGGGGTGCTGGGTCCGGACGGCGGAGTGCGCGATCGGGGCCGAGCCCAAGCCGGCCTCGTTGGAGAACGCCGCGCGCTGGAAGCCGACGATCAGCACGCCGATGAGACCGCCGAAACCGGCCTCCGGGGTGAACGCGCCCTGGACGATCGTGACGACCGCGTCCGGCACAGCGGTGATGTTGACGCCGATGACCGTCAGCGAGGCCAGGACGTAGATGATCGCCATCGCCGGAACGAGCTTGCTGGTCACCGCGCCGATGGACTTGATCCCGCCGACCACCACCGAGCCGACGACGATCGCCAGGACGATGCCGAAGATCAGCGCGGCGCCGTCGGAGCCGAGCAGGCCCTCCTCGCCGCCGGTCACGTCGCGGACCTGGGCGAAGGTCTGGTTGGCCTGGAACATGTTGCCGCCGCCGACGCCGAACAGCAGGATCATGATCGCGGCCAGCACGGCGAGCACCTTGCCGAGGCTGCGGCCGAAGGCGTTCGGGATCCGCTCGGCGAGGCCCTTGCGCAGGTAGTGCATCGGGCCGCCGTGCACGTTGCCGTTCGCGTCGATCTCGCGGTACTTCACGCCGAGGGTGCACTCGACGAACTTGGTGGCCATGCCGAGCAGGCCGCAGAGGATCATCCAGAAGGTGGCGCCCGCGCCGCCGACGGTGACCGCGACACCGACACCGGCGATGTTGCCCAGGCCGACGGTCCCCGACAGCGCCGAGGCCAGTGCTTGGAAGTGGTTGATCTCGCCCGGTTCGTCGGAGCTGGTGTACTTGCCGCGCACCAGATCGACCGCGAGCTTGAAGTTGCGGACCTGCACGAAGCCGAAGACCAGGGTGAACACCGTCGCGGCGATCACCAGCCAGGCCACGATCCACGGGAAGGTCACGCCGAAGACGGTGATCTCACCGAACACGAACCCGGAGAAGGCCTCCGAGATCGGCGTGAAGACGTTGTTGATGGTGTCCTCGATACCGGCGAGTGGGCCGGCGTCCGTCGCGAGGACGAGTTCACCGTCCGGCGGGGCGGTCTCCAAGGTGTGTCTCATGTCGCATGAGCAAAGCGGGCATAACCCCTGAACACAAGCACTGTGCGTAACAATCTGCAGAAAGTTCGCCCGAATGGTCAGACCTCAAATTTACTCATTGTGAAAACGGAAAAATCGTCGTGACGCTGCCTTGAGCGCAGCACGCTCAACTTTTGTTATGTTGGACGTGTGGACTCTGGCGCCGATCGGCGGGATGACCAGGCACGAACCGGCACGAGGTGAGGAATGGACGCGTTCAACCCGACGACCAAGACCCAGCAGGCGATCTCCTCCGCGGTCCAGGCCGCCACGATGGCGGGCAACCCGGACGTCGGTCCCGCGCACCTGCTCGGGGCCCTGCTCGCGCAGGGGGACGGCCTGACCGCGCCGCTGCTGTCCGCGGTCGGGGCCGAGGTCGCCGACGTGCGCCGCGAACTCGAATCCCTGATGAACTCGCTGCCCGCAGCCACCGGCAGCACGGTCGGCGCGCCGCAGCTGTCCGGTGAGGGCGTCAAGGTGCTCACCCGCGCGCAGCGGCTCGCCACCGAGATGGGGGACGAGTACGTCTCCACCGAGCACCTGCTGGTCGGGCTGGCCGCCGAGGGCGGCCGCGTCGCCGACCTGCTGCGCAAGCACGGCGCCACCCCCGACGCGCTGCGCGAGGCCTTCGCCGATGTGCGCGGCTCGGCGCGGGTGACCAGCCCCGATCCCGAAGGCACCTACCAGGCGCTGCAGAAGTACGGCCAGGACCTCACCGAACGCGCCCGTGCGGGCGAGCTCGACCCGGTGATCGGCCGCGACGCCGAGATCCGCCGCGTCGTGCAGGTGCTGTCCCGGCGGACCAAGAACAACCCGGTGCTCATCGGCGAACCCGGCGTCGGCAAGACCGCCATCGTCGAAGGCCTCGCCCAGCGCATCGTCGCCGGTGACGTGCCCGAATCGCTGCGCGGCAAGCGCGTCGTCGCGCTCGACCTCGGCTCGATGGTGGCCGGGGCCAAGTACCGGGGCGAGTTCGAGGAGCGGCTCAAGGCCGTGCTCAAGGAGATCACCGAATCGGCCGGCCAGGTGATCACCTTCATCGACGAGCTGCACACCATCGTCGGCGCCGGGGCCTCCGGCGAGGGCGCGATGGACGCGGGCAACATGATCAAGCCGATGCTGGCGCGCGGAGAGCTGCGCATGGTCGGCGCCACCACGCTCGACGAGTACCGCGAGCACATCGAGACCGACGCCGCCCTGGAACGCCGCTTCCAGCAGGTCCTCGTCGGCGAACCCAGCCCGGAGGACGCGGTGGCGATCCTGCGCGGGCTCAAGGAGCGCTACGAGGTCCACCACGGCGTCCGGATCACCGACGGCGCCCTGGTCGCCGCCGCGACCCTGTCCGACCGCTACATCACCGCCCGGTTCCTGCCGGACAAGGCCATCGACCTGGTCGACGAGGCCGCGTCCCGGCTGCGCATGGAGATCGACTCGCGGCCGGTGGAGATCGACGAGGTCGAGCGCGCCGTGCGCCGCCTGGAGATCGAGGAGATGGCGCTGGCCAAGGAATCCGACCCGGCCTCGGTCGAGCGGCTCGCCGCGCTGCGCGCCGAACTCGCCGACCGGCGCGAGAAGCTCTCCGAGCTCACCGCGCGCTGGCAGCAGGAGAAGGAGTCCATCGACAAGGTCCGCGACCTCAAGACCCAGCTGGAGCAGCTGCGCGGCGAGTCCGAGCGCGCCGAGCGCGACGGCGACCTCGGCAAGGCCGCTGAGCTCCGCTACGGACGGATACCCGCGCTGGAGAAGGAGCTCGAAACGGCGACCCACGCGCAGTCCGAGCGCAAGGCGATGCTGCAGGAGGAGGTCACCGCCGACGACGTCGCCGACGTGGTCAGCGCCTGGACCGGCATCCCGGCGGGCCGCCTGATGGAGGGCGAGACCGCCAAGCTGCTGCGCATGGAGGACGCCCTCGCCGCGCACGTCGTCGGTCAGGACGAGGCGGTGCGCGCGGTCTCCGACGCCGTCCGGCGCACCCGCGCGGGCGTGGCGGACCCCGACCGCCCCACCGGGTCGTTCCTGTTCTTGGGCCCGACCGGTGTCGGCAAGACCGAGCTGGCCAAGGCGCTGGCCGGGTTCCTGTTCGACGACGAGCGGTCGATGATCCGCATCGACATGAGCGAGTACTCCGAGAAGCACTCGGTGGCACGCCTGGTCGGCGCCCCGCCCGGCTACGTCGGCCACGAACAGGGCGGTCAGCTCACCGAGTCGGTGCGCCGCAGGCCCTACTCGGTGGTGCTGTTCGACGAGGTCGAGAAGGCCCACTCCGACGTCTTCGACGTGCTGCTGCAGGTGCTCGACGACGGGCGGCTCACCGACGGGCAGGGCCGCACGGTCGACTTCCGCAACACCATCCTGGTGCTGACGTCGAACCTGGGCTCGCAGGCCATCGCCGACCCGAACCTCAGCGAGCGGGACCGGGACGAGGCCGTGATGTCGGTGGTGCGCGGGCACTTCAAGCCCGAGTTCCTCAACCGGCTCGACGACGTCGTGGTGTTCCACCAGCTCAACACCGAGGAGCTCACGTCCATCGTGGACATCCAGGTGGACCGGCTGGCCAAGCGGCTCGCGCAGCGGCGGCTCACCCTCGACGTGCAGCCGTCGGCCCGGGACTGGTTGGCGCTCAACGGTTTCGACCCGGTCTACGGTGCCCGGCCGCTGCGCCGCCTGGTGCAGACGGCCATCGGCGACCAGCTCGCCCGCAAGCTCCTCGCCGGCGACATCCGCGAAGGCGACAAGGTCCTCATCGACGTCACCGACGACAACGAAGCCCTCACCGTCGTCGCCTCCGAGTGACCACGGCCGGGTGAGCAGTTCGAATTTCGCGCGAAGTTCGAGCCGGAAAGATCCGAGTCGAACTTCGCGCGAAATTCGAATCCTGCCCGCGTCCGGGGCTCAGCGGCGGTAGGTGGACAGGGAGGCGATCGCGGCGAAGAGGGCGGCGGCCGCCGTGAAGACGAGGGTGGCCGTGCTGAGGTCGGTGAGCGTGCTGATGTAGCCGAGCGTGACGCTCGGGACGGTGGCCGAGAGGTAGGCGACGACGTAGATCATCGCGGCCGTGCCCGCGCGCTGGTGCGGGGCGGCCAGGCCGGTGAGCATCCGGAAGGCGCCCATGAACATCAGGCCCCACCCGATGCCGAGCAACGCCGCGGCCGCGAAGAACGCCGCGGCGTCGGCCGAGACCTCCGCTGCCGCGACCCCGGCCAGCGCGAGGATCATCAGCACCGCGCCGACGCGCACCGCCCGGGCCGCGGCCCAGGAGGCCAGCAGCAGCTGGGTGAGCCCGCCGAGCCCGGCCAGCACCGCCACCGGCAGGCCGCTGATCAAGTTCGGGTAGCTGTGCACCATGCCCTTGACCACCGACGGGGCCAGCGACATGAACATCCCGCCGACGGTCCACGAGGCCAGCACCATCGTCGACATCAGCGCGAACCGGCCGCCCTGCCCGGCAGGCACCACCGGTCGCCGGGGACGCAGCGCCTCGCGCAGCGGGCTGATCTGCGCCACCGGCTCGGGCATCGCCAGCACGACCGGGATCGCGGCCGCGAAACCCGCCGCGAGCAGCAGGTAGGTGGTCACCGTCGGGCCGGGCAGGAACTGCACCAGGGCGCCCGCCAGCAGCGAACCGCCCGCCATGCCCAGGGCCGCGGCGACCCCGTTGACCAGCGAACCCTGGCTCGACCCGGGCCGCTGGAAGTCCAGCAGCGCACCGCTGATCGCGCTCGTCGCCGCACCGGTGGCCAGACCTTGAAGCACGCGGCCGGCGAACAGCCAACCGACGCCGGAGGCCAGCGCCAGCACCAGCACGGCGGCGATCTCCAGCACCAGCGCGCCGACCAGCACCGGCCGACGTCCGATGTGGTCCGACAGCGACCCGCACAGCAGGAGGGCCACCAGGATCGCCACCGAGTAGGAGGCGAACACCTCGGTCAGCACGGTGTTGGTGAAGCCCCACCGCTGCTGGTAGAGCGAGTACATCGGGGACGGGGCGGTCGAGGCCATCAGGAACAGGGCGTAGATCCCGCCGATGAACCAGAACGAGCCGGAACGCGACAGCCCGCGCTCGCGCTGGACGCGGGGTCGTACCAGTTCGGTGGTCATGCGCTTCCTCTGGTCGGTGCCGATGGAGATCCGGCAACGACAACCTCTTAGCGGAACGAACCATTCCGCGCGGGCGTACGCTGTGTCCATGCCCACAGCAGCGACCGCACGGCACGACGACGCCGTCATCCGCGCGGCCCGGGAGGTCTTCGCCGAGCTCGGCATGGCCGCCCCGATGTCGGAGGTCGCCAAGCGCGCCGGGGTCGGGGTGGCCAGCATCTACCGGCGGTACCCGAGCAAGACCGAGCTCGTCGAGCAGGTGCGCATCGCGGCGTTCCGCTTGGTCATCGCCGAGGCGGAGGCGGCGCGCGCCGAGGAGTCCGATCCGTGGCGGGCGCTGAGCCGGTTCATGCACCGCTGCCTGCGCGAGGGCTCGGGCATCGGCACGGTGCTTCCGCAGCTGGCGGAGCAGCACGCGTTCTCGGCCGAGTTCCGCAACCTGCAGCAGCAGGTCGCCGAGGTGATCGAGGCGCTGGTGGAGGACGCCAAGCTCGCCGGTGAGCTGCGCGCCGACATCGACTGGACCGACGTCCTGCTGCTGTTCAAGCACCTCAACCCGGCGCTGCCGACCAGCGAGTCGCGCCGCGCCGAACTCCGCGCCCGCTACCTCGGCCTGGTCCTGGAGGGCCTGCGCTCGGAAGGTTCAGCCCTGCGCGGCCCCGCTCCCGACACGGCCGAGTGGCGCGCCCTGTGCGACAACCGCGCCAGCTGAGGGCCGGACACGTGCCTGGATCGGGTTTTCGCACGTCAAGGTCAACCGAACGAGCGGTTCGAACTTTGATGCCCAGGTGATCTTCGAGATCTGCGATGTTCGGACTACCCTGCCCGGTGTGGGCATACCTGCGTGGCTCTGGTTCCTCGTCGCCGTCGTCGCGATCGTCGCCGGCGTCGCGCTGCTGATCTCCGACCGATCGCAGCGCACCTCCAACAACCGGGAGCGGCGTCGCTGGGCGGCGCTGCGCGGTTGGCAGTTCGCCGAGGTCGACCGCGTCCTGCCGAGCCGGTGGGAGCGCGGCGTGCTCGCCCAGTACGGCGCGACGACCGCGACCGACGTGGTGGCGGGCTCGACGTTCACCGCCGACGGCCGCCGCCAGGTCTACGTGCTGGACCTGGAGGCCGGGAACAAGAACGTCGCCGTCCTGGTCGGCATCCGCTGCCGCCGCACCGCCCCGGCCACCATCGAGCTGTGGTTGCCGGACGTGCCGGTGCCGCAAGACTCCGGCCTGGACCTGCTGGGCCCGGTCGGCTCGCGCTACGCCTTCGTCACCGAGGTCGCCGCAGCCCGCCCGCTGGTGACCGAGGACCTGGTGGACGCCACCGAGGAGATCGGCCAGGACGTCACCGTGGTGTGGCTGGAGAACGACTGGGTGCTGGCCGCGATGCACCCGGCCGACGCCGACCCGGCGCGTCTGGAGCGCCTGCTGCGCGACCTCGGGGACCTCGCCGACCTGGTCGACCCGTTCGACAGCGACCCCAACAGCACCCCGGCCGAAGCCGAAGCCGAAGAGCACTCCGAGCACATCCAGTAGGTCCCGCCGAGCAGAGCGGCCAGAACACCGCCTTCATTACGAGACGGGTAGGTTCGGGATATGCCTACCGCACTCGTCACCGGAGCCACTGCGGGGATCGGCCGCGCCTACGCCCGTCGGCTGGCCGCTGAAGGCCACGACATGGTCCTGGTCGCGCGCGACACCGAGCGGCTCGAAGAGCTCGCCGACCGGTTGCAGACCAGGCACAGCGTGCGGGTCGAGGTCCTGACCGCCGACCTGTCCGACGCTTCGCAGCGCGCCGTGGTCGCCGAGCGCGTCGGCGACCCCGCCAAGCCGGTCGACGTGCTGGTCAACAACGCCGGGTTCGGCACCGGCGGTGCCTTCTGGGACCTGTCCGCCGACGTGCTGCAGCGCCAGCTGGACGTCAACGTCGCGGCGGTGCTGGAGCTCACCCACGCGGCCGTGCGCGTGATGCGCGAGCGCGGGCGCGGCGACGTGATCAACGTCGGCAGCGTGGCGGGCTTCTTCACCGTCTCCGGCTCCACCTACGCGGCCACCAAGGCCTACGTGATCGCCTTCTCCGAGGGGCTGGCGACGTCGTTGGCGGGCACCGGTGTGCGGGTCATGGCGCTGTGCCCCGGCTTCACCCAGACCGAGTTCCACGAGCGCGCGGGCCTGGAGATGAGCAGGCTGCCGCGCGCGTTCTGGCTGCAGGCCGACCAGGTCGTGCACGAGTCGCTGGCGGACCTGCGCGTCGGCAAGGCCGTGTCCATCCCGGGCGCCCAGTACAAGGCGCTGGTCGCCGTCGGCCGGCTGATCCCGAAGAAGCTGCAGCGCATGGTGGTCACCCGCACCGTTCCCGGCCGGACCTGAGAACTATCCTCAGTCCTCGTGGTGAACGAGAAGCAGCGCTCCGAACTGGCCCGGCTGGTCAAGGAGCTCGCGGTGGTGCACGGCAAGGTGACGTTGTCCTCGGGCAAGGAGGCCGACTACTACGTGGACCTGCGCCGGGCGACCCTGCAGCACCAGGCGGCCCCGCTGATCGGGAGTCTGCTGCGGCAGATCACCGCTGACTGGAACTTCACCGCCGTGGGCGGGCTGACCCTGGGCGCCGACCCGGTCGCGGCCGCCATGATGCACGCCGACGGTCCCGCGCTGGACAGCTTCGTGGTGCGCAAGTCCACCAAGGCCCACGGCATGCAGCGCCAGATCGAGGGCCCGGACGTCGTCGGCAAGCGGGTGCTGGCCGTGGAGGACACCTCGACCACCGGCGGCAGCGTGCTCACCGCCGTCGAGGCGCTGCGCGAGGTGGGTGCCGAGGTGGTCGGCGTGGCGACCGTGGTCGACCGGGACACCGGCGCGCGCGAGGCCATCGAGGAGGCGGGACTGCCCTACCGCACGCTGCTGGGGCTGGCCGACCTCGGACTGGCGTGAGCGAGGACGTCGGGCCCACCGAGTGGGGCACCAGCGTCGGCGTCGGCCCCTGGGAGGGGCCGCGGCCGGATGACGAGCGCTACGACCCGGAGCTGCTGGAGCACGGCGACCGGCGCAACGTCGTCGACCACTACCGCTACTGGCGGCGGGAGGCGATCATCGCCGACCTCGACCGGCGGCGGCACGACTTCCACGTGGCCATCGAGAACTTCCAGCACGACCACAACATCGGCACCGTGGTGCGCACGGCCAACGCGTTCCTGGCGCGGGCGGTGCACATCGTGGGCCGCCGCCGCTGGAACCGGCGCGGCGCGATGGTCACCGACCGGTACCAGCACGTCCACCACCACCCGGACGTCGCGTCGCTGACCGAGTGGGCGCGCGCCGAGGACCTGGCGATCGTGGCGGTGGACAACACGCCGGGCGCGGTGCCGGTGGAGCGCGCGGAGCTGCCGCGCCGCTGCGTCCTGCTGTTCGGCCAGGAGGGCCCCGGCCTGCACGAGGAGTCCCGCCGCGAGGCCGACCTGGTGGTCTCCATCGCCCAGTTCGGCTCCACCCGCTCGATCAACGCGGGCGTCGCCGCGGGCGTCGTCATGCACACCTGGGTCCAGCAGCACGCCGACCTCAGCCGGGCCTGGTGAGATCCCGGCCAGTCGATGCCCGATCTCTCGGTCGGAACCACCCCCGCGCATGAGAAGAGCCGGCACCCGAGTTGGGTGCCGGCTCCTCTCCGAGGACTGCGTCAGGCCGCTTCGCGGGCCTTCTCGCGGCGTCCCTTGATGTACTCGATGATGATCGGGATGATCGAGATCACGACGATGACGATGGCCATCGACTCGATGTTGTTGCGGATCCACGGGATGTTGCCCAGGAAGAACCCGAGCAGCGTCATGCTCAGGATCCAGGCCACACCGCCGATGGCCGAGTAGCTGAAGAACTTCTTCTGGTCCATCTGCCCGATGCCGGCCACGGCCGTGATGAACGTGCGGACGATCGGCACGAAGCGGGCCAGGATGATCGCGCGGGCGCCGTACTTCTCGAAGAACGCGTGCGTCTTGTCCACGTGCTCGCGCTTGAACAGCTTGGAGTCCGGCTTGTTGAACATCGCCGGGCCGACCTTGCGCCCGATCCAGTAGCCGGTCACGTTGCCGACGAAGGCGCACAACGCCAGCAGCACGCAGACCAGCCAGATCGGCGTGTCGATCGAACCGGTGGCGACGAACAGGCCGGTTACGAACAGCAGCGAGTCACCCGGCAGGAAGAAACCGATGAGCAGGCCGCATTCGGCGAAGATGATCAGGCAGACGCCGATCAGCGCGAACGGGCCCAGACCAGAGACGATGTTCTCCGGATTCAGCCAATCCGGAAGCAGAGCGAGCGCGGGCTGTGCCGCGGCGGCGAATTCGGTCGTCACGCTTGCCAACGGTACCGTGACGCCGCGCTGCTCGGCCGTCGGGCGACCAACCGGACATCGACGCAGCGCACACCCTCGATCACCCGATGGGGTAAAGGACTGTGACGCCCGCCGCGAGCAGTCCGGACAACACGCCCAGGACGATCACGAAGAGCAGCAGCCCGCGCGGGCCCGGACGCCTCGTGCGCTGCTGCGGACCGGAGCGGCCCGCCGCTCGCGCGCGCAGCGCGGCGGACAGCGCGTCCTCGGTGTTCCGGCCGGTCATGCCCCGACCTTAACCAGCCGGTGACCGGATTCGGTGCGAATCGGTGAAACCGCAGTTCAGGCGGGCTCGGTGAGCCACTGACCGCGCCGCATGACGCCCTGCAGGTCCAGGTCGTCGCCGAGCACCACCAGGTCGGCGTCCGCGCCGGGCCGGATCTCGCCGACGTCGGTCAGGCCGAGCCGCCGGGCCGGGATGGTGGCGGTCGCCGCGACCGCTGCCGGCACCGGCAGGCCGCAGCTGCGGACCAGGTTGCGGAACGCGGCGTCCATCGTCAGCGTGCTGCCGGCCAGCGACCCGTCGGACAGCCGGGGCTCGCCGTCGACCACGGTCACCGGCAGCGCGCCCAGCTCGTAGGTGCCGTCGCCGGCACCGGTGGCGCTGATGGCGTCGGTGACCAGCATCGTCCGGTCGATGCCCGCGTGGGTGGCGGTCAGCCGGGCGATGGTCGGGTGCAGGTGCACCAGGTCGCAGATCAGCTCGACGCTGACCCGCTCGTCGTCCAGCAGCGCGCCGACCGGTCCGGGCTCGCGGTGGTGCAGCGGACGCATGCCGTTGAACAGGTGCGTCGCCACGGTCGCCCCGGCGTCCACGGCCGCGAGCACCTGCTCGGCGTTCGCGTCGGTGTGCCCGACGGCCGCGATGGCGCCGCCGTCGACCAGCTGCCGGACCGCTCCTCGCGAGCCGGGCAGCTCCGGGGCCAGGGTGACCATCCGGACCGCGCCGCGACCGGCCTCGAGCAGCTGCCGCACGTCGTCGGCCTCCGGTGCGCGCAGCACCTCGGGCGCGTGCGCGCCGCAGCGGGCGTGCGAGAGGAACGGTCCTTCCAGGTGAATCCCGGCGAGCAGCCCGTCCGCGGTCAGCTCGGTCAGCGTGGCGATCTGCTTGACCAGCTCCGGGATCGGCGCGGACACGAGGCTGGCCAGCATCGTCGTGGTGCCGTGCGCGCGGTGGTGGGCCACCGCGGTCTGCGTCTGCTCGGGTTCCAGGGAGGTGAACGCACCGCCGCCACCGCCGTGGCAGTGGACGTCGACGAAACCGGGGACCAGCCAGCGCCCGGACAGCTCGATCGCCGGGCCGGCGGGAACGGCTCCGTCGCCCACGGCGGCGATCTTGCCCGCGGACACCCGCACCCAACCCGGTCGTGCGACTCCGCCCGGGGTCACGACCTGCGCTCCGGTGAGGATCAGTTCGGCAGTGTTCACAACAACGATCCTCCGCCAAACACGAGCAGTGGTCTACACCAAAATCGGTGTTTTGCAGCTCGCCGCGAGCCGTACGCCCGGTCGTGGCCGAACGTGTCCGATTGGTTCGAATATAGGCCGTTCGGGGGAACCTCAGCCGCCGATGTGCTTCTGCAGCGCTTCCAGCGCCCGGCTGGCCGTCGACTTCACCGTGCCCTTGGAGACTCCGGTGGCCTCGGCGATCTCGGCCTCCGACAGGTTGCCGTAGTAGCGCAGCACCAGCACCTCGCGCTGGCGGCGCGGCAGCTTGCTCAACGCGTCCACCACGGCCTGGTGCTCGGCGGTGAGCATCGCCAGCGACTCGGCGGAACGCGCGTTGGCCTGGTGCGGCGGCTGGTACTCGCGGGCGGTCTTGCGGCGGCGCAGCATCGACCGGGACCCGTTGACCACGGCGGTCCGCAGGTAGCCGACGGCGGCGTTGGCGTCGCGCAGCCCCGACCAGTTCCGGTACAGCCCGGTGAAGGCCTCCTGGACCACGTCCTCGGCGCTGCTGATGTCGTCGACCAGCAGGATCGCCAGCCGGACCATGCGCATCCGCTGCTGCTTGTAGATGTCCTCCAGGGACAGCGGTTGCTGGGTCTCCCGGTGGACGCCGTCCAACTTGCGCAGCGTGCCGAAGGTCTTCTCGACGCTGCGCTCGATGCCTTCCGAATCACCGCCCATGATCGAAGAACTTACCGGGCGAGGGCGGGTTCGCGGGGCGGGTTGTCGGATAGCGTCGACGCGATCGTTGAATTCGCCGCGATGGAGGAAGACATGGCGAGGTTCGTTGTCGAGCTGGTCTACGGCCCGGACGAGGAGAAGCGGCTGGCGGTCCGGCCGGACCACCGCGAGTACTCGCGAGGCCTGGCCGAGCAGGGCAAGCTGCTGGCCGGTGGGCCCTACACCGACGGCAAGGGCGCGCAGCTGATCTACGAGACCGCCGACGAGGCGGAGCTGCAGGACCTGCTGGCCGCCGACCCGTACACCGAGGCCGGGGTCATCGCCTCGACCACCATCCGGCAGTGGGAAGTCGTCACCGGAGCCTGGCTGTAGGCGGCAGGTGCCCTGGCGTGTGAGTATGTGCACAGGATCCTTTTCTGAATCCTTGCACCAACTTTTCAAAACAACACCGCTGGGGCACTGTGACGCGCGAAAGAGTGGTACCTGCCCCGATGCGCCGTCAAGGACGCGCAGGGGTTCCTAGGATGCTGCGCGATCTCGTGTCACTGACGACCGAACTCCATCTGAGGAGGATGACCGATGCCCATCGCGACCCCCGAGGTCTACACGGAGATGCTGGACCGGGCGAAGACCGGTGAGTTCGCCTATCCAGCGATCAACGTGACCTCGTCGGAGACGCTCAACGCGGCGCTGCGCGGGTTCGCCGAGGCCGAGAGTGACGGCATCATCCAGGTGTCGACCGGCGGCGCCGAGTTCGCCTCCGGCACCAAGGTCAAGGACATGGTCACGGGTGCCACCGCGCTCGCCGAGTACGCGCACGTCGTCGCCGCCAAGTACCCGGTGAACATCGCGCTGCACACCGACCACTGCCCGAAGGACAAGCTCGACGGCTTCGTCAAGCCGCTGATCCAGATCAGCCAGGAGCGCGTCGACCGCGGCGAGAACCCGCTGTTCCAGTCGCACATGTGGGACGGCTCGGCGATCGACCTCGAGGAGAACCTGCAGATCGCGCAGGAGCTCCTGGAGCTGTCCGCCAAGGCCAAGATCGTCCTGGAACTCGAGGTCGGCGTGGTCGGCGGCGAGGAGGACGGCGTCGCCAACGACATCAACGAGAAGCTCTACACGGCTCCGGGCGACTACATCAAGACCGTCGAGGCCCTCGGCACCGGCGAGAAGGGCCGCTACCTGCTGGCCGCGACCTTCGGCAACGTGCACGGCGTCTACAAGCCGGGCAACGTCAAGCTGCGCCCGGAGATCCTCAAGCAGGGTCAGGACGTCGTGTCGGAGAAGCTGGGCCTGGCCGCCGGCTCGAAGCCGTTCGACCTGGTCTTCCACGGTGGTTCCGGTTCGCTGCTGGAGGAGATCCACGAGGCGGTCTCCTACGGCGTGATCAAGATGAACATCGACACCGACACGCAGTACGCCTTCACCCGGCCCATCGCGGACCACATGATGAAGAACTACGACGGTGTGCTCAAGATCGACGGCGAGGTCGGCAACAAGAAGACCTACGACCCCCGCAGCTACCTCAAGGTGGCCGAGCAGGCGATGGCCGCTCGTGTCGCCCAGGGCTGCGAGGTCCTCAAGTCCGCCGGCCGCATGATCGCCGGCTGACCTCGACCCGATCGCAACGGCCCGTCCGCCCGCTGGGTGGACGGGCCGTCGTCGTTCCGGTGGTAGTGCGAGGATTGGGGCATGACGAGGAATCTGTTGGAGCCGCCGGAGACGCTGCTGCCGGAGAGCCCGGAGGCGCAGGGCGCCCTGGACGCCGGCACCGACCCCGCCGAGGTCGCCGCGCAGCACCCCGCGTTCAGCGCCGCGTGGGCCGCGCTCGCCGACAACGCCCTGCAGCGCGGCGAGAACATCGCCGCCTACGCCTACGCGCGCACCGGTTACCACCGCGGCCTGGACGCCCTGCGCCGTTCGGGCTGGAAGGGCTTCGGCCCGGTCCCGTGGCGGCACGAGCCCAACCGCGGTGTCCTGCGCTCGATCGCGGCCCTGGCCAAGGCCGCCCGCGCCATCGGTGAGACCGAGGAGTTCGACCGCTGCCGCCAGCTCCTCGAGGACAGCGACCCGGCCTCCCTCGAACCCAACGGCCTTTCCTGACGAACACGCACCCGGCCACCACCGGACTCCGTCCGCAGGTGGCCGGGTGCGTGCTACTCGGGCTCCCACCAGGGGCGACGCGATTTCAATGGAAATCAGGATCCCGAGTTCCGTGGAACTCCAGGTTCTGATCTCCATTGAAATCGCATCACCGGGACCCAGCTGTCCCGACCACCACCTGCCTCCCGATCACCGCCGTGATCCGGTACCTGATCACGGCGGTGATCGGGGTTGGGTGACTGCGGCGGTTGTCGGGGTTGCTGGTCGGGGCGATGTTCGGTGGCGGAGGATGGGGCCGTGGGGCGTTTGCGTGAGGAGTTGAGCCGGCGGCTCCGGCGGTTGTTGCGGACCGGGGTGCCGATCGTGCAGTGCGCGGTGGCCGCGGGGGTGGCGTGGTTCCTCGCGCACGACATCGTCGGGCACGCCGCGCCGTTCTTCGCCCCGATCGCCGCGGTGATCTCGCTCGGGGTCTCGCTCGGACAGCGGATGCGGCGGGCCCTGGAGCTCGTCGTCGGGGTGAGCATCGGCATCGGTGTCGGCGACGTCCTGATCTCGGTGATCGGCTCCGGTCCCTGGCAGATCGCGCTGGTCGTGGCGCTGGCGATGTCCACGGCGGTGCTGCTGGACAGCGGCGGCGTGATCGTGCTGCAGGCCGCGTCGTCATCGGTACTGGTCGCGACCCTGCTGCCGCCCGCCACGTCCGGTGGTCTGACGCGGATGCTCGACGCCGTGGTCGGCGGTCTGGTCGGCTTCGCCGTCGCCGCGCTGCTGCCGGCCAACCCGCTCGCCGTGGCGCACCGCAACGGCCGCGTGGTGCTGGGTGCGCTGGCCGACGCGCTGCGCGGAGTCGCCAGCGCGGTCGCGCGCCAGGACGCGTCGATGGCCGCCGACGTGCTCGCCAAGGCCCGCAAGAGCCACAAGTCCGTCGAGGAGTTCCGCGCCGCCCTGGAGGCGGGGGCCGAGATCGCGCGGTTCGCGCCGATCCGCTGGCGCAGGCGCGGGGACCTCGAACGCTACGAAACCGCCGCCACACCCATCGATCGCGCGCTGCGCAACACCCGCGTGCTGGCCAGGCGGGCGCTGGCCGCGCTGCGCGACGGCGAGCCGGTGCCGCGCCCGCTCCCGGGAATGCTGGAGGAGCTCGCGGGAACCGTGGTGCTGCTGCGCGACGAGCTCGCCAGCGGCAAGGATCCTTTGCAGGCCAGGGAATCCGCCCGCTCGGTCGCCAAGAAGTCCACAGTGGAACTGCTGGGCGAGGGCGACTTCTCGATGCAGGTCGTCGTGCTGCAGGTGCGCTCGATCGCCGTCGACCTGCTGCAGGCCTCCGGCCTCACCCGGAACGAGGCGATGGCAGCTCTCCCACCGCTGCACCCGGACGACTAGGGCCGGTTCAGCACTGCCGCGAGCGAGGCGTGCAGGGGTTCGTGGTCGCGGGCGTCGTGCAGCCGGCAGTCGGCGGCTGAGAGGCGGTACCACTCCTCGGCGCCGTCGTAGCGGATCCACACCCGCACCGCGCCGTCCTCGCAGTCCGTCGCCAGCTCCAGGTCGCCGGTGATCACGCCGACCTCGTCGGTCATCACCCCGCCAGGGGGTGCGGTCAACGTCGTGCGCAACTCAGCCATGGCCGCCAGTGTGCCTTCCCCGGAAGCGAGGAGCGGGCACCTCCGCGCCGGAGGTGCCCGCCTTCTCGAAGACGATCAGCAGCCGTCCAGGGCGGTCTTGAGCGCGTCCTTCTCGGCCTCGGTGACGGTCAGCTGGTAGTTGTGCTTGGTGCCGACCCACATCGAGGCGTAGGTGCAGTGGTAGTCGGTCGCGGGCGGCATCCAGACGTCCGGGGTCTGGTCGCCCTTCTCCTGGTTGACGTTGTCGGTGACCGCGATCAGCTGCGGGCCCTCCAGGTCGTTGGCGAAGGCCTGGCGCTGCTCCTGCGTCCACTCGGCGGCGCCGGAACGCCACGCGGCGGCCAGCGGCACGACGTGGTCGATGTCCAGGTCGGACGGCTGGGTCCAGGTCTCGCCGTCGTAGGGGCTGGCCCAGCTGCCCGAGGTCGGGTAGCAGTCGGATCCGACCTCGACGTTGTCACCGTCGCGCTTGAGCACCGCCTCGCGGGTGCTGCAGCCGTCCGAGCCCTCGTTCCAGTGCGGGAACTTCTCCCGGTCGTAGCCGTCCATCGAGCCCTCGGGGGCGACGGTCAGCTCGCCGAGCTGGGTCTGGGCGGTCGCCGGGTCCGGGATCCCCGGCGGCTCGGCGCCGGCCGGCACGGCCAGCCCAAGCCCGATCAGACCGGCCAGGGGCAGCGCGGCGAGGGTGGTGCGCAACGAACGTGTCATGGCTTCCTCCGCGATGGGCTTGATCGCCTGCTCAGGGATGACGATTGCCCACGTGGGTGGACGATTCAATGCCGCGGAGTGACCGGAGGGTGACATGGCGTGAAGTCGCCACTGATTGGGGGATGAAAATGTGAATTCCACACACCCCGTAATCAGCGCGCCAGGTTCAGGTCCTCGGTGTGCCGGTACCAGACCCACTTCTGCATCGGCCGCGGGTGATCGGTGCCGTCGTGCCGCACGGTCGCCGACCGGAACGACGCCTGGAACGCCCGGCCCCGCGCCGCGCGCTCCCGGCGGCGCAGCAGCCCGCGCCGGGTGACGGTGACCCGCAGCCCGTCCATCGGGGGCTCGATCGTGTGGTTCAGCGGATCGGACGTCGGGTCCGGGAGCGGTTCGGCGTCCGGGTCCGGCGCCACCACCAGGCGCTGCGCGGGACCGTTGAGGACCTGCTCGTCGTCGCAGTAGGCCTGCCCGGTGATCGGCTCGATCACGCCCTCGCCCAGCAGGATCCCGCCCGAGTCGTCCCTGATCAGCGGCACCGGTCGGGGCGAGGCGGTCAGCGCCCGCTCGAAGTCGCCGACGCCCAGCCCCCACAACCGCGCCACCGGCGAGTCGGCGACCGGCACGTAGCCGACGGTCAGCTCGGTCAGCCGCTCCTTGCGCAGCAGCCGCAGCACGACCGCCGCCAGGTCCATGTCCGTGCCGTGCACCACCACACGATCGGTGGCATCTGCCAGCAGCGGATCGACGTCGTTGCGACCCGGTGCGGCGGGCACTTCGTGCCATCGCACACCGTCACCGTCCGGACGCGCTGCGCCACCAACGTTTCCGCAGGACAATGCGGTGGTACTCACGTTTCGCTCCTGGTTTACCCTGATCGACCGGCATACCCCGTGGTGGGAGCGGGCGAAGCGTGCGGTCACGCTGGCGACCACCCAGTCCAGGTTGGAGTTTCACATGCCGGCGATCGTGCTGATCGGCGCCCAGTGGGGCGACGAAGGCAAGGGTAAGGCGACCGACCTGCTCGGCGAGCAGGCGCAGTGGGTCGTGCGTTACCAGGGCGGCAACAACGCGGGACACACCGTCGTGCTCCCGGACGGGCAGGACTTCGCGCTGCACCTCATCCCGTCGGGGATCCTCACCCCCGGCGTGACGAACGTGATCGGCAACGGTGTCGTCGTCGACCCCGGTGTCCTGCTGGAGGAGCTCGCCGGGCTGGAGGAGCGCGGGGTCGACACCTCGCGGCTGCTGCTGTCCGCCGACGCGCACCTGATCATGCCGTACCACGTGGCCATCGACCGCGTCACCGAGCGGTACCTGGGCAAGAAGCAGATCGGCACCACCGGCCGCGGCATCGGCCCCTGCTACCAGGACAAGATCGCCCGGGTCGGCGTGCGGATGCAGGACCTGCTCGACGAGAAGATCCTGCGCCAGAAGGTCGAGGCCGCCCTCGACATCAAGAACCAGATCCTGGTCAAGGTCTACAACCGCCGGGCCATCGACCCCGAAGAGGTCGTGGACACGGTGCTCGGGCAGGCGGAGAAGTTCGCCAACCGCATCGCCGACACCAAGCTGCTGATCAACCAGGCGCTGGAGCGCGGCGAGACGGTGCTGCTGGAGGGCTCGCAGGGCACCCTGCTCGACGTCGACCACGGCACCTACCCGTTCGTGACCTCGTCGAACCCGACCTCCGGCGGTGCCTCGGCCGGATCCGGCGTCGGCCCGACGAAGATCAGCGCGGTGATCGGCATCCTCAAGGCCTACACCACGCGCGTCGGGGCGGGCCCGTTCCCGACCGAGCTGACCGACGAGGCCGGCGAGAACCTGCGCAAGCAGGGCGGCGAGTTCGGCGTCACCACCGGCCGCTCGCGGCGCACCGGCTGGTTCGACGCGGTGATCGCCCGCTATGCGACCCGCGTCAACGGCATCACCGACTACTTCCTGACCAAGCTCGACGTGCTCTCCGGCCTGGAGACCATCCCGATCTGCGTCGCCTACGACGTCGACGGCGAGCGGGTCCAGGAGATGCCGATGACCCAGACCGGCGTGCACCACGCGGTTCCGGTGTACGAGGAGATGCCGGGCTGGTGGGAGGACCTCAGCGACTGCCGCACCTTCGAGGACCTGCCCGCCAACGCCCGCGCCTACATCGAGCGCATCGAGGAGCTCTCCGGCGCTCGCGTGTCGGCGATCGGCGTCGGCCCCGGCCGGGACCAGACGATCGTGCGACACACGATGGCCTGATCCGCTCTCAGCGGTTCCGCCAGGAGCTCTCCACGGCCGCTTCCTGCAGGTCGAGTTCGCGGAGGACGCGGCGCAGCACCTCGTCGTCGAGGTTGCCCGCGTCGCGTTCGTCCGCGATCGCCGAGCGCTGCACGTCGATGATGTTGCGCCGCAGCTCGGAGAACGTCCGGGTCGAGGCGTCGGCGCGCTCCGCCGGAGTGCGCCCCACCTGATCGGCCGCGGCCATGCCCTGGTGCTCGACCAGGCCCCGCATCCGGGAGACCATCCGGTTCAGCGCGGAGCTCTCGCAGCCCGCGTCGGCCGGGGTCAGCTCGTCCAGGTAGGCCAGCGCCGCGTTCGTGGCGATCCGCCGCGCCTCCGCCTCGGCCTGGTCGTCGCTGCGCGCCTCCTCCGGGTCGGAGACGCCCAACCGGCGGATGAGCAGCGGCAACGTGGTGCCCTGCAGCAGGACCGTGCCGACCGTGACCACGGCGGCGACGAACTGGATCACCTCGCGGCCCGGCAGCGGATCACCGCTGCCGGTGGTGAACGGGATCGCGCCCGCCGCCGCCAGCGTCACCACGCCGCGCATCCCGGCCCAGGACAGCACCGCCGTCCGCCGCCACCGGCCGCCGCGTTGGCGCCCGCTCCTGATCAGGTGCGACACGCCGGGCAGGTAGTTCGAGCCGAACATCCACAGCACCCGGAACGCCATCAACGACAGCAGGATCAGCAGCGTGGCCAGCACGATGTTCCCCACCGGGCGCCCGGACTCCAGCACCTCGGTGACCACCGACTTGAGCTGCAAGCCGATGTAGGCGAACACCAGGCTCTCCAGCAGCAGGTTGATCGAGCCCCACACGGTGTGCTCCTGCAGCCGCCCGGCGGCGCGCGCCCGGGGCAGGTTGTGGCCCACGTACAGCCCGGCGGTGACCACCGCCAGCACGCCGGAACCACCCAGCTCCTCGGCGGTCAGGTAGGCGATGAACGGCACGAGCACGCCCAGCAGCGTCGCCACCTGCACGTCCGGGATGTGCTGGCGGGCCAGCTGCGCCAGCATCCCGAAGGCCAGTCCCAGCACGGCGCCGACCACCACGGCCAGCGCGAACACCCACAAGCCCTGGACGAGCGTCGGCGTGGTGCCCACGGCCGCGGTGATCGCCATCCGGTAGATCGTCAGCGCGGCGGCGTCGTTGATCAGGCTCTCGCCGCCGAGCACCGTCATCACCCCGCGCGGCAGCTTCAGCTGGCGGCCGATCGCCGCCGCGGTCACCGCGTCCGGCGGGGCGATCACCGCGCCCAGCACGATCGCCGACGCCAGCGGCAGGTCCGGGATCAGCACGAACGCGACCCAGCCCAGCACGAACGACGTGACGATCACCTGCAGCACCCCGTGGTGCACGATCGGGCGGATCCTGGCCCGGAAGTTGGTGAACGAGCTCTCCAGCGCGGCGGCGTACAGCAGGGGCGGGAGCACCGCGGTCAGCAGCAGCTCCGGCTCGATGTGCAGCTCGTCGAGCCCGGGCACCAGCGACACCGCCATGCCGACCGCCACCAGCAGCAACGGCGCCGCGATCTCCCGGCTCCGCGCCAGCGCCGTGACCAGCAACGCCCCGATCAGGACCAGAATCAGCTGGGTCAACTCGCACCTCCGTCCACGATGGACACCTTAGGTGCGCGCCCCGGCGATCACCCGAAACGACGAAACCGCCGCCCCCGAAAGGGGAGGACGGTCTCACCCGACCCACCACCCACCGCGGGGAACCCGATTCAATGGAACTCGGGGTTCCGATTTCCATTGAAATCAGGTCCCCGACTTGAAATCCGGTCAACGCGGGTGGGACGGGTGGGTCAGCGCTGGTCTCGGGCGGTGATGGCGAGGTCCGGCATGTCGCTGAAGATGCCGTCGACGCCCTGGTCGTACAGGGCGTGGAAGAGGCCGAGGACGTCGCCCCACTGGGCCGGGTCCTGCGAGGACTGGAAGTCCGCGGGCAGGAAGGTGTTCTCGGCGCGGACCGTGTAAGGCACGACCTGCAGGCCGGCGGCGTGCGCGTCGGCGACCACGGTGGTCGGCTCGGTGAGGTGGTTGCTGTCGTCGACCGGGAGGATCACCTTGGTGTCGGGGCCGATCACGTCCGCGTAGGTCGCGATCTCCTTCAGACCCTCCGGCTTGACCAGGTCGGCGTAGGTGCGCGGGTCACCGGCTTCGATGAAGTCCTGCGGCGCCCCGCTGTTGCTGATCAGCTGCACCAGCCGCACCCGGAGCTGTTCGCGCAGCTCCTTGAGGTTGCCGACCTCGAAGGACTGCACGACGACCTTCGAGTCCTCCTTGTTCAGGCTGCTGGTCTCGAGCGCCTCGACCACGCCGGGCTCGAGCGGCAGACCCAGCTCGCGGAAGTAGCTGGGGTGCTTGGTCTCCGGCGCCACGCCGATGTCGCGGCCGAGCTCCTCGGACAGCCGCTCCCGCAGGTCCAGCACCTCCTGGAACGTCGGCACCTCGTAGAGGCCGTCGTAGACGGTGTTGTTCCGGCGGATGTCCGGGATGCGCTCCTTGGCGCGCAGCGTCTTGAGCTCCGCGAGCGTGAAGTCCTCGGTGAACCAGCCGGTCATCTCGGTGCTGTCGATGACCTTGGTGGTCTTGCGGGCGGCGAACTCCGGGTGGTCGGCGACGTCGGTGGTGCCGCCGATCTCCGGCTCGTGCCGGGCGACCAGCACGCCGTCCTTGGTGGGCACCAGGTCCGGCTCGATGAAGTCGGCGCCCATCCGGGCGGCCAACTCGTAGGAGGCGAGCGTGTGCTCCGGCCGGTAGCCGGAGGCGCCGCGGTGGCCGAACACCTCGATCTGCGGGGTGTCCGGGGCCGGCTCGGCGGTGGCCGGTCCGGTCGAGGCGATCACCCCGAGTGCGGCAGCTCCCGCGACGGACAATGCGATCAACCGTCCCCGAATCGTCATGCGTTCTCCCTGTTCCGATGGTGGCGGCCTCACCCAACTCGGCCCAGCCGACGCCAGGGGCACACCAGTGCGACGAGCAACCGACCTCCGGGTGAACGCCGCACGACCTGCGATGCGCCAAGTGGCGGCAACACTTCCCGGGGGCAGCGGCCAAGTGGCCCACCGCACGCTCTACGCTGCGTTTCGTGCGAATCCTCGTGATCGGCGGCGGCGGCCGGGAGCATGCGATCGTGTTGGCGCTGTCCCGTGACCCGTCCGTGACGGCACTGGCCTGCGCGCCCGGCAACGCCGGTACCGCAGCGCTCGCCGAGTCCTACGGCGTCGACGTCGCCAAGCCCGACGAAGTGGCCGAGCTGGCCACCCGCTGGAAGGCCGACCTGGTCGTCTTCGGACCGGAAACGCCGCTGGTCGCCGGGGCCTCCGACGCCGTGCGCGCCGCGGGCATCCCGTGCTTCGGCCCGTCCAAGGCGGCGGCCCGCATCGAGGGTTCCAAGGCCTTCGCCAAGGACGTCATGGTCTCCGCGGGCGTGCCTACCGCGCGCAGCGAGATCGTGGACAACCCCGCCAAGCTGGACGCCGCGCTGGCCGGTTTCGGACCGACCTGGGTGGTCAAGGACGACGGTCTGGCCGCGGGCAAGGGCGTGCTGGTCACCAGCGACTTCGACGCCGCCCGCGCGCACGCCATGAAGCTGCTCGACGGCGGTCACCCGGTGCTGCTGGAGTCGTTCCTCGACGGCCCCGAGGCCTCGCTGTTCTGCCTGGTCGACGGCACCACGGTCGTTCCGCTGCTGCCCGTGCAGGACTTCAAGCGCGTCGGTGACGGCGACGCCGGGCCGAACACCGGCGGCATGGGCGCCTACGCGCCGCTGCCGTGGGCCCCGGACGACCTGGTCGACACCGTGGTCCGCACGGTCGTGCAGCCCACCGTCGACGAGCTCGACCGCCGCGGCACCCCGTTCTCCGGTCTGCTCTACGCCGGGCTCGCGCTGACCTCGAACGGCCCGCAGGTCATCGAGTTCAACTGCCGCTTCGGCGACCCGGAGACGCAGGCCGTGCTGGCCCTGCTGCACACGCCGCTGGCGCAGCTGTTCAACGCCGTGGCGCGCGGTGAGCTCGCCGACCAGCCGGAGCTGGAGTGGGAGCGGGGTTCGGCGGTCACGGTCGTGCTGGCAGCCGAGGGCTACCCGGGCCGGCCGCGCGTCGACGACGTCATCCAGGGCTCCGACCTGCAGGGAGTGCTGCACTCGGGCACCCGCCGCCGGGAGGACGGCGCGGTGCTGTCCGCCGGTGGCCGGGTCCTCTCGGTCGTGGGCACGGGCGCCGACCTCGCCGCCGCCCGCGACGAGGTCTACAAGCGGGTCGAGCGCGTCCACCTCCCCGGAGCCCACTGGCGCACTGACATCGCCCGCCGCGCGGTCGACGGCGACATCACGGTCCCCGGCTCCTGACCCGGGGCGTTCGCCCTGGCAGGCTTGAGGCCATGAGTGGTCAGCACCCCGCGCTCGCCGTCGCGGCGCGAGCCGATGTAGCTCCCTTCCAGGTCATGGAGGTCCTCTCCGCCGCCGCCCAGCGGCAGCGGGAGCGCGGCGACGTCGTGTCGCTGGCCGCCGGACAGCCCTCGACGCCCGCGCCGAAGGCCGTCCGCGAAGCCGCCGCTCGCGCGCTGGAGGGCAACGCGCTGGGCTACACCGAGCAGCTGGGGGTCCTGGAGCTGCGGGAAGCCATCGCCGGGCACTACGAGCGGGCCCACGGCCGCTCGGTCCCGGTGGACGAGGTCGTGGTGACCACCGGTGCCTCGGGCGCGTTCCTGCTGGCGTTCCTCAGCGCCTTCGACGCCGGAGACCGGGTCGCGCTGGCCAGCCCCGGATACCCGGCCTACCGCAACATCCTGTCCGCGCTGGGCTGCGAGGTCGTGGAGCTGCCCTGCGACGCCGCCACCCGCTTCCAGCCGACCGTCGAGATGCTCGAAGCGCTCGACGAGCCGGTGCGCGGGCTGATCGTGGCCAGTCCGGCGAACCCCACCGGAACGGTGCTCTCCCGCGACGAGCTCGCCGAGCTCGCGGGCTGGTGCGAGGCCAACGGGGTGCAGCTGATCAGCGACGAGATCTACCACGGGCTCAGCTACGGAGAACCGCTGCACACCGCGCGCGAGTTCTCCGCCGAGGCCGTCGTGGTCAACAGCTTCTCCAAGTTCTGGTCGATGACCGGCTGGCGGCTGGGCTGGATGCTGGTGCCGCCGCGCCTGCTGCGCGCCGTCGACTCGCTGACCGGCAACTTCACGCTCTGCCCGCCCGCGATCTCGCAGCAGGCCGCGGTCGCGGCGTTCAGCCCGGAGGCCTACGACGAGGTCGAGGCCCACGTCGAGCGCTACCGGGAGAACCGGGCGCTGCTGCTCGACGGCCTGGCGGCGGCGGGCATCACCAAGGTCGCCCCGGCCGACGGCGCCTTCTACGCGTGGGTGGACATCAGCGATCACACCGACGACGCGGCGTCGTTCTGCCGCCGCATGCTCGACGACACCGGCGTCGCGCTCGTCCCCGGCGTCGACTTCGACCCGGACCGCGGCCACCACTACCTCCGCCTCTCCTTCGCCGGCGATCCCGGCGACATCACCGAAGCGGTCCAGCGGCTCGGCGCTTGGCTGTGAGGCGGTTCTCTGCCGAAACTGATCGTTCTGGCGAGAACCGCCCGCTGGTGACCCCGAGACGACCCTGATGTTTCCCGGGTTCGGGCTTTCGACCTGCCAATTCGCCGGTCCGCTCTGGCAGGCTGGGAGTGCGGGAGATACCCGGTGAAGAGGTGGTCGTGATGGTGTGGAAGGTGCTCGGCGGTCTGCTGGCGCTCTGGATCGTGCTCTCCATCGCCGGAGTGCTGATCAAGGGCCTGTTCTGGCTCGCAGTGCTCGGCGGAGTCCTGTTCGTCGCCACCGCCGCCATCGGCTGGGCCAAGGACCGCAAGCAGATCAAGCCCTAGGTGTTGATCATTGGTCCCGGTCCTCGCGCGTCGGTGGTCAGGCTGCCAGTTGTTCGTCGAGGAGGGTTCGGGCGTGGGTGGCTGAGCGCCAGAGCTCGGCGTTGAGGCCTGCTTCGCGGGCGCCCGCGACGTTCTCCTCGCGGTCGTCGAAGAACAGGCACTCCCCGGCCTCCGCGCCGAGGGTGTCGAGCAGGGTGCGCCAGATCTCCGGCTCGGGCTTGACGACCCGCAGGTCACCGGAGAACAGCAGGTGCTCGAAGTACCGCGCCCACGGCTTGCTCTCCCCGGCGCGGGCGAACGTCGTGGACGCGTTGGACAGCAGCGCCAGCCGGACTCCGCGGCGGTGCAGGTCCTCCAGCAGCGCCAGGGACTCCGGCTCGGTGGACATCCAGCCGTCGACGTCGATGCAGGTCAGCCGGTGGATCAGCGAGTCGTCGACCTCGCGGTCCAGGCGCGCGGCCACGGCTCGCCAGTAGTCGGCGTCGGACAGGCCTGCGTCGTAGGCCCGGCGCTCGCGCCAGTAGGCCGCCTCGAACTCTGCGGGATCGGTGTCCAGCAGCGCCGCCAGGTCGGGCAGCGCCGTGATGCGGCGGCTGATGACCTCGCCGTAGTCGAACACGATCCAACGCAGCATGCGCACCTCCGGTCGCGGCGAGCGCTAGATGTGATGTCCGGGGAGGTTGGTCAGTCGGGTGGCTGGTGGCTTGCCTCCGATGGCGGAGTGGGGGCGGTGGTGATTGTAGAAGTGGATCCAGGCTGGCAGGGCGGCGTTGCGTTGCTGGGTTGATTC
>NZ_JAWLNX010000024.1:0-106520 GCF_035320975.1 Saccharopolyspora mangrovi | reverse complement strand
AGCACCCTGACCTGCACGAAGCTCTCCGGCAGGCCAAAGACGACGGCTGGGCCTCGGTGATCTGCGACGGCAAGATCTTCTCCTGCGACCGGGTCAACGAGAAGACCATCAGCGCCAAAAACACCGTCATTGACCGGTGGTACTCCGGGAAAACCCGCCAGCAGGGCGGCAACATTCAAGCTCTCGCCCTCCCAGACGGGTTCCCGATCTGGGTCAGCGACGTCGAACCAGGCTCGGTCCACGACATCACCGCCGCCGACACACACCGCCTCGGCACCCTGCACTGGGCCGCCTCCCAGCTCGACCTGCCCACCCTGGCCGACGCCGGCTACCAGGGCGCCGGAGCCGGAATCCACACCCCGGTCAAACGCTCCAAAAAACACCCCGGCAGCCCACTCACCACCGACAACCACACCTACAACCAGCTCCTGCGCAGCCTGCGCGCTCCCGGCGAACGCGCCTTCGCCCTCCTGACCGGACGCTGGCAAGCACTACGCCACTTCACCACCAGCCCCCGCAAAATCGGCCGCATCGTCCAAGCAGCACTCGTACTCACCCACCACGAACACGGCCGCCTGACCTAACCCCTACTGAGAACACCTCAATGGAAACCGGGAACGGGAGTTCCCTTGAAATCGGGGACACCGGTGGGACGGGAGGTGGGGGAGCGGTCACCAGGGGTCGAAGATGCCCCGGTGGGCGAGCCACTGGTTGACGGAGCGGTGCAGGCTGATCTCGTCGAGGGTGCGGTGGACCGTGCGGAAGGCGTAGTCGGCCTCGCTCTGCCGGATCGCACCGGTGGCCACGGCGGAGGCGAACTCCGCCGCCCTGGTGATGCGGGGACGGCCGTCGTCCGGGATCTCCAGGCTCAGCAGCAGGTCCGTGGCCGCCCAGGAGCGGGTGTCGCGGTGGATGGTGACCGCGGTGAGCGTGCTCGGGCTGGGGCGGGAGTGCCGGTTGCGCGGGCGGAACTTCGTCAGCCGCAGGCCCAGGTCGGCGAGCATCCAGGTGATCTCCACGTCGTGCTCCGGGGCGTGCGGGGTCGGGCACTCCAGGGCCAGCCCCCACCGCTCGACGTGGCAGACCGCCAGCTGGTGCACGTAGCCGGACGGATGTCTGCGCTGCGAGCTGAAGAGGTCGATGACTTCCATCAGATTGGGGGAAATCGCAGCGCTCACAGCGTCAGAGAGTAGCCGGAGAAGACGGGAACTGTGATCATCAGTACGGGCTTTTAAGATAACTTTTGCGCACTGGTCGACGGCCGAGGGAATGGCGAGCAGAAAGCCGTCGACGATCACTCCGATGGCGGTAGCGCGCGCGGCTCGGGTACTGGATCTTGGGTGGGTTGCCCGTCCCACGACAGCTCGATGTCGTTGTCCCGCAACCACTTCGGCAGGTCGTACCCGCAGCGGGTGATGCCCTCCAGCGCCGCGCAGGCCCGCCGCATCGCGCGCTCGGCCGTCTCCGGGTCGAGCAGCTCCGACTGCACGGCTAGCACGAATTCATCGACGTCGAGCAGTTCCACATCGCGGCCCTGGCGCACTTCCACGTCCAGGTAGTGGTCGACGGTCCGCCATTGGGTGTCACCCGATTCGACGTCCACCAGATCGAGGTAGAAATCGAGGTCGCGCTCGTGGCCCGGCCGCCAGTACCAGCGGGTCACCCGCAGCCCGAGCGAGGGCAGCAGCCACGACTCCAGCGCGGCGATCTTCGGCTGCCCCGGCAGCGGCCGGGCGAGGTAGAGCCCGAACGGCTCGCGGTGGAAGCGGCTCACGGTGCGCACGTGGCCCTTGGGATCGGTGTTGGTGCCCTCCGCCAGGTCGAAGACCTCGGTCTTCGGCGGATGCACGGGCAGTCCCAGACGCTCGGCGATCTCCCGCTGAGTGGTCACACGGACACTCTAAGCGCACGCATGAGGCGGGCGCGACGTTCACGCACGCCGCGCCCGCGTTCTCTCTACCAGTGTGCGCAAGTCACCTCCCAGCGGTCGGGGTCAGTGACGCTATCCATTGTCCGCCCTCATCGCCCGGAAAGCACCCCGTGACGCAACATGATGTCGGTGGGTGCTCGTACGCTGGGTCCCGTGGCTTTTGCGACTGAGCGCCCCGCACTCGACGACTCCGTGCTGGCGCACTCCGAGTTCCGCCCCGTCAGCGACATCCCCCGCGCCGACGGGCGCTTCCGCATGGTCAGCGACTACGAGCCCGCCGGCGACCAGCCGCAGGCCATCGAGGACCTGGAGCGGCGGATCAACTCCGGCGAGAAGGACGTGGTCCTGCTCGGCGCCACCGGTACCGGCAAGTCGGCCACCACCGCGTGGCTGGTCGAACGCGTGCAGCGCCCGACGCTGGTGCTGGAGCCGAACAAGACGCTGGCCGCACAGATGGCCAACGAGCTGCGCGGGTTCTTCCCGGACAACGCCGTGGAGTACTTCGTCAGCTACTACGACTACTACCAGCCCGAGGCCTACGTCCCGCAGACCGACACCTACATCGAGAAGGACTCCTCGATCAACGAGGACGTCGAGCGGCTGCGCCACTCCGCCACCTCGAACCTGCTCTCCCGCCGCGACTGCGTGGTGGTCTCCTCGGTGTCGTGCATCTACGGCCTGGGCACGCCGCAGTCCTACCTGGACCGCGCGATCCCGCTGGCGGTCGGCGGCGAGATCGACCGCGACGTGTTCCTGCGCGCGCTGGTGGACGTGCAGTACAGCCGCAACGACATCGCCTTCGCCCGCGGCACCTTCCGGGTGCGCGGCGACACCGTCGAGATCATCCCCGCCTACGAGGAGCTGGCGGTGCGGGTGGAGTTCTTCGGCGACGAGATCGACCGGCTCTACTACCTGCACCCGCTCACCGGCGAGATCGTCCGCGAGGTGCAGGAGCTGCGGATCTTCCCGGCCACCCACTACGTGGCGGGCCCGGAGCGGATGGACAAGGCGATCCGCGCCATCGAGGGCGAGCTCGAGGAGCAGCTGGCCAGGCTGGAGAAGCAGAACAAGCTGCTGGAGGCCCAGCGGCTGCGGATGCGCACCCAGTACGACATCGAGATGATGCGCCAGGTCGGCTTCTGCTCCGGCATCGAGAACTACTCGCGGCACATCGACGGCCGCGAGGCGGGTTCAGCCCCGGCCACGCTGATCGACTACTTCCCGGACGACTTCCTGCTGATCGTCGACGAGTCGCACGTGACGGTCCCGCAGATCGGCGGCATGTACGAGGGCGACGCCTCCCGCAAGCGCACCCTGGTCGAGCACGGCTTCCGGCTGCCCAGCGCGCTGGACAACCGGCCGCTGACCTTCGAGGAGTTCTCCGACCGCATCGGCCAGTCCGTCTACCTCTCGGCCACGCCCGGCCCGTACGAGATGGCCCAAGCCGGCGGTGAGTTCGTCGAGCAGGTCATCCGCCCGACCGGTCTGGTCGACCCCGAGGTGATCGTCAAGCCCACCGAGGGCCAGATCGACGACCTGGTGCACGAGATCCGCGAGCGCGCCGACCGCGACGAGCGGGTGCTGGTGACCACGTTGACCAAGAAGATGGCCGAGGACCTCACCGACTACCTGCTCGAGCTGGGCATCCGGGTGCGCTACCTGCACTCGGAGGTCGACACGCTGCGGCGGGTGGAGCTGCTGCGGCAGCTGCGGCTCGGCGAGTACGACGTGCTCATCGGCATCAACCTGCTGCGCGAGGGGCTGGACCTGCCGGAGGTCTCGCTGGTGTCCATCCTGGATGCCGACAAGGAGGGGTTCCTGCGCTCCGGAACGTCCCTGGTGCAGACCATCGGCCGTGCCGCGCGCAACGTCTCCGGTCAGGTGCACATGTACGCCGACCGGATCACCGACTCGATGCAGCACGCCATCGACGAGACCAACCGGCGGCGCGCCAAGCAGATCGCCTACAACGAAGAGCGCGGCATCGACCCGCAGCCGCTGCGCAAGAAGATCGCCGACATCCTCGACCGCGTCTACAGCGAGGCCGAGGACACCGAGGAGTCGGTGGCGGTGGGCGGTTCGGGCCGCAACACCTCGCGCGGCAAGAAGCCCTCCGGCGAGGCCGTGGCCAGCGCCGGCCTGCTGGAGGACCGCGACATCTCGTCGATGCCGCGCGCCGAGATGGCCGATCTGGTGCAGCAGCTCAACGACCAGATGATGAACGCGGCTCGGGAGCTGCAGTTCGAGCTCGCGGCGCGGCTGCGCGACGAGATCGCCGACCTGAAGAAGGAGATCCGCGGCATGGACGCCGCGGGCATCGAATGAGCGCGGGCGGAAGGTGATCAAGATCTCGCCTTCCGCATTTCGCGCGCTCCGCTCGTGTTCGCGAGTGCTGCACCCGTTCGCGCCTACTGCCGAGTTCTGGTCCTGACCTCGAACAATTCGCGTTCTAGTCCAACTTGGACTGGATTTTCCGGAATCCGCCGGCGGGTTTCGTTGAATTGATCACACGGTTCTCAGGTTTGAGTTACCAGCAATGATTACGGTCCGTTATAGGGCTCACCGAAAAGGTGGTACCCCGGTATGGTGAGTTACGGTAATTTCCCTCTCCTGCTGTGCTCACGTGGACCCCTGCGGGCTATTGCATGAAACGGAGTTTTCAAGATGGATCCCGGCCGATCGTCACGACCTCGCTTCCCCCGGGGATCTGCGGCGAACCGGCTCGAGGTCGAGTTCGTGGGGCGTGAGCCCGGCAGGCCCAGGCGACCCCGACATCCCCAATGCTGAAGGCGTGCCATTTCCCTCTCTCTCCGGTAGAGCAACGTCGCTCTTGGCGTCCCCACTGCTCGGGCCGGTGCCTGCGCACGGCTGAAGATGGGGTGGCCATTTCACCTCAGCGGAACGAATGAGACGACGAACGCGGTAATCCACCCGCGCCGAATTCCCGGCGTGCGGCCGGTTCGTCGTTCTGAACGTGCCCAGATCCGCCACGTTCGCGAACGCACCCCCTCGCGAGAGCCTTTCCAGGAAGGACCTATCGGAATGGAGTCGACCAATAGCGGTTCCGCGCACCCGGGCGCGGCGTCGGAGATGCTCGATTTCCTGCGCAGATACAGCAGAGAGCAGCTCGACTCCCGACGAATGGATGAACGACGAGGATTCCACTTATCCCTGATCCCCGACCTCGCCAACGCAGGCCTGCTCGGACTGCAAATCCCCAAGCGCTACCAGGGGCAGGAACTCTCGCATTCCGACACGATCAAGGTGTGGCGGCAGGCAGGCGCGATCGACTGCAACCTGCTCATCCTGCTCGCCGTGCACAACACCCTCGGCGTCCCACCGGTCCAGCACTTCGCGCGCGAGGACGTGCGCTCGGCGGTGCTGCCCGAGCTCGCGCAGGGGCGCAGGCTCGTGACCAGCGCGGTCAGCGAGCCGAGCATGGGCTCGCACGTCCGGGCGATCACCAGCACCGCCACCAAGCGGCCCGACGGTTCCTACGTCATCAACGGCGGCAAGCAGTGGATCTCGCTGGGCGCCGACGCCCACTACGTGAACCTCTTCGCGCGCCTGACCGATGAGAACGACCAGGACGCCGGGGTCACCGGGTTCCTCGTCGACACCTCCTCGCCCGGATTCGTGCGCGGCCCGGAGGTGATCACCCTCGGCCTCAAGGCGGTGCCGCAGAACAGCCTCAGCCTGGAGAACCTGCACGTCCCGGCCGAGGGCCTGCTGGGCGAGGAGGGCGAGGGGCTCGCCGCGGCCAAGACCGCCTTCACCCAGGGAAGGCTCATGCTGGCCACTGGCGCGCTCGGCGCGGCGATGCGCGCGCTGGAACTGACCCAGCGCTTCGCCCGCCGCCGCGAGGTCGCCACCGGGAACCTCGCCGAGAACGGGCGGATCCAGCAGATCATCGCCGAATCGGTGGCGGCGACCCAAGCCGTGGAGACGCTCGTCGAGCACATGGCCGACCGCCTGGACTCCGGCCGCGACGTGCCCGAACCGTTCTACTTCGCGGCGAAGATCCTGGGCTGCGAGCTGATGTGGCAGGTCGTCGACCGCTGCGTGCAGCTGCTCGGGGCCCGGGGGTTCGTCGACACCAACGTCGTCGGCCAGTTCTACCGGGACTACCGGCTGTTCCGGATCTTCGAGGGAACCACCGAGGCCATCACGGTCTACCTGGGCTCGATGGTCCTCAAGCAGCCGCAGCAGTTCCTGTCGATCTTCGACGACTTCGACGTGGACCCGAAGCTCGCCGAGTACGTCTCCCGGATCGACAAGCTGACCACGACCACGACCACCGGCGGCCAGCAGCGGCACATCCTGGCCGGTCAGATCGGTGAGCTCGTCTGCTGGGCGATCATGGCGGTGCTCACCGCCGATGGCCGCAACCGCTCCGCGATGAGCGCCCACACGGCGTCCTGGAGCGAGCAGCAGCTGGTCGGCAAGCTGCGCACGGCGGAGGAGAGCAGGCCGTTCGTCGAGCTGCCCACGGTCGACGAGCTCGCCCGCCACATCGATTTCGAGGCGAGCATCGGCAACGTCGAGCAGCGCCGCCCGGGCATCCAGCACGACCTCGACCTCCTCCTGCGCCGAGGCTGAGGCTCTGAAACGTGGGGGGGGGGGGGGCCCCCGGGGGGGGGGGGCCCCCCCCCCCCCCGGGGGGGGGGGGGGGGGGGGGGGGGGGCCCCCCCCCCCCCCCGACGCAGGTGGGGATCAGCCCGCCTGGAGGTCGCGTTCGCGGCGGTGGATGAGCTCGACGCCCTCACCGGCCAGGGCCTTGATGGCGTTGAGACCGTCGCGGCCCCACGGGCGCACCTCGCTGTCGATGACGCAGACCGTCCCCAGCGCCATGCCGGTCCGGTCGATCAGCGGAGCGCCCAGGTAGGAGCGGACGTTCATCTTGTCCACGACGTCGTTGCCCGCGAAGCGCGGGTAGTCGCAGACGTCTTCGAGGACCAGCGCCATGCGGCGGGCGATGACGTGCGGGCAGTAGCCGGTCTCCATCGGCGCCGAACGCGGGTCGGCGTCGGAGTTCGGGTCCTCCATCCCGGCGACCTTGGTGAACAGGCCGCCGAGGTACTGGTGGGTGTCGGTGATGAAGTTGACCATCGCGTTGGGCACGCCGAGGGTCTGGGCGACGCGCTGTGCGAACGCGTCGAACTCGGGGTCGGCGGCTTCACCCAGGCCGAGCTGGCGCAGTCGTGCGGCGCGCTCGTGCGCGTGCGAGTCGACGGGGCTGAGGTGCCGGTGTCCGGCGGCATCGAAAGTCGTCACGGGAGGCTCCGATTTCGGTGGGGGATTCGGGACGGGGTCATAAGGCGCGGGTTTCCAGCACGTGCTCGATCAGCTGCACCAGCACCGAGGCTGCGGAGCGGCGATCGCGCGCGTCGCAGACCACGACGGGGATGTGCGGTTTGATGTCCAGTGCTTGCCGTACCTCCTCGGGTTGGTAGCGGAAGCTGTTCTCGAACTGGTTGACCGCGACGAGGAAGTCGATGCCGCGGCGCTCGAAGAACTCCACGGCCGCGAAGCAGTCCTCCAGCCGGCGCGTGTCGGCCAGCACGACCGCGCCCAGCGCGCCGTCGACCAGGTCGTCCCACATGAACCAGAACCGGTCCTGCCCCGGTGTGCCGAACAGGAACAGCACGATGTTCTGCGGGTTGAACGTGATTCGACCGAAGTCCATCGCCACGGTGGTCGTGGTCTTGTCGCCCACGCCGGTCAGGTCGTCGTGCCCGACGCTGGCGACGGTGAGCGTCTCCTCCGTGGTCAGCGGCTCGATCTCGCTGACCGAATGGATGAACGTGGTCTTCCCGACTCCGAACCCACCCGCTATGAGGAACTTGAACGAGGTCGGGAATGGCTCAGAGCTGTTGGAGCCCATTCAGCAAAGCCTCCAGTTGATCGCGCTTCGGCACGTCGGCGGGTGCGTGGGTGGTGAGGGCTCCCCAATCGATGAGGTCGGAGAGCAGGACTTTGGTGACTACGGCGGGTTGCCGCAGGTGAGCGGCGACCTCGGCGACCGAGGTGGCGTGCCGGCACAGGTTCAGCATCTTGGCGTGAACCGGCTCGATCCGCTCCGGCGAGAACCGACCGGTGGACCGCACCAGCGACTGCAGCGACAGCGGCTCGCTCGGTTCGGTCCGGCCGTTGGTCAGCGAGTACGGGCGCAGCAGCGGGCCGGCTTCGTTGTCCAGCCACGGTTTGTCCGATGGTCCGGGCATGCTCACCTGCCCATCTCACCGGCGCTCCGCGCGGCGGTGGGCTGCCGCATGGGGGTAGCCAGGTGGGACGGAACTCGCTTGACGAGCTGGGCGATCTCGTAGCCGAGCACGGTGGCGTCGGCTTCCGGCGTGGCCAGCACGACGAGCACGGCCCCGCTACCGGCGGCGGAGACGAACACGACCAGGTCGTTGAACTCCACGACGACCTGCCGCACGCCGCCGCCGTTCATGCCGAACCGGCGACCGCCGTTGCGGGCCAGCGAGCACTGCGCGGCGGCCCAGGCTGCCAGAGCGTCCGCTTCGTCGTTGTCCAGACCGCGGTAGTACCGCTTGATTCCGTCCGTGGAGGCGAGCAGGGCACAGCGGGTGTGCGGGACTCGTCGGAGCAGGTCGGCGAGTAGCCAACTCAGGTCGGACGACGAGCCCGCTGCGTCATTGGCCATTTTGGAAAACGTCTCCTGACTCTTCTCACTGCGCGGGGGCAGATCTTGTGCGGGGGAGGGGGTGCGGTGCTAGGTCAGCCCTGGCTCGGTCTGTCGTCCGAAACGCCGCCTTCGACACCGGAGCGGAAGGACGCGTACAAGCTCGGGCTCGGGCCGCCCTGCGGCTTCTCCTTGGGTGCGGGAGAGCTCTCGGCCAGCTGCGGCACCAGGTAGCTGCGGGTGCGGTCGCGCCGGGGGAGCGCGGGCCGTTCGGCGTTCTCGGCGTTGCCGGGACCGGACGAAACCGCAGGCGAGGCCTCCGGAACGGTGCCGGAGTGGCGCCCGCGCTGGGGGAGCTGGTGCGCGGGGCGTTCCTCGCGGACCGCCGGTTGCGGCCCGGTCGCGTAGGCGGGCTGCTGGCCGGTGTGGCGGCCGTTGTTGAACGTCTGCGGCGCGGGCATCATCGGCGTGCGCGCGTCGTGGCCGTTGGCGCTCGGCTCGACGGTGGACAGCACGCTGGCGGAGCTCTGCGCGGCGGACTCGTCGGGCTCGACGTCGGTCTCGCCCAGCAGGTTGTTGGGGATGACCACGTGCGCGTCGGTGCCGCCGTACATGTTGTTCTCCAGCTCCACGCCGATGTGGTGCCGGTTGGCCAGCTGGGCGACCACGTACAGGCCGATGCGGCCGTCGCGCAGCTGGGCGTCTCGGTCGACCTCGTCGGGGTTGTTGAGCAACCCGTTGAGCGTGACCCGGTTGCGCTGGTCGATGCCCAGACCGCGGTCGCGGATGTCGATGGCCAGGCCCGCGGTGACGACCTGGCTGTTGATGGTCACCTGCGTGTCGGGCTCGGAGAAGGCGGTGGCGTTCTCCACCAGCTCGGCGATGAGGTGGATGACGTCGGCGACGGCGTGGCCGTGCAGCGTGCCGTCCACCGGCGGGATCACCTTGACGCGGGCGTAGTGCTCGACCTCGGCGACCGCCGAGCGCAGCACCGTGTACATCGCGACCGGCTTGCTCCACTGCCGTCGCGGCATCGAACCGCCGAGCACCGCGAGGGATTCGGCCTGCCTGCGCACACCGGTGACCAGGTGGTCCACCGCGAACAGGCCCTTGAGCAGGTCCGGGTCCTCGACCTGCTGCTCCAGCTCGTCGAGCCGCTGGATGGCGCGGTGGGCCAGGGACTGCACGCGCCGCGCGAGGTTGGCGAAGACCGCGACGCTGGGGTCGATGTTGCTGTGCGCGGGTTCGCTCTGCATCCGCACTAGCGCGAACTCGACGGCCATCTGGGCCTGCCGGAGCTCGTGGGCGAGCAGCTCGTAGGGGTTGCCCGTGACGGGCTCACCGGTGGGCCACTTGGGCGCCGGCTGCTGGCCCGCCTGGATCTGCTCGACGAGCTGGGGGAGTTCGCGGGTGCCCTGGGCGACGGTGCCGCGCAGCGACTCGATCCACTGGTGGGAGTTCCGCAGCGATTCCTGGAGCCTGGCCTGGGCTTCGTGGCCGGATTCGTGGATCCGGCGGTCGACCTCGTCGGCCAGCGCGTTCGCGCGCAGGGAGCCGATGATCACGACGGCGATGCAGGCGACGATGCCGACGGCGAGCACGGTGTAGCGCAGCTCGGGAGGCGGGACGAAGACCAGGGCGACCGCCGTGGCGGTCCCGATCAGGGCCGTCACGGCGAGGGTCACCACGACCAGCCGCAGCAGCTTCGCCCGAAGATCGTTGTGCGGTGGGGCTTCGGGGGCCCGGTCGGTTTGGGGCGCGGGTAAGGGGCTTTCAGACATCAGCGTCCTTGGTACGGGGGTGTCGGTGACGGGCACCGGGGTGCCGAAACGTCGGGGGCGTCACCGGGGACTACTGGTGCTCCACTAATGATCAAAAGTATCACTCGGCGTGATGATAGTGCGTCCGGCCGGTGAATTGGACCTTTCCGCCCAACGATGACTCCATTGAGCGGATGGACGACGCGGCCGTCGGCGCGCAACAGGGCCGCCCACCTCGGAAATCGAGGCGGGCGGCCCTGTCTCGCGGGACCTGTTAATTTTTGGTTGAAATCGAGAGGATTCGAACGCAAGTACCTGAACGGGTTACGTTCGGCCGGACCTCACGCGAAGGCGCTGAGGCCGGTGATGGACTTGCCGACGATGAGGGTGTTCATCTCCCGGGAACCCTCGAAGGAGTAGACCGCTTCGGCGTCGGCGAAGAACTTCGCGACCTCGTAGTCCAGAACGATTCCGTTGCCGCCGAACAGCTCCCGCGCCCAGGACACGACCTCGCGCATCTTGGTGGTGGTGAAGGCCTTGGCCAGCGCGGCCTGCTCGGCGCTCCCGGAACCCTGGGCGACCAGCTCGTTGAGCCGCACCACGATGCCGAACATGGCGGTGATGTTGCCCAGCATCTTGACCAGCAGGTCCTGGATCATCTGGAAGCCGCCGATCGGCTTGCCGAACTGCACGCGGTTGACGGCGTACTCGCGGGCCAGCTCGTAGGCGCGCACCGCCACGCCCAGCGCCTGCCACGCGACGCCGCCGCGGGTCATGGCCAGCACCTTCGCGGTGTCGCGGAAGCTGTTGACCTGCTGCAGCCGGTTGGCCTCCGGGACCCGCACGTCGGTGAGGGTGATGTCGGCGTTCTGCACCGTGCGCAGCGCGATCTTGCCCTCGATCTTGGTGGCGGTGAAGCCGGGGGCCCCCTTCTCCACCACGAAGCCCTTGACGTTGCCGTCGGCCTCGTCGCGGGCCCACACCACGATCAGGTCGGCGAAGGTGCCGTTGCCGATCCAGCGCTTGGCGCCGTTGAGCACCCACTCGTCGCCCTCCTTGCGGGCGGTGGTGCGCATGCCGCCGGCGACGTCGGAACCGCCCTCGGGCTCGGTCAGCGCGAACGCGCCGATCTGGTTCATCTCCACCATGTCCGGGATCCAGCGATCGCGTTGCTGCTGGTCACCGCCGTGGTAGATGCTGCCCATCGCGAGTCCGGTGTGGACGCCGGAGAACACCGCCAGGGACGGGTCGATCCGGTTGAGCTCCAGGCTCAGGAAGCCGGTGAACAGCGGGCTGCGCTGCGCGCCGTCGCCGTACTCGCCGAACTGGTAGCCGGCCAGCCGCAGCTTGGCGAACTTCTCGACGACCTCGAAGGGGAACTCCGCGGTGTCCCACGCGCGGTTGGCCAGCGGCTTGACCTCGCGCTCGAGGTACTCGCGGATCTCGACGAGCTCGTTGCGCTCGGACTCGCTGAGCAGGTCGGAGAAGCCGAAGAAGTCGGGGTTGGTGATTGCGGGCTTGGGCATCGTCGTTCCTCGTCAGTTCGTTGCGTCCGCGCCTGTTTCGATTCCGAACAGGGCGTTGTTGAGTGCGTTGTGCTTGCGGTCGCGGATGCGCGCGCGTTCGCGGTAGGCCTCCGGGCCCGCGCCGTAGGCGGCCTCGGTCTGCTCGACGATCGACGTGATGGTGGGCTCGTCGAGCTCCGGCCGACCCAGCTCGGCCCAGCGGTCGGCCATGCCCACGCCCAGGTGGGCCATCATGTGCCGGATGCCGCCGGGGCCGCCGCCGAGGTGGAAGCTCTCGAACGGGCCGATGGTCGCGTAGCGGCCGCCCAGCGACGCCTTCACCACGGTGTCGAGCTCCTCGGCGGAGACGACGCCCTGCTGCACCAGCGAGATCGACTCGCGCAGGATGGTGCTCTGCAGCCGGTTGGCGACGAAACCGTCGACCTCCTTGTGGATCCGCACCGGTGTCTTGCCCAGGTCGCGGTAGAAGGCGATGGCCTCCTGCACGACGGCCTCGGCAGTGGTGCCGGGCACGATCTCCACCAGCGGCACGACCTGCGGCGGGTTGAACGGGTGGGCGATCAGCAGCCGAGCGGCGACCTCCTCGGGCAGTTCGGCGGCGATCGCGGAGGCCACGATCCCGGAGCTGGAGGAGGCCAGGATCGCTTCGCCGGGCGCGTGCCGGGCGATCTCGGCGAACAGCTGCTGCTTGAACTCCAGGCGCTCCGGGCCGTTCTCCTGCACCAGCTGCGCGTTCTCCACCGCCTTGGCCAGGTCGTCGGTGGCGTCGATGCGGTTGCGCAGCTCGGCGACCTCGGCTCCCGGGATGCTCTCGGCGAGCATCGGCAGGGCGTCGTCGATGGCCTCGTCGAGGTCGTCGCGCGGGTCGGTGACCCGGACCTGCAGGCCCGCGTTGGCGAACAGCGCCGCCCAGGCCAGGCCGATGGTCCCGGCGCCCACCACCGCGACGTTCGTCCACTTCGGATTCATGACTGCTTCCTCCCCGCCAGGTAGTCGTGGACGGGTTCGACTCCCGACAGCGTGAGATCGGTGATGATGTGGCTGGCCGAGATGACCTCGCGCACCGGCAGGTCGGCCAGCGGCGCCAGCGCGTGCTCGAACAGCTGCAACCGCGCGGGTCCGGTGAAGGCCTGCTTGACGGTGATGTCGGTGATGCGGGTGCGCACCAGCTCGGCGATCCGCGGCCGGTGGTCGTAGCCCGGGACGAGCTTGAGCATGAACGTGGGCACGGTGATCTCGGCCTCGGCGGCGGCGAGATCCATCGGGAACCACTTGTAGCCCATCGTCGCGGTCGCGATCCGCTCCGAGCCGTAGTCCAGCGTCCCCACCAGCGCGGAGTTGTCGACCCGGAGCGCCGGTTCGCCCATCACCTTCGGGTAGGCGCTGGCCTCGCGGCCGGCGGCGGTGGCGGGGAAGTTGTTCAGGTACATCGCGTGCAGGTACTCGCCGCGCTCCTCGCCGAAGCGCACCGGGATCGCCTGCCCCGCCTCGACGTACGGGCCGAACGAGGTGACCTCGCCCATGTTCATGATCTCGAAGCGCACCAGCGGCTCGTCGAACTCCAGCGGTTCGGGAACGACCGCGCGCAGCGCCTCGGGGTCGGTGCGGTAGACGATGTTGAGGTACTCGCGGTCGGTGAACCGCGCGACCGCCGGTGCGTAGGCCGGGGCGCCCAGCGGGGTCGCCACGCGGCGCAGGATCTCTTCGCTGTTCACTGTCCCGTCCACTTCGGTGCGCGCTTCTCGGTGAACGCCCGGACGCCTTCGGCGAAGTCGGCGGACTCGGAGAGCCCGCGGATCTCGCGGCGCTGGGCGGCGAAGGCCTCCGGCTCGGGCAACCGGTCGGAGTGCCGGACGACCTGCTTGACCGCGGCCAGCGCCAGCGGCGCGTTGGCGGTCAGCTCCTCGGCCAGCTCGAGCGCGGCCTCCAGCGCACCGCCGTCGGCGGCGACCCGGTTGACCAGGCCCAGCTCGGCGGCGCGGTCGGAGCCGATGGTGCGGCCGGTCAGCAGCAGCTCCAGGGCCAGGTGGTGCGGGATCCGCTTGGGCAGCCGGATCGCTCCGCCGCCACCGGCGATCAGCCCGCGCTTGACCTCCGGCAGCGCGAACTTCGCGCCCGAGGCCGCGACCACCAGGTCGCAGGCCAGCGCCAGCTCGAACCCGCCGCCCATCGCGAAGCCCTCTACGGCGGCGATCAGCGGCTTGGCGTTGTCGAACTCGGTGATCCCGGCGAATCCGCGGTCACCGACGCTGGGGGACTCGCCGCGCGCGGCGGCCTTGAGGTCCATGCCGGCGCTGAAGGTGCCGGCCGCGCCGGTCAGCACGCCCACCCGCAGCTGGGGGTTGCCGTCGAGCTCGTCGACGGCGGCGGCGATGCCGTGCGCGACGTCGGCGTTGACCGCGTTGCGCGCCTCGGGCCGGTTGAAGGTGATGATCAGGACGTTGCCGCGCGTCTCGGTCTGCACGGCCGTGTTCGGAGTGCTCATGCCGCGTTCCCCTCGTGGTGCTCGTCGATCTCGGCGAAGACGTCGTCGGTGTCCTGGCCCGGGATCGGCGGGTGCAGCCGGATCGAGGCCGGGGTGGCCGAGAACTGCATCGGGACGCCCACCTGGCGGTAGGTGCCTTCGGTGGGGTGCTCGGCGACGTCGAGCAGGTGGCTTCCTGCACGTAGGAGTCGTCGGCGGCCTCGTCGAGCCGCAGGACCGGGCCGACCGGGATGCTGCACTCGGTGCAGACCTGGATCCACTCGGCGGTGGTCAGGTTCGGCGTCACCGCCTCCATCAGCTCGACCAGGGCGGTCCCGTGCTCGCGGGCGTCGATGTAGTCACCGCTCAGGCGCGGATCGGCGGCCAGGTCGGGGCGTCCGGCGGCGGTGAACAGGTCGCGGAAGTTCTCCGGCGAGTACGGCATGATCATCGCGTAGCCGTCCTTGGTGGGACGGGCGCGGTGTCCGGTGTTCATCGACAGCGGGAAGCCGGTCTCGGTCTGCGGTGGCTCGAAGATCCGGCCCTGCAGGTGCTCGACCAGGTTGAACGCCAGCATCGTGTCGGCCATCGGCACCTCGACGAGCTGGCCCTTGCCGGTCGCGCGCTGGTGGACCAGGGCGGCCAGCGCCGAGTAGACGATGGTCAGCGCGGCGACCTTGTCGGCGAAGATGCTCGGCAGCACCACGGGCTTGCCGATGTCGCCGGCGCGCTGGGCGAGGTCGAGCAGTCCGGAGGCGGCCTGCACGGTCTCGTCGTAGGCGGCGAGCTCGGCGCGGTCGGAGTCCGGGCGGAAGCCCTGGGCGTGGGTGTAGATCAGGTGCGGGTTGTCGGCGGCGAGGCTGTCGTGGTCCATGCCCAGCCTGCGCAGCGCGTTGATCCGCATGTTGGTGATCAGGATGTCGGCGGTGCCGATGAGGTCGCGGGCGCGCTGGGCGTCCGCTTCGTCCTTGAGGTTGAGCGCGACGCTGCGCTTGTTGCGGTTGACGTTCATCGCCAGCGGCGTCATGCCGGGGGTGCGGTGAATGTTGCCGAGCCGCGCGGTGTCCTTCGGCGACTCGATCTTGATCACGTCGGCGCCGAGATCACCGAGGATCTGGGCGGCGTACGGGCCCATGACCACGGTCGCCATGTCGATGACACGCACGCCGGCCAGCGGGCCGGAGGCGTTGTCGGCAGGGGTTGCCATCACCACTCCTTGTGCGTCGGGAAATTGTCCCGAATCGACTCATTTGCTTCGCTAACTACGTTAGGCCTGCAGTGGAGCGGTGTTCAATTGATCAGTGGAACCGTATCGCGAACAACGGCGTGACCACAGCGGTCACGCCGCGGTATCCGCCAATGTCCCTCGTGCGGCGGAGATGAGTTTCTGCAGCTCAGGCTGCTCTTGAGTGCGGTCCTGCCGCCAGATCAGGCCGGTTGCGAGATGGGGTGAGAAGTCCTGAATGGGGAGCACGGCGATGCTTTCGTCGCGCAGTTTCTGCATTCCGCTTTTCGGGTCCAGCATCGAAATCGCGAATGCTCCGCCGTTGGCGATGACCTCCGCCGTGCTGCTGTAGTCACCGGTGTCCAGCGTCATCCGGCGGTGGATCCCGGCGGCGCTCAGGCGCGCCTCCAGCTCGTCCCAGTAGTCCGGCAGCATCCGCGCCGACGGGCGCACGTAGGTCAGCCCGACCAGCTCGTGCAGCGACACCGCTTCGCGGCCGGCGAACTCCGCGGCCGGCAGCACCGCGCCCAGCGGCTCGCGCATCAGCTCGAAGACCTCGATCCCCTCGGCGTGCACCGGCAGGTGCACCAGGGCCATCGCCAGCTCACCGCGCTGCACGCCGAGCAGCAGCTCGCGGCTGCCGCCCGGCCAACGCTTGAGCTCGCAGACCTCGGCGCAGCGACGGGTGAACTCGGTCAGCCGCTCCCGCAACGTCGAGTGCAGGCCCGGCGGGACCCCGAGGTAGACGACCGGTCGTCGCCGCCCGATCGCTTCCCGCAGCCGCCACGGCACATCGTCGAACTTGCCGAGCGCCTCCCGCGCGATCGGCAGCAGCGCGGTCCCGGCCTCGGTCAGCTGCACGTGGTGCGAATCCTGCTCGAACAGCACCGTTCCGAGCTCGCGCTCCAGGTCCCGGATCCGCTGGCTCAACGGCGAGGTCGCCATGTGCAACGACCGCGCGGCACCGGAGAAGCTCAGCTTCTCCGCCACGGCCACGAAGTACCGAAGATGAAAGATCTCCATCGTTCAACAACATTACGCCGCCAGGCCCAACCCGCTACGCCACACCACCCACCCGGGTCCGCCCGCGACCAGGGAGAACCCGATTACCGCCGTATTCAGGACCCGGATTACCGCCGTAATCGGGTTCCTGAATACGGCGGTAATCGGGGAAACGCAGGTGCGGGAGGGAACCGTCAGCTGGTGATGTCCTTGCGGTTGAAGCGCCAGATGGCGAGGGTAGTGAAGACCGCGGCGTAGGCGAGGGCCGAGAAGCAGCCGGTGATCATCGACGACGGGTCGACGTCCTCGCTGAGCAGGTCCGAGTAGGCCGTGGAGAAGTGGGTGGGCAGGTAGTTGCGGAGGTCGCCCAGGGCGGAGATCTGGTCGATGATCTCCGAGAGGATGGAGATCAGGACCGCGCCGCCGACCGCGCCCAGCGGAGCATCGGTGTTGACGCTGAGGAACAAGGCCAGTCCGGCGATCCAGCTGAGGTGGATCGCGACGTAGAGCGTCGCGGCGCCCAGGCTCAGCACCCCGCGCGGGAACGTCAGGGCCTCACCGGTGGTGCTGATGAGGTCGCCGGTGCCGAACCAGAACACGCCCACCGCCAGCGCCACCCCGACCAGCAGGACGATGCCGAGCACCGACAGCAGCGCGGCGACCTTCGCCTTCTGCCGTAGCAGCCGGATCCGCGGAACCGGCGCGGCCAGCAGGTATTTCAGGCTCGACCAGGACGCCTCGCTGGCCACGGTGTCGCCGAAGAACAGCGCCACCACCACGACCAGCAGGAAACCGGTCGAGGCGAACAGCGTGAACACCGCGAAGTTCAGGCCGCTGGCGGTGGCCATGTCGGCGAAGGTCCGCCCGCCGCGCGAGTCGTCCTCGCCGAGCTCGAACGCCGCGAGCAGCAGCAGCGGCAGCAGCACCAGGAACGCCAGCGTGAGCCGGGTGCGGACCCGTCGCAGCTGGCGGGCCAGCTCCACCCGCATCGGCAGCGTGCGCTTGGCCGAGTAGCCCTCGACGGCGCCGTCGCCGTTCGGGACGCCGAGCTGCGGAGCGCGCACCAGCGCGGTCTCCTTCTCCGGCAGGGCCACCTCGGTGGAGGTGGGGGTTTCGTCGTCGCTCACCGCTGTTCCTCTCCGACGAGCTGCAGGAAGGCGTCCTCCAGGCGGCGCCGCGGTCCCACCTGATGCACCGAAACACCGGCTGCGACCAGCACGTTCACCGCCACCGCCGCCTTGTGGCCGGCGAGGTCGGCGTGCACCAGGTCGCCTTCGACCTCGACCAGGCCCAGCCCCTCGATGGTGCGCAGCGCCTCGGCGGCCTCCTGCGGGTCGTCGACCCGGAAGGTGGCCTCGCCGTTGACCGCCATGATGTCGCTGACGCTGCCCTCGGCGACCAGCTTGCCGCCCTGCATCACGACCACGTGCGTGCAGGTCTGCTCGACCTCGGCGAGCAGGTGGCTGGAGACCAGCACCGCGCGGCCGGTCGCGGCGTAGCGGCGCAGGATCTCGCGCATCTGGTGGATCTGCGGCGGGTCCAGCCCGTTGGTCGGCTCGTCGAGCACCAGCAGCTCCGGCAGCCCCAGCATCGCCTGCGCGATCGCCAGCCGCTGCTTCATCCCCTGGCTGTAGGTGCGCACCTTGCGCTTGGCGGAAGCCTCCAGACCGGCGATCTGCAGCACCTCGTCCAGGTGCGCCCGCAGCATCGGGCGGCCGGTCGCCGCCCAGTAGTGCCTCAGGTTGTCCAGACCCGACAGGTGCGGCAGGAAGCCCGGGGACTCCACCAGCGCACCCACCCGGGACAGCACCGGAGCGCCCGCGTGCAGCCGGTGCCCGAAGATCCGGACCTCACCGCGGGTGGGCCGCAGCAGCCCCAGCAGCATCCGCAGCGTGGTGGTCTTGCCCGCGCCGTTGGGCCCCAGCAGGCCGACGATCTGACCGCGATCGACCTGGATCGTCAGGTCGTCCACCGCGGCCTTCTTGCCCGGGTAGGACTTGGTCAGCCCGGAGATCACCAGCGGCGTCTCGGCCAGCCGCGGGTCCGGGTCGTCGTGGAACTTGCGGCGGATCACCGAAACGACCCACAGCAGCAGCGCCAGCGCGAACACCAGCCCGATGCCCACCAGCGGTGCCACCGGCACCGATCCGGCGCTGGAGGACGTCGCTCGCACCGACGGGATCGACACCGTGCCGTCGTCGGCCAGCGCCACCAGGTGCACCGACGGCTCCCTCGGCAGCGCGTAGGCCTGATCGGTGGTGGCCACCGCGAGCTCGATGCGGTGCCCGGTCTCGACCGGGTGCACGACACCGGGCAGCGCCACGTCGAACTGGACCGGAGAACCGTCCGGCGGCACGTCGGTGATGTGCAGCGGGGACACGGCGTTGCCGAGCAGCTGCCGCTGCCCGTCCGGGCCGACGTCGTAGAGCTTGGCGAACAGCACCGCGTCGGTCGGCTGCGGCTGCCCCGGAACCGAGGCGATCGCCAGCCGCGTGCGCGGCGTGCCCGAGATCAGCGTCTGCTCCTCCAGCGGTTGGGTGCGGAACACCGCCACCTGGCCGGGCAGGTCGCGGGCCAGGGACTGGCCGAGACTGCCCGCCGCGTCGAGCACCTGACCGGCGCCCGGCAGCGCGGTGGTGGCCGCTGGCGAACCGCCCGGCGGGTTGATCACCGGTGTGACCGGACCCTCCAGCGGGAGCGAGAAGCGCGGAGTCCGGGAGTCGCGCAGCCCCGGGTAGCTCGGCGCGGTCATGGTGCGCACCGGGATGTCGCCGTCGCGCTGCGGCCGCCCGGCGATGTCGAACTGGAAACCCGTGCCCGGGTCGGGCACCGGCGGCACACCGCCGAGGTGGAAGGCGAACCAGTCGGCGACCTGCGCGCGCACCTCGGGGCCGGGCGGGGCGCCGTCGTGGCCGCCGGCGAACCAGATGGTCTTGACCTCGCCGCCGGCGGCGGTGATCTGCCGCGCGTTGGCGTCGGCCTGGTCGAGGCCGAACAGCGTGTCGCGCTCGCCCTGCACCAGCAGCGTCGGCTGGGTGACCTTCGAGTTGTAGGCCTTGGGGGAGGACTTGGCCAGCAGGTCCAGCGTCTGCTGCCCGGCCCGGCCGTGCTGGGCCACCTCGGAGTAGGCCGCGCACACCGCGGGGATGAAGTTCCCGCAGGTCAACGGCGTCCCTGGCTTGGGAGCTCCGCCGGCGGAGAACAGCAGCCCGGTCCAGGCCTGCTTGAACACGCCGTCCGGGTTGAACGACCCGCCTGCCGGGGTGGCACCGCCGATGCGGACCTGGCTGGCGTTGTTGGGCAGCAGCGCCTGCCCGAGGTCGTTGTAGGTCATCACCGGCGAGATCGCGTCGACCCGCGGATCGGTCCCGGCCAGCATCAGCGCCAGCGCGCCGCCGTAGGAGGCGCCGGTGACGCCGACGCGCGGGTCGCCGTCGCGGTCGCGCAGCACCTCGGGCTGGCGGGCCATCCAGTCCAGCAGCTGCCGGGCGTCGGCGATCTCGTACTCGGGGGAGTTCAGCGCGATCTGCCCGGTGCTGCGGCCGAAACCGCGCGCCGAGTAGGTCAGCACCGTGAACCCGCGCCGGACGAGTTCGCGGGCCTGCTCGTCGGTGTCGGCCTTGCTGCCGCCGAAGCCGTGCGCCAGCAGGATCGCCGGCGCCGGGGTGTCGACGGGGGAGTGCAGGGTGACGTCGATCTGCACCCGCTCGGTCCCACCCGGGCCGTCGAGCACGTCGACCATCGCCTGCCTCGGCGCCGGTGGCTGCGCCGCCGGTTGCGGCGGCTGGACCTGACCGGACCACAGGAACGCCCCCAGCACCACTAAGAGGATGCAGGGCAGGGCGAGCAGGGCCAGACCGGTGCGGCGACGGGGAGAGGCGGACACGCCATTGACAGTAGGTGAACGGAGCGGCACCGGTTCCATCCAGACGCGGGGGGAAGGCAAGACGCTATGAACCAGAGACCAAAGCGCAATCGGACACCTCGTCGTGCCCGTGGTCGTGTGGTCTCCGCCGCATCCCCGCGTGCGGTGCCCGAGTGATCGAGCCCACGCGATGGTAGCGATCAACGACGGGAGCGCAACGCCTCCGGTTCGCCCAGTCCACACCGCTCGCATTGCCCCGTTCTGCGGTGCCACCTAGGTTCGATCCGTGACTTTCAGTGCGAGTGGTCACCCCGCCTGGTGCGATGACCCCGGCATACGTGACAATCTTGGCAAGTGGTGGAGGGGAGTATTCCTTCGCGACGGTGTCGTCATCACGGAACTTGCCTGGTCAAGCCCGGTGCCGTCGGCCGATAAAAAAGATCGGTGGAAGAGACCTCCGGTCCCGGACGTGTTCGCCCTGAACCGGAGGTGATTGATGGGTGCCGACCTGATGCTGCTCGCGGCCCCTGCGCAGCAGCCCGCAGTCGACACGATGCACGTGCACTGGTGGGTGTGGGCAGCCACGTTGGGCGGACTCGCCCTTCTGCTGCTGCTCGACCTGGTGATCGTCGACCGCAAACCGCACGAGGTGACCACCGGCGAGGCCGCGAAGTGGGTCACCTTCTACATCGGCTGCGCGATCTTGTTCGGCATCGGTGTCTGGATCTTCGGCGACCAGCACTTCGCCATCGAGTACTTCACCGGCTACATCACCGAGTACTCGCTGAGCGTGGACAACCTGTTCATCTTCATGGTGATCATGTCCAGCTTCGCGGTGCCGTCGATCCACCAGCACAAGGTGCTGCTGATCGGCATCCTGCTCGCGCTGCTGATGCGCGGCATCTTCATCGCCATCGGCGCGGCGCTGATCGCCCAGTTCGTGTGGGTGTTCTTCATCTTCGGCGCCTTCCTCATCTGGACCGCGGTGAGCATGGTCCGCAAGAAGGACGAGGAAGAGGAGTACAAGGAGAACGCGCTCGTCCGCTGGGTCCGCAAGGTGTTCCCGGTGACCGACGACTACCACGACGCCAAGTCGACGGTGAAGATCGACGGCAAGCGCTACCTGACGCCGATGTTCGTGGTCATCGTGGCCATCGGCAGCGCTGACCTGCTGTTCGCGGTCGACTCGATCCCGGCGATCTTCGGCATCACCCAGGACCCGTTCCTGGTGTTCACCGCCAACGCGTTCGCGCTGATGGGTCTGCGGCAGCTGTACTTCCTGCTCGGCGGTCTGGTGGACAAGCTGGTGTACCTGTCGGTCGGGCTGGCGGTCATCCTCGGCTTCATCGGCCTGAAGCTGATCCTGCACGCCTTCCACGAGTACCACCTGGTGCCGGAGTGGGCGGAGATCAACAACTGGATGTCGCTGGGCTTCATCGTGGTGACCCTGGCGATCACCACCTGGGCCAGCCTCGCCAAGTCCAAGCGGGACGCCGCCGAGGCCGAAGCGGAAGCCAACCAGGGCTGACACCGGCTCTCCAGAATCCCCTCCGGACCCGTCCGGAGGGGATTCTCGCGTTCCAGGGGCGAATACCGCGGTTTTCGCCCTGAACCCGGGCGCTCAGTCCAGGAGGGTGTAGCTGAGCTCTTGGCAGATCCGTCCCAGGGGGACGTCCAGGCCGGGGTGGCTCAGCGGGAGCAGGACGTCCGCGGAGTCCGGCAGGGCCGTGTCGGCCGGTGGGTCCCAGAGGCACACCGAAGGTTTGCCGGAGTCCATCGCGGAGCGGTACCAGAGCCCGTCGAGCTCCGGGTAGGACGCGCGGATGGCTCGCGCCCACGCCTGGGTGCGCGACTTCGGGCCGCTGCTGATGGCCTGCGAGGCACCGGCTCTGGTGGGCCAGAGGCCGGTGAGGTCCAGCAGCCGCAGCGTCCGGCGTGGACGGAACAGCACCAGGTGCGGGCTGCGGGTGCGGCGGTCCACTGTGGAGGTCGCCTGGTAGACCTCGGCGATGCAGGTCTGCACCGACAGCGAGAAGTACAGGACTCCGTGCTCGCGGGTGATCGTCGGCCCGCCCTGCGAGTTGGGCAGGTGCGGGTCGAACCGCGCGTGCGGCAGCGGACCGGCGTAGCGGAAGCTGTTCCACTGCTGCGGGTGGTTGCCGCCGGAGGTGAACACGCGCGCGAGCCTGGTGCCCGCGGGCACCGCGATCACGTCCTCTGTTCGGCGGAGGATCGCCTGCAGCGCTGCAGGAGCAGGCGGCTGGGGTAGCCGTGCCAATTGTGGTCCCAGGTGGTGGTCGCGGTGGGGCTGGTCAGGCGGGGGTGCCGATGGATGCGGCGAGGTCGGCGACCCGCTGCGGGTCCCCTCCGGCCAGCAGCCACTCCCGCGGACTCACCGGTCTTTCGTTGATCTCCAGATCTTCCTGGGGAGTGGTCATGAAGTTCGCCAGCACGAGCGCCGGCTGATCGGCCGGCATCCACGCGAGCACGACGTCGAGCCCGGGCAGCACGTCGGAGTCGCTGAACTGCCACGCGGGCAGCCGCCAGCCGCCGCGGTCCTTCCAGCCGATCAGGCGGCGTTCGCCGATGCGGTGGCGGATGCGGCTGGTGTCGACGCCGATGCGGGTGGCCGCCTGGCCGACCGACAGGGCGGTGTCGCGCAGCACGGTCTGCTCGGCGACGGTGCGCGCGCGGGGGTCGGACTCGCCCTCGCCCAGCGGGCTGAGGTCCAGGCCGACGCCGGTGAGGGCGTCGCGCTCCGCTTCGGTGAAGTGCGCGGCTGGGTCGACCTGTGGCGAGGTGAGCTTCTTGGCTGCGTCCTCGACGAGGTTGAGGAACTCGTTGGCCGTGACCTTCAAACCGGCCCGGGCCAACACGGTCTCCAGCGCGGCTGACATGTTTCCAGGATACCGCAGAGCGAACGAAATGCGTGCGCGAACGTGCGCGAAGCCACCGCGCGTAGCACTGCTGTTGCAGATGGTGACGGTGCGGCTGCTCTGACCGGATTCACCGAGGTGCGGCGTCCGAGTGCTCGATCGCCCGGCGGGTGGGGTGCGGCGACTGCGAGCAGTCGGCGAAATCGCCTCTTGACGCGAGCGCCGATCGATCGTTGACTGGCCGTACCGACTGGTCGGTCTCACTGTGGAGGTGGCGCGTTGGGCAGCGTGTACGACGAACGTCCGTGGCTGAAGCTCTACGAGGGCGATCTGCCCGTCGAGATCGAGCCCAGGCACGCCAACATGGTCGAGCTCTTCGCCGCCGCGGTCCGCGAGCACCCCGACGACATCGCGCTCACCTACTTCGACGCGCGGCTGACCTTCGCCGAGCTCGACGAGCTCAGCAACGGCCTGGCCTGCCACCTCGTGGACAGCGGCGTGGCCCGGGGCGACCGGATCGCCGTCTACCTGCAGAACGTCCCGCAGTTCGCCATCGCCGTGCTGGCCGGGTGGAAGGCCGGGGCCATCGTCGTCCCGCTCAACCCGATGTACCGGTCGCACGAGCTCACCAAGATCCTCGGCGACGCCCGGCCGACCGCCGTGATCTCCTCCGAGCAGGGCTGGCACGACGTCGTCGGCAGCGTGGCGGAGGCGCTGGAGATCGGCATCGCGATCACCACCAGCGAACTCGACCTGCAGACCAGGCACGACCAGCGGCTGTTCGCCAAGTCGCAGCGACGCCCGGCCGCGGGCTGCGTCGACCTGCTATCGGTGGCCCGCGCGCACTCGGGGAAGCGCCCGCCGGAGGTCTCGCCGTCCGCATCGGACATCGCGCTGCTGGTCTACACCTCGGGCACCAGCGGAGTCCCCAAGGGAGCCACCAACACCCACGGCAACATCGTGTTCAACGCCGAGGGCACCGCGCTGCGGCTGGACGGCGACATCGTCGGCGGGATCTTCGCGCTCGCACCGCTGTTCCACATCACCGGGCTGGTCGTGCAGTTCGCCGCCGCGCTGGCCGCCGGTCGCCAGCTCGACATGGCCTACCGGTTCGAACCGGGCGTCGTGCTCGACGCCCTCGCCGAGCACCGACCCGCGTTCATGGTCGGCCCGTCCACCGCCTACATGGCGCTGATGAACCGCCCCGAGGTCACCGCCGAGCACTTCGCCTCGCTGCAGATGGTGCACTCCGGCGGCGCCCCGCTGCCCTCGGCGGTGGTCGAGGCCTTCCGCGAGCGCTTCGGGCTCTACATCCGCAACGGCTACGGCCTCACCGAGACCAGCGCGACCGCCACCTCCGTCCCGCTCGGCAAGGAAGCCCCGGTCGACGCCGCCTCCGGCACCCTCGCCGTCGGTGTGCCCACCTACAACACCGTGCTGCGGGTGGTCGACGAGGACGGCTCCGACCTGCCCGTCGGCGAGGTCGGTGAGATCGTCATCGAGGGACCGATGGTGGTCCCGGCCTACTGGAACAAGCCGGAGGAGACCGAGGCCGCCATCCGGGGCGGCCGGTTGCACACCGGTGACGTGGGGTTCATGGACGAACAGGGCTGGTTCTACGTCGTGGACCGGAAGAAGGACATGATCAACGCCTCCGGCTTCAAGGTGTGGCCGAGGGAGGTCGAAGACGTCCTCTACGGGCACCCGGCCGTGCGCGAAGCCGCCGTCGTCGGCGTTCCCGACGCCTACCGCGGCGAGACGGTGAAGGCGTTCATCAGCCTCTCCCACGGCGCCAGCGTCACCGGCGAGGAGCTCGTCGAGCACTGCAAGCAGCAGCTCGCCGCCTACAAGTACCCGCGGAGCGTCGAAATCCTCGACGAACTCCCGAAGACCGCGACCGGCAAGATCCTGCGCAGGCAACTGCGCGACACGGCACGCGCCGGCGACTGACACGGAAGGAAGAAGCATTGAGCAAGCGTTTCGACGGTCGAGTGGCGATCGTGACCGGAGCCAGTCGCGGCATCGGGTTGGCCATCGCCGAGCGCCTGGTCGCCGAGGGCGCCAAGGTCACCATCACCGCGCGCAAGCCGGAACCGCTGGCCGAAGCCGTGGAGGGCCTCGGCAAGGACAACGCGCTGGGCATCGCGGGCAAGGCCGACGACCCCAAGCACCAGGCCGAGGCGGTCGCCAGGACGACGGAGGCCTTCGGCCGGGTCGACGTGCTGGTCAACAACACCGGCATCAACCCCGCCTACGGCCCGATGATCGACCTCGACCACGGCGTCGCGCAGAAGACCTTCCAGGTCAACGTGCTCGCCGCGCTGTCGTGGACCCAGCAGGTCTACCGGGCCGGGATGGCCGAGCACGGCGGTTCGGTGCTCAACGTGTCCTCGGTGGCCGGTCTCAACCCCGCGCCCGGCATCGGCTTCTACGGCGCCACCAAGGCGATGCTGGCGCACATGACCCAGGAGCTGGCCGTGGAGCTCGCCCCGAAGGTGCGGGTGAACGCGATCGCGCCGGCCGTGGTCAAGACCAAGTTCGCCACCGCCCTCTACGCCGACAACGAGGCCGAGGTCGCCGCCGGGTACCCGTTGGGGCGTCTGGGGATCCCCTCGGACATCTCCGGTGCGGCGGCGTTCCTGCTCTCCGAGGAGGCCGCCTGGATCACCGGTCAGATCCTGGTCCTCGACGGCGGTTCGACGCTGAAGGGCGGTATGTGAGGTGGACCTGACCGATTCGGTCGTGATCATCACCGGTGCCGGCAACGGCATCGGTGCCGCGATGGCCCGCAAGTTCGCGGCGCTCGGTGCGAGGACCGTGCTCGGCGACCTCGATTCGGACGCGGTGCGCGAGGTCGCCGGCGAGGTCGGCGGCATCGCCGTGCCCGGCGACGCCGCGAGCGAGCAGGGCGTGGCCGAGCTCGTCGACGCTGCGATGGCGGAGCACGGCCGGATCGACGTGTTCTGCGCCAACGCCGGCATCGGCCGCGACGGCGGCCCGGAGGCCGACGAGGACGCCTGGGCCGCGTCGTGGGAGGTCAACGTGATGTCCCACGTGCGCGCGGCCCGGGCGGTGCTGCCGCACTGGCTGGATGCGGGGAGGGGGCACTTCCTCGGTACCGCCTCGGCCGCCGGGCTGCTCACGATGCTGGGTTCTGCGCCGTACTCGGTGACCAAGCACGCCGCGGTCGCCTTCGCCGAGTACCTCAACATCACCTACGCGGACAAGGGCGTCACCGCTCAGGCGCTGTGCCCGCAGGGCGTGCGCACCCAGCTGCTGGCGGCCTCCGGCGAGACCGGGCAGCTGCTGATGGGCGCCAGCGCCATCGAGGCCACCGACGTCGCCGAGATGGTGGCGGAGAAACTGGGTGGTGAGGAGTTCCTGATCCTGCCGCACCCGGAGGTCGCCGACTACTACGCGTTGCGGGCGGCCAAGCCGGAGCGCTGGCAGGCGGGGATGCGCAAGCTGCAGCGCAAGGTCGAACAGCGGCCCGTCTAGGCTTGCGCGAGGGCATCGACGAGGGAGGAATGATGGCGCGGTCGGCAAACGCACGCACGTCCACCGATGCGGGGGCGGGCACGGAACCGGTTCCGCAGCGATTGCTGGCCGTAGCGACCCGGCTGTTCGCCGAGCAGGGTTTCGAAGCCACTTCGGTGCAGCAGATCGTCGATGCCGCGGGCGTCACCAAGGGCGCGATGTACCACTACTTCGGCTCCAAGGACGACCTGCTCTACGAGATCTACGCCCGGGTGCTGCGCGACCAGCAGGCGAGGCTGGACAGCGCGGCCGAGAGCGACTCCCCGGTCCAGGAACGGCTGCACGCGGCGGCCTCGGACGTCGTGGCCACCACGGCGGCCAACCTGGAGGACACGATCATCTTCTTCCGGTCGATGCACCTGCTGCACGCCGACAAGCAGGCCGAGGTGCGCGCCGAGCGCCGCCGCTACCACGAGCGGGTGCGCGGGCTGATCGAGGAGGGCCAGAAGACCGGGGTGTTCCGCACCGACAAGTCGGCGGACCTGGTGGTGGACTTCTTCTTCGGCGCCGTGCACCACCTCGGCACCTGGTTCCGGGAGGACGGCAAGCTGTCCGGGCAGGAGGTCGGTGAGCACTTCGCCGATCTCCTGCTGGACTCGCTGAGGCCGTAGTTTCCGTCCTGTTTCGTTCTCGCGCGCGGTCTTGTGGGGATCGGGTGCGGAGGGGTTGGCTGCCGCTGGCAACTCGTGCGGCCGACGGGAGTGACCTTTGAGCGAGACCGAAGCGGTGCGTTCGCGGCGCCTGGACCGCGTGCTCAACCTCATCGAGCGGATCGGCAACAAGCTCCCCGAACCGTTCATCCTGTTCGGGATCCTGTTCCTGGTGGTGGCCGTCGTCTCGACGGCGATCGCGGCGTTCGGCGTCACGGTCACCATCCCCGGTGCCGAGAAGGCCACGCCGATCCGCGGCGCCTTCACCGGTGAGGGACTGGAGTTCCTGTTCACGAAGATGGCGGAGAACTTCATCGGGTTCCCGCCGCTGGAAACGGTCGTCACGATCATGCTCGCGGTCGGCCTGGCCGAGCGCACCGGCATGCTGACCGCGCTGATCAGGTCGTCGTTCGGCAGCGCGCGCGGTTCGGTGCTGCCCTACGCGGTGGGCATGGTCGGGGTCAGCGCGAGCGTGATGGCCGACTCGGCGATGATCATCATCCCGCCGCTGGCGGCGCTGGTGTTCAAGGCCGCCGGTCGGCACCCGGTGGCCGGCCTGCTCGGCGGCTTCGCCGCGACCGGCGCCGGGTACTCGACGTCGATCCTGGTCACCAGCCTGGACGCGCTGTTCTCCGGGATCAGCAACAAGGTCGCCGAGACGCTGCCGAACCCCGGCACGCTGGTCACGCCGGTGTCGAACTACTACTTCAACATCGTCTCGGCGGTCCTGCTCGGGCTGCTGGCCGGGTTCCTCATCGACCGGCTCATCGAGCCGCGGCTGATCCGCAACGGCGTGCCCCGGGAAGCCGCGGACGGCGAGCAGGACACCGACCTCAGGGTGGCGCTGGAACCCGCCGAGCGCCGAGGCCTGGTGTGGGCCGGGGTGTCGTTCCTGGTGGCGACCGCGCTGGTGCTGCTTCTGGTGCTCTGGCCGAACTCACCGCTGGCCAACTCCGAGGGCGGTTTCCTGCCGGACTCACCGCTGATGGACTCGGTGACCACGCTGATCTTCCTCGGCTTCGCCGTCCCGGCGATCGCCTACGGCGCCAAGGCCGGGACGATCACCAAGGCCGCCGACGTGCCGAGGCTGATGGCGCTGGCGCTGCGCGAGCTCACCGGGTTCCTGGTGCTGGCGTTCATGCTCGGGCAGTTCATCGCGTTGTTCAACTGGACGAACCTCGGTTCGCTGGTGGCGGTTTCGGGCGCGGACCTGCTGCAGGCGATACACCTGGACGGCTACCCGGCGTTCCTCGGGTTCATGCTGCTGGCCTCGGTGCTGAACCTGTTCATCATCTCCGGGTCGAGCCTGTGGACGCTGATGGCCGCGGTGTTCGTGCCGATGTTCGCGCTGCTGGGCTTCGAGCCCGGTTTCGCGCAGGCGGCGTTCCGCGTCGGCGACTCCGCCACGCAGATCATGACGCCGCTGAACCCGTACATGATCATCATCCTGGGCTACCTGCGCCGCTACGAACCCAGCGCCGGCATCGGCACCCTGGTGGCCCGGATGGTGCCGTTCGTGGTCCCGTTCTGGCTGCTGTGGGCCCTGGTCATGACGGTCTTCTACTTCGCCGACCTCCCGCTGGGGCCGGGCATGGGCATCCACATCCGGCCGTGAAGCGAGAACGAGGTGGGGGACGTTTCCGCGGAAACGTCCCCCACCTCGAAAAGCGCTGCTAGAGCAGGACGCGGGAGAGGAACTCCGCGACGCAGGCGGGCTTGTCCGAACCCTCGATCTCGACCGTGGCCTTCACCTGGAGCTGGAGGCCGCCGTCGATCTCGGTGGCGTCGATGAGCTCGGTCGTCGAACGCACCCGGGAACCCACCGGGACCGGCGAGGGGAAGCGGACCTTGTTCAGCCCGTAGTTGATGCCCATCTTGACGTTGTCGACCCGGAAGGTCTCCGAGTTCAGCTTGGGCAGCAGGCTCAGCGTCAGGAAGCCGTGGGCGATCGGCCCGCCGAACGGTCCCTGCTCCGCCTTCTCGATGTCGACGTGGATCCACTGGTGGTCGTGGGTCGCGTCGGCGAAGGTGTTGACCTGCTCCTGGGTGATGGTCAGCCACTCGCTGGTGCCCAGCGTCTCGCCCTTGGCGGCCAGGATCTCTTCCTTGCTGGCGAAAACCTTCATGCGCTTCCTCCGGGAAGGTCGACGAGTTCGGCGATCCGGGCGCGGTGGGCCTCGGCGATGCCGAAGGTCAGCTGCGAGCTCTTCGCGCGCCCCAGGTAGAGGTGCGCGGGGTGTTCCCAGGTCATGCCGATGCCGCCGTGCAGCTGCAGGTGCTCCTCGGCGGCGCGGACCACCAGGTCGGAGATGTAGGCCTGGGCCATCGCCACCGCCAGCTCCGGCTCCTCGTCGGAGGCCAGCGCGTCGGAGGCGTTGCGGGACACCGCCCGAGCCATGCTGATCTTGGTCCACAGGTCGGCCAGCCGGTGCTTGATCGCCTGGAACGAGCCGATCTGCCTGCCGAACTGGTAGCGGGTCTTGCCGTACTCGACGGTGGTGTCCAGGCAGTGCTGGGCCAGGCCGACCTGCTCGGCGGCCAGCATCCCCGCCGCCGTGACCAGCGCCTGGCGCAGGACCCGCTCCGCCTCCGCACCCGAGGCGATGCGCTCGCCGGGGGTGCCGTCGAGCCCGAGCGCGCCGAAGCGGCGGGTCAGGTCCAGCGGCGTCGTCGGCGTGCGGGTCGCCGCCGCGGCCTCCACCAGGTACAGCGCAGAACCGTCGGTGTCGACGGCCGGAACCACCACGTGGTCGGCCACCTCCAGGTCCACCACGGCCGAGACCGTGCCGGTCAGCGCCGAGTTCTCGGCCTTCACCGACTGCGGGAACGGCGCGTGCGGGACCGTGGTCAGGCCGACCGCGAGCGTGCCCACCTTCGAACCGTCCACCAGCTGCGGCAGCACGGTCTTCTCCGCGCAGCCCGCCAGCGTCGCGGTGGCCAGCACGGTGCTCAGGAACGGGACCGGGGCCACGGCGCGACCGATCTCCTCGGCCACCACCGACAGCTCGCGCGCGGTCGCACCGGCACCGCCCAGCTCCTCCGGGACCAGCAGGCCCGCCAGCCCCATCTCACCGGCCAGCGAACGCCACAGGTCCAGGTCGTAGGGCTCGTCGGTCTCCACGCGGGCCAGGACGGCCGTCCAGTCGCAGCGGTCCCGCAGCACCCGGCGCACGCCGGAGCGCAGGTCCTCCTCGACCTCGGTGTAGAGCAGGTCCGTCATCGCGGCAGCTCCTTCCACGGCTTGTCCTTGTCGGTCCGGATCTCCGGCGGAAGCCCGAGGACCCGCTCGGCGATGACGTTGCGCAGGATCTCCGTGGTCCCGCCCTCGATCGTGTTGCCCTTGGCCCGCAGGTAGCGGAAACCGGGGCCGCGCTTGGTGAAGTCGGCGAACTCCGGCTGGCGGAACGTCCAGTCGTCGTAGGCCAGCCCCTCCTCGCCCAGCAGCTCCAGCTGGTAGCCGGTGAGCCGCTGGTTGAGCTCGGCGAAGGCCGACTTGATCGCCGACCCCTCCGGGCCGGGCTCCCCGACGGCCATCTGCTGGCGCAGCCGGATGCTGGTCAGCCGCACCGCCTCGGCCTCCACCCACAGCTCCAGCAGCCGGTCGTGCAGACCGGGCGTGCGCTTCTCCGGGTGTTCCCGCCACTGCTCGGCGGCGGCGCCGATCAGGCCGCTCTCGCGCGGGGGCGTGCGACCGCCGATGGCGACGCGCTCGTTCATCAGCGTGCCCAGCGCCACCGACCAGCCCTGGCCGACCTCGCCGAGCCGCTGCGAGTCGGGGATGCGCACCCCGCTCAGGAAGACCTCGTTGAACTCGGCCTCACCGGTGATCTGCCGCAGCGGGCGGACTTCGACGCCCGGTGCGGTCATGTCGCAGATGAAGTAGGTCAGGCCCTTGTGCTTGGGCTGGTCCGGGTCGGAGCGGGTCACCAGGATCGCCCAGCGAGCCTGGTGCGCCAGCGACGTCCACACCTTCTGCCCGTCCACGACCCACTCGTCGCCGTCGCGGACCGCCCGGGTGGACAGCGCCGCGAGGTCCGAGCCCGCGCCCGGCTCGCTGAACAGCTGGCACCAGATCTCCTCGCCGGTCCACAGCGGACGGAGGAAGCGCTCGTGCTGCTCGGCGTTGCCGAACCGCAGGATCGTCGGGGCGGCCATGCCCAAGCCGATGACGTTCAGGTGCGGGTTGTTGTCCGGTGCGCCCGCTTCGGCGAACGCGGCGTCGACGTCGGCCTGCAGCTCGCGGGCCGCACCCAGTCCGCCCAGTCCCTCCGGGAAGTGCACCCACGCCAGCCCGGCGTCGAACCGGGCGCGCAGGTACTCCAGCCGGTTGGTGCTCTTCGGGTCGTGCGCGGCCAGGAACTCCTCGACCCGTCCGCGCAGCTCGGTGGCGTCCACGGCGCTCATGCCTTCGGTCCGCCGGCCACGTAGATGACCTGACCGGAGACGAACCCGGAGCGCTCGTCGGCGAAGAAGGAGACCGTGTTGGCGATGTCCTCGGGCTTGCCGGCCCGCGCCACCGGGATCTGCGAGACCGCGGCGTTGGTGAAGTCCTCGAAGGACATGCCCACGCGCTCGGCCGTCGCCTTGGTCATGTCGGTGGCGATGAAGCCCGGGGCGATGGCGTTCGCGGTGATGCCGAACTTGCCCAGCTCGATCGCCAGCGTCTTGGTCAGGCCCTGCAGACCGGCCTTGGCGGTGGAGTAGTTGGCCTGGCCGCGGTTGCCCAGCGCCGAGGTCGACGACAGGTTGACGATGCGGCCCCACTTGGCCTCCACCATGTGCTTCTGCACCGCGCGGGCCATCAGGAACGAGCCGCGCAGGTGCACGTTCATCACGGTGTCCCAGTCGTCCTCGGACATCTTGAACAGCATGTTGTCGCGCAGCACACCGGCGTTGTTGACCAGCACCGTCGGGGAGCCGAGCTCGGCGGCGACCCGGTCGACGGCGCCCTGCACCTGCTCGGCGTCGGCGACGTCGGCCCCCACGGCCAGCGCCTTGCCGCCGCCGGCCTCGATCGCCGAAACCGTTTCGGCGCACTGCTTCTCGTCGAGGTCGATGACGCCGACGGCGAACCCGTCCTCGGCCAGCCTCTTGGCGGTGGCGGCGCCGATCCCGCGAGCGGCACCGGTGACGATCGCGACACGACTCTCAGTCATGGACAACTCCTCGCTGTGCTCTGCTTCCAGGTCCCCCGCCCCGGCGGAGCATCCGATTTCAACGGAAGTCGGGTTCCTGATTTCAGCGGAAATCGGGTCCCCGGTTTCCACTGAAATCAAGTCACCGCGTGGGGTCGGGGTTCGTTGGGGTAACGGGGGAGTGGGGTGGTGGGTTACTTCTTGTACTTGCGGAGTTCGCGGCGGGCCAGGGAGCGGCGGTGGACCTCGTCCGGGCCGTCGACGATGTGCAGGGTCCGGGCGTGGGCGTAGAGCGCGGCCAGGGGGAACTCCTGGGAGACGCCGCCACCGCCGTGGGCCTGGATGGCGCGGTCGATGACCCAGGTCGTCATCTCCGGGACCGCGACCTTGATGGCCTGGATCTCGGTGTGCGCGCCCTGGTTGCCGACGGTGTCCATCAGCCACGCGGTCTTGAGCACCAGCAGCCGGGCCTGCTCGATCTTGACGCGGGACTCGGCGATCCAGTGCTGCACCACGCCCTGCTCGGCCAGCGGCTTGCCGAACGCCACGCGCTCGGAGGTGCGCCGGCACATCAGCTCCAGCGCCCGCTCGGCCATGCCGATGGCGCGCATGCAGTGGTGGATGCGGCCCGGGCCGAGCCGCGCCTGGGCGATCGCGAAGCCTTCGCCCTCACCGGAGATGACGTTCTCCACCGGCACCCGCACGTCGTTGAACACGACCTCGGCGTGACCGCCGTGGTCGGCGTCGTCGTAGCCGAACACGTGCATGCTGCGCTTGATCTCGACGCCCGGGGTCTCCTTGGGCACCAGCACCTGGCTCTGCTGGCGGTGCCGCTCGGCGTCCGGATCGGTCTTGCCCATCACGATCAGGATCTTGCAGCGCGGGCTCATCGCCCCGGAGGAGAACCACTTGCGCCCGTTGATGACGTAGTGGTCGCCGTCGCGGGTGATCCGGGTGCCGATGTTGGTCGCGTCGGAGGAGGCGACCTCGGGTTCGGTCATGCAGAACGCCGACCGGATCTCGCCGTCCAGGAGCGGCTGCAGCCACTGCTTCTGCTGGGCCTCGGTGCCGAACTGCGCCAGCACCTCCATGTTCCCGGTGTCCGGCGCGGCGCAGTTGGTGGCTTCGGGCGCCAGAGCTCCGGAACGGCCCATGATCTCGCACAGCGGCGCGTACTGCAGGTTGGTGAGCCCGGCGCCGTGCTCACCGGGCAGGAAGAGGTTCCACAGCCCGCGCTTCCGCGCTTCGACCTTGAGCTCCTCCATGATCGGCGGGTGCGCCGACCAGCGGTCCGGCGCCTCGTCGAGCTGCTGGGCGAACACCGGCTCGGCCGGGTAGATGTGCGAATCCATGAACTCCAGCAGCTCGCCCTGCAGCTCCTGGGTTTTGGCGTCGAACGCGAATTCCATCTCTCATGCCTCCTTGAGGGTCGCCAGACCCTGCGCGACGAGCGGAGCCACCAGGCCGCCGACGTGCTCGAAGCCCTCGCCGACGGTCTGGTTCTGGATGTAGCGGTAGTGGATGCCCTCCAAGATCACCGCGATCTTGAAGAAGCCGAACGCCAGGTACCAGTCCAAATCGGACAGATCGAGGTCGCTGCGCTCGGCGTAGCGGGCGAAGAGCTGCTCGGAGCTGGGGAATCCGTTCTCCGGGCCGACGCCCTTGGCGATCGGGTTGTTCGGCAACCCGCTGAAGCCCTCCCAGTAGACGGCCAGCAGGCCCAGGTCGGTGAGCGGATCGCCGATGGTCGCCATCTCCCAGTCCAGCACGGCCTCGATCCGCTGGTCGGCGCCCACGATGACGTTGTCGAGCCGGTAGTCGCCGTGCACGATGCCCACCGGACCGCCGGTCGGGACGGTCGCCGCCAGCCGCTGCGAGAGCACGTCGATGCCCTCGACCTCGCGGCTGTGGGAGGCCTTGAGCTGCTTGGTCCAGCGCCGCACCTGGCGCTCCAGGAACCCGTCCGGGCGGCCGAACTCGGCCAGCCCCACCGAGGCGGGGTCGATCGAGTGCAGGTCGGCGAGCACGTCCATCAGCTGGAAGGACAGGTCGTGGCGCTGCTGCCCGCTGAGCGTCTCGGTCTGCTCGGGAGACCGGTAGACGGTGCCGGGCACGTGCTGCATGACGTAGAACGGCGCGCCCAGGATCTCGTCGTTCTCGCACAGCAGCTCGGCGCGCGGCACCGGCACGCGGGTGCCCGCCAGGGCGGTGAGCATCCGGTGCTCGCGGCTCATGTCGTGCGCGGTGGCCAGCACGTGACCCAGCGGCGGGCGGCGCACCACCCATTGCTCGGTTCCGTCGCTGACGATGTAGGTCAGGTTCGACCGGCCGCCCTGCACCAGCTCGCCGGTGAGCTCGCCGGCGACCATGCCGGGCGCCTCGACGTCGAGGTACGCCCGCAGCCGGTGCAGGTCGAGGCCGGGCAGCTCGTCGGTCTCGGGTGCGTTCACCTGGTCTCCTCGTCTTGCGGTACGGATCCGGCGGGCAGCAGTTCGGCCAGCCGGGCTCGGGTTTCGGCCGGGCCGGTGTGCAGCACGGCGTGGATGCCCAGGTCCCGGGCGGCGTCGACGTTGGGCGCGCCGTCGTCGACGAAGGCGGTCTGCGCGGCGTCCAGGCCGAGCGCGTCCAGGCTCATCCGGTAGATGCGCGGGTCGGGCTTGCGCAGCCCGACCTCGCCGGAGAGGACCGTGGAGTCGAACAGCCCGGCCAGTTGTTCCCAGGGGTAGGAGTCGATGTTCCCCCAGCTGTTGGACAGCAGTGCGGTGCGGATCCCGCGTTCCCGCAGGTCGCGCACGAGCGTCAGCATGGCCGGTTCCGGCCGCATCCGCCCGAAGAGGCGTCCGAGCAGGTCGTCCGGGGGGACGGGCTCGTCGTCGAAGGTGCGCAGCCGGGCGGCCAGGGCCTTGTTGAAGCCGTCGGCGTCGAGCTCACCGGTCTCCAGCAGGTGCACGGGCGTGCCCGCGGGCGCGTTGCGCGAGAGCCATTCCTTGAGCGCGGCGGAGAACAGCTCGGGACGGATCCGCTCCTCGGCGAGCCAGGCGTTGATCGAGTCGCGCGTGGGTGTGGTGAGCACACCTCCGTAGTCGAAGACGACCGCGCGAACGGTCGGGCTGGCAGCACTGGAACCCATGCACCGGACCGTACCGACTAGACGGTATGTCGCGCTAGCCCCAGTTCGGGGGTCCAGCTGGAGTCAAGATGCCAGGGTGATGTCGGGGTCGCCCGAACGGGCGCTGGATGATCACCCCTGGTTGGCGCGTGTCCGTTGCGTCCGGATCGGTCGCGCGTCGGCGGGGGAGTGGTGCTCATCGGGGTGGCGGTTGCGCACGTCCGATCGGCCCAGCGCGGTGACGGTGGGTCAAAGGTGGTAAGTCCGGCAAAAACGTCGTCGTTGACCGCGGGTTTTACCCGTCGGTAGGTTTCGAATTCGCCGCGCGGCCAGCACTTTTCGAATCCCCCGATCGTGCAGGAGAGGCCAATGAAGTCCGTCCTCAGTGGAAAACGCGCCGCCATCGCGGCCGCCATCGCGGCCGCCTTCGCCGCAACCGCAGCGCTCGCCGCCGCCCCGCAGGCCGTGGCGGCCCCGTTCGACGTCAACTTCGACTGCTCCGGTGACTCCCCGCTGGGCGCCCAGCAGTTCAGCCTGCAGCAGAGCACCGACGTCACCGCCCCCGAAACCGTCGCTCCCGGAGCGGCTTTCGACGTCGTCGTCGACCCCGCGGTGAACACCATCCCCGGCGAGGTCAACGGCAACACCGTCAAGAAGGTCGGCGGCTTCGACCTGAAGATCCCGATCCCGGCCAACTCCACCTACGTCTCCGCCGACCTGGCCGGCGGCGCGGGCCTGGGCCCGAACCCACCGACCATCAACGTCGAGAACGGCGTGGCGACCCTGCACCTCGACGGGCCGATCGCCGGTGGCAGCGAGTTCGAACTGCCCACCATCACCGTGCACCTCACCGCCGGTGAGTCCGGCACCATCGAGACCAAGCTGGCCGGCACCAGCTACGAGGACCCGGGCCTGACCTTCACCGCGGTCGTGTCCTCGGCGATCGGCGACGTCGACGTCCCGTCCGCCTGCTTCCCGAACCCCAACCCGACGCTGACCACGACGACCATCGGCTGATGCCGGAGGAGTGGCGGGGGCGCGGTGGCGTCCCCGCCACTACCTGCGCGTGATGAGGTGGGCGGCGATCCCGGCGACCAGGCCCCAGAACACCGAGGCGACGCCGAAGGCCGTGATGTCGGAGGCCGTGACCAGGAACGCGATCAGCGCTGCGGTCCGGCTGCCGGTGTCGGCGGTGGCCTTGGCCAGCGAACCGCCGATGGTGTCCAGCAGGCCGATCCCGGCCAGCGCGGCGATCAGCGCGGCGGGGAAGGCAGCGATCAGGCTCGCCAGCGTCGCGCCGAACACCGCGATGAGCAGGTACAGCGCGCCCGAGGTGATGGCGGCCTTGTAGCGCTGGTCGGGGTTGGAGTGGGCCTCCTCGCTCATGGCCAGCGCGGCGGTGATCGCCGCGAGGTTGACCCCGAAGCAGCCCAGCGGCGCCAACAGCAGGTTCGCCGCCCCGGTCCAGGACAGCACCGGTGAGATCGGCGTGGTGTAACCGTGGGCCCGCAGCGTCACGACGCCGGGCAGGTTCTGCGAGGTCATGGTGATCACGAACAGCGGGATCGCGATGCCGACCACCGAGTGCACCGAGAGCTCCGGCCACGTCCACACCGGGGTCGCCAGCGACAGGTCGATGTCACCGGCCCGCAGGGATCCCGCGAAGGCGGTCCCGAGCACGCCGATGACCAGCGCGACCAGCACCGCGTAGCGCGGCAGGAACCGCTTGCTCAGCAGGTAGCCCGCCAGCATCGCCGCGACCAGCGCGAACTGCTCGCGCATCGTGGTGAACAGGTCGAGGCCGAACCGCAGCAGCACGCCGCCCAGCAGCGCGGCGGCGATCGCCGGCGGGATCAGGTTCACCGCCCGCTCGAACAGCCCGGTCACGCCCACCAGCAGCGACAGCGCCGCGGCCAGCAGGAACGCGCCCACGGCCTCCGGCATCGACAGCCCGTGCCCGCTCGACGCCAGCAGCGCCGCTCCCGGCGTCGACCAGGCCAGCACGATCGGCGCACGGGTCCGCAGCGACAGGGCGATCGAGACCACGCCGATCCCGATGCCCAGCGCGAAGATCCAGGACGAGATCTCGGCCGGGGTGGCTCCCAGCGTCCGCGCGGCCTCGAAGACGATGGCTGCTGAGCTCACCACCCCGACCAGGGTGGTGATCAGCCCGGCGACCAGGGTGGAAACCGGTGTGGCGGGGAGCCGCTGGCGCAACTGCACGAGACCATCCGTTCTGTATATGGAACGATGGGAGGCTAGGAGGTGACGGTGGAACCGGTCAAGCTCGTCGGTGAGAACCTGCGCTCGGCCCGCGCCCGGCGCGGCCTGTCGCTGTCGGAAGTGGCCCGGCAGGCCGGGATCGGCAAGGGCACGCTCTCCGAACTCGAATCGGGAAACCGGAACCCGACCCTGGAAACCCTCTACGCGCTGGCCACGGTCCTGGGCCTGCCGCTCGGCCGGCTCCTGGCGGCCGAATCCGAGTCGCCGGGCGAAGAGCTCCACGTGCACCGCTCGAAGGGGCCGGAGATCTCCGGCCGCGCCGCCGACGTCGAGCTGCTCGACCGCGTGGACGACGGCCGGACCCGCTTGGAGGTCTACCAACTGCACATCCGGGCGGGCACCCGCTACACGTCCCCGGCGCACCACCCGCGGGTCATCGAGCAGCTCCACGTCCACACCGGAACCCTCATCACCGGCCCGGAATCCGACCCGCACACCCTCAACCCCGGCGACTACATCCGCTTCGACGCCACGGTCCCGCACGTCTACGAAGCCCCCGGCGACGCCACCACGGCCACCCTCGTCATGCGTTACCCGACCTGACGAACCAAGCGCCGAGGGGACGAGGCGTCGAATTTCGCGCGAAATTCGAAGGGCGCCACGCGGTCGGGTGTGTTGTGCCTGGTCAGGCCTTCGGTGGGGGTGGAAAGGCGAAAGTCCCTCCGGGACGGGGGACCGGAGGGACTTCCTCGGGGGACGCCGCATCCCGTTCGGGGCGGGGTGCGGCGCGTGCGGCGGGTGCCCTCGATGGGGGAGGACACCCGCCTTCATCTCCAGCTCAGGCGTTGTCCTGCTTGAGCATGTCGGAGCACTTCTCGCCGATGGCCATCGTGGTGATGTTGGGGTTCACCGCCACCAGGAACGGCATCACCGAGGCGTCGGCGACGCGCAGGCCCTGCACGCCCTTGACGCGCAGCCGCGGGTCGAGCGGCTTCGAGTCGTCGTCGACAGCGCCCATCTTCACCGAACCCGCGGGGTGGTAGACGGTGTTGTGGGTGCGCTTGATGTAGTCGGCGATCTCGTCGTCGGTCTGCACGTCCTTGCCCGGGAACAGCTCCTCGCCGGCCCACTCCTGCATCGCCGACTGCGCGACGATCTTGCGGGCCAGCTTGATGCCCTCGGTCATCACGCGGATGTCGTGACCGTCCGGGTCGGTGAAGTACTTCGGGTCCACCTTGGCCTTGTCCCGGAAGTCCTTGCTGCGCAACCGGACCGTGCCGGTGGAACGCGCGCGGGTGACGTTCGGGGTCAGGCAGAAGGAGTTCTCCGAGGTCGGGTAGCCCTGCCGCACGGTGTGCATGTCGAACGGCACCGAACCGTAGTGGAACATCAGGTCCGGCCGGTCCAGTCCCTCTTCGGTCTGGGTGAAGATGCCGATCTCCCACCACTGGGTGGAGTCCTCCACCATCGGCTTCTTGGCCTCCCAGCTGATCACGCCCTCGGGGTGGTCCTCCAGGGTGGAGCCGACGCCGGGGGAGTCGACCAGCACGTCGATGCCGAACGCGCGCAGGTGCTCGGCCGGGCCGATGCCGGAGAGCATCAGCAGCTTCGGCGTGTCGATCGCGCCGGTGGACAGCACGACCTCCTTGCGGGCGGTGATCGTCCGCGAGTGGATGAGGTCGTCGCTGAGGTACTCCACACCGGTGGCGCGGGTGCCGTCGAAGGTGACCTTCTTGGCCCAGGCGTTGGTGCGGATCTCCAGGTTCGGCCGGTCCATGATCGGGTGCAGGTAGGACACCGACGACGAGGAGCGGGTGCCGTCCTGCTTGGCGTTGATCTGGAACCAGTTCGCGCCGTGGGTGACGGTCTTGCCCGAGTTGAACTCGGTGGTCGGGATGCCCTGCTGCTCGCAGGCCTCCAGCAGCGCCACGCCGGTCGGGTCCTTCGGCGGGACCGAGCGGATGGTCACCGGGCCGCTGCGGCCGTGGTGGTCACCCGGGCCGTCGTTGGTCTCCAGCCGCTTGTACAGCGGGAACATGTCCTCGGAGCCCCAGCCGGGCAGGCCCGTCGACTCCCACTCGTCGAGGTCCTCGGCCGGCGCCCAGAACGCGATGCAGGAGTTGTGCGAGGAGCAGCCGCCGAGCACGCGGGCACGGGCGTGCCGCATGAAGGAGTTGCCGTTCTCCTGCGGCTCGATCAGGTAGTCCCAGTCGTAACCGGACTCCAGCAGCGCCATCCACTTCTTGAGCTCGAGGACGTTGCTGTCGCCCACGTCGGACGGGCCGGCTTCGAGCAGGCACACGGTGGTGTTGGGGTCCTCCGACAGCCGGGCCGCGACCGCCGCACCCGCGCTGCCGCCGCCCACCACGACATAGTCGAACTGATCGGTCATGGTCATTCCTTTCAGAACTCAGACGAGGGAGGTGTTCTCGTCACCGGAGGCGTCCTTGCCGACCACCTTGTGGTCGGAGAGCACACCCACCTTGTGCCGCTGCACGAACCAGTAGTAGGCGAAACCGCCCACGGCCGCGATCCCGACGAACAGCACCGAGCTGTACTGCAGGTACCAGTGGTACGGCGGCTCGGCGTTGTAGACCTCGGTGCGCGGCCACGCGAGGTTGATCGTCATGCCCAGGCCCCACAGCACGGCCAGGACGTTGATCGGCAGGCCGAGCTTGCCGAGGCTGAAGCGGCCCTCCTCCTTGACCGGCTTCCACTTGCCGCGCAGCCGCGCGACCAGCATCGGGACCGTCACCAGCAGGTAGGAGATGTAGATCAGGATGATCGCCAGCGAGGTGATCGCGGTGAAGATCTGCGGCTGACCGATGTTGACCAGCAGCAGCACGATCGCGACGACACCGATGAACACCGCGGGCAGCACCGGGGTCTGGAACCGCGGGCTCACCCGGGCCAGCAGCTTGCCCGCGGGCAGCGCGTTGTCGCGGGCCATCGCGAACATGATCCGGATCGCGGCGGTGTGCACCGCCAGCACGCACACGGTGATCGCCACGAAGATCGCCAGCAGGAACAGCCGGCCGACGAACGGGCCGAGCGCGTCGCTGAGCACGAACTGCAGGCCGGACTCCGCCAGTTCCGGAGAGCTGAAGTCGCGCGTGGCCATCATGCCGAACAGCAGGATCAGACCGCCGAGGATGAACGAGGCGATCAGCGCGCGCAGGATGGCGCGCGGCGCGTTCTTGTGCGGGTCGATCGACTCCTCGCCCAGCGAGGCGGCGGTGTCGAAGCCGTACATGACGTAGGAGGAGGCGATGCCGGCGACCAGGAAGGCGCTCAGGTAGCTGCCGCCGTAGGCCGCTTCGGTGCCGTTGGTGTCGAGGATGACCGTCGGCGGGTTCACCACGACCAGCGCCAGCGCGATGATCAGCAGGACCGCCGCCGCCAGCTCGATGAACACGCCGGTGGAGTTGATCTGCGCCATCAGCTTCACGCCGTAGGCGTTGACCAGCGTGGTGAACAGGATCAGCACCAGCGCCAACAGGACGGCGTTGACCGCGGAGTCGGTGGCGCCGGAACCGTCACCGATCAGCTGGAAGCCGGACCAGATCTGCGGCAGCGTGTTCTGGTAGGCCAGCGCGGTGGCCGAGATGGAGACGATCGAAGCCAGCAGCATCATCCAGCCGGCCAGCCAGCCGACGTGGGGGCCGCCGAGCTTCTTGGCCCAGTTGTAGATGGAACCGGCGATCGGGTAACGCGATGCCAGCTCGGCGAAACTCAACGCCACCAGCAACTGCCCCAGGAACACGATCGGCCAGGACCACACGTAGGCGGGTCCGCCGAATCCGATGCCGAAGTACGACAGTTGGAAGGCGCCGGTGAGCACCGAGATGTAGCTGATGCCTGCGGCGAAGGTGTGGAAGCTGCCGAGGCTTCTCTTGAGCTTGTTGGTGTAGCCGAACTCGTTGAGCCCGGCGTCATGATTGGTGGTGGGCGCGCTCATGCCCCGAACTCCTTCCCCGGCCGACCGCGCCCGCCGGATGGCAGGTGCGACGACGCGGGTTGGTTGTTTGCTTAGCGCGAAATCCCGCTTCCCACAAGATCTTTGCGGGCGGTGCGGCGGCACGCGGGCCGCCGCACCGGACACAAGATTCCTTCCTTACTTCGAGGAGAACCAGTTCTGCGGACCGGGCCGCAGGTTCTGGTAGACGTGCTTGGCCTCCTGGTACTCGCCGAGACCGGCCCGGCCGAGTTCGCGGCCGATGCCGGACTGCTTGAAACCACCCCACTCGGCCTGCGGGAGGTAGGGGTGGAAGTCGTTGATCCACACGGTGCCGTGCCGCAGCCGGTTGGCCACCCGCTGCGCCTTGGCCGGGTCGCCGGTGAACACCGCGCCGGCCAGGCCGTAGTGCGTGTCGTTGGCGATGCGGATCGCGTCGTCCTCGTCGGTGAAGCGCTCGACGGTCAGCACCGGGCCGAACGATTCCTCGTTCACCGCGTGGCTTCCCTGCTTCACCTCGTCCAGGACCGTGGGCAGGTAGTAGTGACCGTTGGCGTAGCGCTCGCCCTCGGGGCGCTTGCCGCCGGTGCGCAGCACCGCGCCTTCGGCGACCGACTTGGTGACGTAGTCGTCGACCTTCTGCAGGTGCGCGGCGGAGATCAGCGGGCCGGTCTCGGCGTCGTCGTCGAACGGGCCGCCGATGCGGATCTGCTCGGCGCGGCGGACGATCTCGTCGACCAGTGCGTCGTGCAGCTCGTCCTGCACGATCAGCCGGGCGCCCGCGGAGCAGACCTGGCCGGAGTGCAGGAAGATCGCGGTGAGCGCGAAGTCCACGGCGGTGTCGAAGTCGGCGTCGGCGAAGACCACGTTGGGGTTCTTGCCGCCCAGTTCGAGCGCGACCTTCTTGACCGTCGGCGCGGCCATCGCGGAGATCTTGCGGCCGGTGTGCAGCCCGCCGGTGAACGAGATGAGGTCGACGTCGGGGTGCTCGGCCAGCACCGAGCCGACCTCGGAACCGGTGCCCAGAACCAGGTTTCCGACGCCAGCGGGCAGTCCGGCCTCGTCCAGCGCGCGCATCAGCAGGATGGCGGTGGAGGGGGTCAGCTCGCTGGGCTTGAGGATGAAGGTGTCGCCCGCGGCGATGGCCGGCGCGACCTTCCAGGCCACCTGCAGCAGCGGGAAGTTCCAGGGCGTGATCATCCCGCAGACGCCGACCGGCTCGTACTGGACGCGGCTGATGGCGTCCGGGGTGCCGGTGTCGACGAGGCTGCCCGCGTCGGTGCCGGCGATCTTGCCGAAGTAGCGGAAGCAGGCGGCGATGTCGTCCATGTCGAACTCGCTCTCCACCAGGCGCTTGCCGGTGTCGAGCGATTCGGCGCGGGCGAACTCGTCCTTGTCGCGGACGAGGATGTCGGCGACGCGCAGCAGCAGGTCACCGCGGTCCCAGGCGGAGCTGGTGGACCACGCGCCCTCGTCGAAGGCCCGGCGCGCGGCGGCGATGGCCTGCTCGGCCTCGGCGCGGCCGCCTTCGGAGACGGTGGCGACCAGCTGTCCGTCGGCGGGGCAGTGGATCTGCCGGGTGCGGCCGTCGGAGGCCGGAACCCACTTGCCGTCGATGTACAGCGTGGGTGCCGAATTGTCTGCTTGCGGCATGGCTCTTCCCCGTTTTGTCGCTAGTTTGTCCGCGTCCGCGTTCGTCGTGAACACGAGTCGCACTTCGTGCCTGGTTCACAATGCGTCGGACGCCGATTCGTTGCCACGCGAATCCGCACCGGGTGATGCGGAGCAATTCGCCGAATGGTGCCTTCCATCGGCACGCCTCGGTCCCGAATTCACCTCCTGGTGGTCCATTCGGTGGCTATCTGGCGCTTTCTCGTCCCAATTCCGCGCGACGCATTTCCGCATCGCGCACGGCCATTGGCTGCGGTGCCGGGAGAAGACCCTAACACCATTGATGTACATCTGTACATCATCGGCTGTTCAGGCTCGCTCGGGATCGTGGAAAAATGCGAGTTGAACAGGCCAAACGGCTTGTCGGTGACGTGGACCGCATCGGGATTGGCGCCGACGTGGCAAGCTGGATCTCCGGATGGGCCGATCACCCCGGACCCGGGAGCCGGCCCGCCACCCGGATGCCGAATCCGCTCACGCGCTGTGACAGGGGAGGATCGCCGAGCGCATGACGACCCAGCCCGCGCCGACCGCGCGCCGCAAGGATCCCGACCGCCGCGAGCGCATCGCCCGCGCCGCGATCGACGTGGTCGCGGAGCGCGGCGTCGAGAAGCTCACGCACCGCAGCGTCGCGGCTGCGGCGGGTGTCCCGCTCGGATCCACCACCTACTACTTCGCCACCCTCGACGACCTGCTCGCCAGTGCCCTGCGGCAGGCCGCCGAGGACGACGTCGAGCACATGCGCCAGTGGGCCGCCGAGCTGGAACCGGGCCGTGACCTCGCCAGCGCGCTGACCGACCTGGTGCTGCACTACCTCGGCCCCGCGCGCGCCCAGACCGCCGTTGAGCACCAGCTCTACATCGCCGCGCTGCACAAGCCGGCGCTGCGCCAGGTGAGCCAGGAGTGGGACAGCTGGCTGGCCGAGCTGTTCGCCTCCTACACCGACGAGGCGACCGGTCGCGCCCTGTCGGTGCTGTTCTGCGGTTGGCAGCTGCAGGGGATCGTCCGGGAATCGGTGCCGAGCCGAGACGAAATCGAGATGACTTTTCGGCGGATGCTGCAACCGGGCGCGAAAACCTGATTCCAACAGGCATTTCAGGGCGGGTGTCCGCGCGGTCAACATCGGATGTCCGTTGCATTGCACCGGAATCGGGGCAGTTGATCTCAATGGCCCTGGCGAGGAAGATGTAGGCATAGCGATCCGTGGCATCGGTGTTCGGTGATGTCGTCGAAGTGGTCGGTTTTGATCCGGCGGGCGCACCAGCGGATGAATCACCGGTGAGGCACGGACTTGCCGCGTCGGGGCGTGGCTCGCTCCCAGCAAATTTGATCAACTCAGGTGGGGTGAGACCGTGGGGCACATCGAAGACCGCGAACTGGTACCGCTGAAGGCCGATTTCGACACCGTCTGGTACGGGTACCGCCGCTCACAGGTGAAGTTCTACATCCAGCAGACCGAGGCCGAGCTGCGGCTGGTCACCGAGGACAGGGACTCGGCGTTAAGCCAGGTCAACGAGCTGTCCGCGCAGCTCGACCAAGCGCGCGCCCAGGTCGAGGAGCTCAAGCGCGAGCTCGACGCGCAGGCGCAGGAACCCATTTCGATGGATGCGCTCTCCGACCGGATGCGCCGCATGGTCCGGCTGGCCCAGGACGAGGCCAAGGAGATCGTGGCCAGCGCTCAGGCCGCCTCCGAGCACGAGTGGGCCCGCTCCGAGCAGGCCGCCGCCGAGCTGCGCAACCGCTACGAGCGGCTGGTCGCCGAGGCCGATGAGTGGCGCCGCCAGTCCGAGCAGCAGCGCAACGAGCTGATCGCGCGCACCCGCACCGAGGTGCAGGAGATGGCCAAGGAGGCCGAGATCCAGCGCAGGCAGCTCGACGCCGAGGCCGAGGACCGCCGTGTCCAGGTGGAACACGACTTCGAGGTGTCCATGTCCGCCCGCCGCGAGGAGGCCATGCGCATCCTCGCCGAGCGTGAGCAGGCCAGCCGCGAGGAGGCGCAGCGCCGCGTGCGCGAGGCCACGGCCGAGAGCGAGCGCCGCATCCAGCGCGCCGACGACTACTCGGCGACGATGCTCAGGACCCGGCAGCAGCTGGCCGAGCAGGTGCGCACCGCGCAGCAGATCCTCGGCAACGCCGAGCCGTTCCTGGTGGCCACCGAGACCGGTTCCGACAGCGAGGCTTCGGACGCCTACGTCTCCGGAACCGTCCACAGTGGAGAGAAGGGCGTCGAGGTCCCCAAGCAGCGTGACGAAGAGCCGCTGCCGCAGGAGGCCGAAGCCACCGTCTGAGGCAACTGCGTCACCCGGGGTGCGCACCACCGCGCACCCCGGGTGAGCGCTGGGCCGCTCGCCGGGCGTCCGGCGGGTGGCCCGTTGCTGCGCGCGGGGGACGTGTCGAGAACACGCCGCGCGCTTCCCGCTGGTGCGCCCGGCTGGCTAGATTGCTCCGACCGTCGTGATCACCGGGAGGTCGGATGAACTGGCGCGGATGGGCTACCACCGCCGTGGCCTGCGCTGCGACGCTGGTGGGGATTCCCGCGGGAGCCGCCCCGCAGGACGAGCTCGCCCAGCGGCTCGAAGACGTGCCGGGCCTGACCGTCGTGGGCGAGCGGCCCACCGAGCCCGGCTTCCGGTTGTTCGACCTGACCTTCACCCAGCCGGTCGATCACCTGAACCCGGACGCCGGTACCTTCCAGCAGCGGCTGACCCTGCTGCACCGCGACCCGTCCCGGCCCACGGTGCTGCACACCACCGGCTACGGGCTGCCGACCAGCGCGAACCGCGCGGAGCCGACGCAGCTGGTCGACGGCAATCAGGTCAACCTGGAGCACCGCTTCTTCACGCCGTCGCGGCCCGAACCCGCCGACTGGAACGATCTCGACATCTGGCAGGCGGCCACCGACGAGCACGAGGTGATCTCGGCGCTGCGCGGGGTCTACGACCGGAAGTGGATCACCACCGGTGCGAGCAAGGGCGGCATGACGGCCGTCTACCACCGCCACTTCTACCCGGACGACGTGGACGGAACCGTTGCGTACGTCGCACCGAACGATGTGGACAACGATCGCGACGCCTACGACGGGTTCCTCTCTTCAGTCGGTACCGATCCAGTCTGCCGCGAGGCCCTGACCGCCGTGCAGCGCGAGGCGCTGATCCGCCGGCCGGAGGTGATCGCGAAGTTCCAGGCCTACGCGGACTCGCAGGGGATGACCTTCGACCGGATCATCGGCGACATCGACCGCGGCCTGGAACTGGTCGTGCTCGACGCGCCGTGGAGCTTCTGGCAGTACCGGGGCCAGCAGGACTGCGACCAGGTCCCGGCGACCACGGCCAGCACCGACGAGATCTACCGCTTCCTGGACGAGACCGTCCAGTTCGCCTTCTACACCGACCAGGGCATGGAGCCCTACACGCCGTACTACTACCAGGCCGGAACGCAGCTGGGCTGGCCCGGGGTGTCCGACGAACCCCTCGCCGACCTGCTGCACCACCGCGAGCTGAGCCAGCCGCGCAACCTGGTGCCGCGGGAGATCCCGATGGAGTTCGAGCCGGGCGTGATGCGCGAGGTCGACACCTGGGTCTCCAGCCGCGGCTCGGAGCTGATGTTCGTCAACGGCCAGAACGACCCGTGGAGCGCCGAGCCCTTCGAGCCCAGCCGCCAGGACTCGCACTCCTACCTGGTGCCCGGCGCCAACCACGGCGCCAAGATCGCCGGCTTGCCCGCACATCAGCGGGCCGAGGCCGAGGCCACCGTGCGCCGCTGGGCCGGCGTGGACGTCCCGGCGCTGCGCAGCACCGGAATCGACCAGCAGCCGCTGGAGCGTCACCCGCTCTGACGCGCGGCCGTCCGGTCGTAGAAGCGCATCAGGAAGTCGTGGGCGGGGCGTTCGACCGCTCTGGTCAGCGCCCAGCCCACGGCGGTGCCGGTGGCCAGCATCGCCAGCGTCTGCAGCACCGGCGGCACACCGCTGGTGTCGAGGTAGTGCAGCAGGATGTAGCCGATGGTCTGGTGGCTCAGGAACACCCCGTAGGAGATCCCGGCGAACCAGGTCACGCCGCGTGCGAGCGCGGGCGGAAGCTTCCAGTCCGGACCGCAGGCGACCAGCGTCAGCACCAGCAGGCCGGTCCACACGCCGAGAGTGGAGCCCCAGTCGCAGTCCAGCTGGCCGTCGGGCAGCCGGATGTAGTTGTGCATGGACTGGGCGAACATGCAGGCGGCCAGCAGGGCCGCGAAGTGGCCGCGCGAGAGGCGCCGGGTGGAGACCATCCAGATCGCCACCCCGGCCACGAACAGGTGCCAGCGGTGCGCGCCGAAACCGTCCACGATCATCCGGTAGGTCTCCGGCGCCCCGGAGATCCGCAGGTGCCACTGGGTCAGCGGGAGCAGCACGGCCGTCCACAGCACCCAGACGATCTTGCTGCCGTGGCCCCACTTGGTGGCGAACAGCACCGCGGCGAAGGTGAAGCCCATCAGCTGCAGCGGCACCGTCCAATGTGAACCGTCCAGGAAGGCGTACTCCAACGGCTTCCAGTTCCACAGCATCAGCAGGTGGTCGACCAGGTCCTCGCCGGTCGGTTCGACCCAGCTCGGTGGTCGCAGGAAGCGCAGGACCAGCCAGATCAGCACGACCGCACCGACGAACGGCGGCACCAGCCGCGCCATCCGCTTCCACCAGTAGCGCAGCAGGCTGCCGCGCCCGATGGTGGCCGCCGCGAAGTACGCCGAGATCACCAGCAGCAGGCTCGCGCCGACCTGGTACGGGAAGACCAGCTGGCGCGGGGAGAGCTCGGGGTGGGTGACGCGGCTCATGTGGGTCGCGTGGTAGATCATCACCAGCAGCACGCAGCCGGTGCGCACGGCGTCCCAGCTGATTTTCCGGGTGCTCCGCTGCGAAACACGGCCGGCGCGCGTGGCGGTCAGTTCGTGCACGCTCGCTACCTCGAAGTTCGGTACGTCCGGAAATCTTGCTGGTAGAGGTGAGTTTCTGGGCGAACAGTCTAGACGCTTGAGCTGTTCGGTCGAGGTGGGGGCACGGTGCGCGCGAGCAGCGCGAAGCTCAGCGGTTCCGGTGTGCGCAGGTCGGCGTCGGCGGGCTCGGGTCGCCAGTCGGCCACCGGCACGGCGCCCGGTTCGAGAAGTTCGAGGTCCTCGACGAAGGCGAGCACGGTCTTGCGATCGCGGATCGCCGGGGGAGCGCAGTCGGGCAGGACCGCGAGGACGTCGTGCGCCGGTTCGGGCGCGAACTCGTCGGTGAAGTGCGACAGCGCCAGGAACGAGCCGGGCGCCAGCACATCGGTGTAGCGGCCGATCACCTCGCCCGGGTCGTGGTGCTCGCCGAAGAGGTGCAGCACGCCGAGCATCAGCACCGCCACCGGCTGGTCGAAGTCCAGCAGCCGCCGGGTCCCCTCGGCGGCCAGCACGGTTTCCGGATCGCGGACGTCGGCGTGCACCATCGCGGCGGTGCCGCTGCCGCCGAGCAGCAGCTCGCCCTGGGTGGCGGCGATCTGCTCGTTGTCGACGTAGACCACGCGCGCGTCCGGGGCGATCTCGGCGATGATCTCGTGCGGGCCGCCTGCTGCCGGGATGCCCGAACCGAGGTCGAGGAACTGCCGGATGCCCTGGTCGAGGCAGGTGCGCACCATCCGCCGCATGCAGTCGCGGCCGGCCAGCACCTCCATCCGGGTGTGCGGGGCGGCGGCCAGGATGTGGCGGGCCAGCGCGCGGTCGGCGGCGAAGTTGCTGCCGCCGCCGAGCAGGTAGTCGTGGACGCGCGCGTCGCTCGGACGGTCCAGGTCGAGGGTCCTGGTGATCATCGGTCGGCCACCAACGTCTCTGCGAGTGACTTTGCCACTGCGTAGCGTAGTGATCGTTGGCCGCACTGATCAGGTGAAAAATCCGCAGCGTAGTGACGCAGCGTCACCTCTCTGGAGTAGTGCGCAAGATCTGTGAGCGTCCCTCGTCGCGTTCCCGATGAGGGTGAAAAATGCCTTTCCGGTTCTGCGGAAAACCGAAAGAACTAAAGAGATAACCGGTAGGACGAGCTCCGGATTGGAGGTCGAATGAGGAGCGGGTTGCCACAATGAGGCGAGCATCACCCAAAAGAGAGTCAGCATCTGTATGCTCTCCGTTACTATCTGCGTCGCGTACCTGTGTGCCCAAAGCGAGCCCGACCCGCATCCGGCGATGAGGAACCGTTGATGTCGACCGACAGTCCCGTGCCCCGGCGAGGGGAGTTCCCTTACTGGTACCCGGTGGTCATCGGCTTCGCGGTCACCCTCGTCCTCTCCAGCGCGGTCTTCGCCTGGGCGGTCGTGAAGGCTCCCGTCGGCACCCCGGTCGCCCTCACCGGTGCGCTGCTCGTGCTCGCGCTGTCGGTCGCCGTCGGAGGAGTCGTCCGCGGGGTGCAGATGACCCGGCACTACCGCATCGCCGCCGCCAGCATGAACAGCGACATGGTGAAGCTGGCCGACGAGACCCTGCCCGGCCTGGCCCGGCAGCTGCGCGGCGGCGCCACCGCCGAGGAAGCCGACAAGGAGATCAAGCACGACTACAGCGTTCCGCACCGGCGCGTCATCAAGGCCCTGTCCAAGGAGCTGGCCACCAGCGAGAAGGCGCGCGCCGCAGCGCTGTCCACCTGCTCCACCGCCGCGGGCCGGGTCCAGGCGCTGGCCACCGGGATGCTCGCCGACCTGCGCGAGATGGAGGGCAAGCACGAGTCCGAGGACGTGCTGGCCGACCTGCTCAAGCTCGACCACACCACCGCGCAGGCCGGGCGGCTCGCCGACAGCATCGCGGTGCTCACCGGAGCGCGCAGCGGACGCCGCTGGACAAAGCCGATCGTGGTGGAGAGCGTGCTGCGCGGCGCGATGGGCCGCATCAGCGCCTACCAGCGAATCCGCTTGCACTCCACCAGCACCGTCGCGGTCGTGGGCTACGCGGCCGAGGGCGTCATGCACGCGCTGGCCGAGATCATGGACAACGCCACCAAGTTCTCCCCGCCCACCGAAGAGGTGCACGTCTACGTCGAAGAGGTGCACAGCGGGGTGGTGGTCACCGTCGAGGACAGCGGGCTGGCGATGAGCGACGCCGCGCTCGCCCGCGCCGAGCAGGCGGTGTCGGACGCGCCGCTGGACCTCGCCGAGATCTCCGGCAGCCGGCTCGGCCTGGCCGTCGTCGGCTGCCTGGCGCGCAAGCACGAGCTGTCGGTGTCCTTCCGCGGTTCCGCGCGCGGCGGGACCGGCGTGGTGGTGATGATCCCGCAGAAGCTGATCACCCAGCCGCGTCCGGAGTCCGAACCTCTCGCCGAGGAGGAACCGGCCAAGCCGACGCTGGACCCGCACGCCGAAACCGCAGTGGAAACAACCGATCCCGGCGAACTCCCCAAGCGCCGCCGGGGCAAGACCCTCACCGCCGTGCGCTCGGCCCCCGCACCCAGGAAGGCCGAGGGCAAGCGGCTGGACGCGGGCTCGCGCTTCGGCGCGTTCTCCAAGTCCCGCCGCGACGAATCGTCCACATCGGACGACGAACCCCGATGACCCCCTGGAAGACCCCGATTGGAGGTGTGGGACCACGGGTCGCCCCGCCCGCGGTCCCGCCACCGCGATGACCATCGACACCCGCGAGCTCGACTGGATGCTGGAGAACCTGCTGCAGAACACCCCCGGCAGCAGGCACGCGCTGGTGCTGTCCAAGGACGGTCTCAAGCTCTGCCACACCGCCGGCCTGACCTCCGACCAAGCCGACCAGCTCTCGGCCATCGCCTCCGGCATCCAGAGCTTGTCCTACGGCGCCTCGGTGGAGTTCGGCGACGGCAGCGGGGGAGTGCGGCAGTCGATGACCGAGTTCTACGGCGGCGTGCTGTGCATCGTCGAGGCCGGTTTCGGCGCCCACCTGGCCGTGCTGGCCTCCGACGAGGCCGACGTGGGCGTCGTCGGCCACAACATGAACGAGCTCGTCGAGCAGATCGGCGAGCACCTGCGCAGTCCGAACCGGGTCGAGGTCTCATGACGCGGCGGCTGCTCGACGACGAGGACCCGGACCGGCTCTACATCGTCACCGGCGGCCGCACCCGTCCCGCCGATGACGCCTTCGACGCGGTGACCCTCGTGGTCGCCGAGGGCGAACCGACTCCGGGCATGCAGTCCGAGCATGCCGCCATCCTGCGACTGGGTCGCGAACCGATCTCGGTGGTGGAACTCGCCGCCGAGCTCCGGTTGCCGGTGAGCGTGGTGCGCATCCTGCTCGGTGATCTCCAGGCGATGGGCAAGATCACCGCGCGGCACCCCTCGGCCCGGCGCGACCCGTCGGAGATCCCGACACCCGACTTCCTCAAGCAGGTGCTCGTTGGACTTCGCAACATCTGACCGGATCCCGTTGCGGCGCAGCGCCTCCGACGGGCTCAAGGTCGTGGTCATCGGTGGTTTCGCGGTCGGCAAGACCACGATGGTGCGCTCGGTCAGCGAGATCCGGCCGCTGAACACCGAGGAGACGATGACGGTCGCCAGCGTCGGCGTGGACTCCACCGCCGGCGTCGGCGCCAAGACCACGACCACGGTCGCCTTCGACTTCGGGCGCATCACGCTCAACGAACGGATGGTGCTGTACCTGTTCGGCGCACCCGGCCAGGAGCGGTTCTGGTTCATCTGGGACCAGCTGTTCAGCGGTTGCCTCGGCGCGGTCGTGCTGGTGGACTCCCGCCGCATCGCCGACTGCTGGTACGCCATCGACCGGCTGGAGGAGCAGGGGACGCCGTTCGTGGTGGCGCGCAACAACTTCGGCGTTCCCAAGCACAGCCTGGAGCACGTGCGCGAGGCGTTGGACCTGCCCGGCGAGGTGCCGATGCTCGACTGCGACGCCCGCGACCGCGGGTCCAGCAAGGGGGTGTTGGTGCGGCTGGTGGAGCACCTGCACGAGATGTCGCTGGCCCGGGAGTCGTGATGGACCCGTCCGCGGGCGCGTCGCCGTTCTTCGGCGAGCGCTTCCACCGCGACCCCGCCGCGGTGTACCGGCGGCTGCGGCGGGACCACGGGCCGGTGGCGCCGATCCAGCTGGAGGGCGGCGTTCCCGCCTGGTGCGTGCTCGGGTACCGCGAAGTGCACCACGTGGTCGGCAACCCCGAGCTGTTCACCCGCGATCCGCGGCGCTGGAACCAGTGGCACCGGGTTCCGGAGGACTGGTCGCTGCGCGCCTACGTCGAACCCCGTCCCTCGGCCCTGCTGGCCGACGTGCACGAGCACCGCACGCGCGCCCCCGTCGTGCACGACGCACTGGCCACTGTGGACCCGTTCGAGATCTCCGGTGCGGTGGAGCGGATCTGCGACACACTCATCGACCGGTTCGCCGGGCGCGGCTTCGCCGACCTCGTCGTGGAGTACACCCACCAGATCCCGCTGCTGGCGATGGCCAAGATCTACGGGCTGCCCGACGACGACGTCCCGATGCTCACCCACGACGTCGCGCTGTCCGGGCAGGAGGGCGAGGAGGCGGTGCGCGCGCACGAGCGCACCGTCCGCCGGATGCTGCGGCTGGTGCGCGAACGCCGCGCCGATCCGTCCGGCGACCTGGTGTCCTACCTGGTGGAGCACCCGATCGGCTTCTCCGAGGACGAGATCGCCGCAGACCTGTTCATCACCCTCGGCAAGGCGCACCTGACCACATCGGACTGGATGGCCAACGCGCTGCGGCTGATGCTCACCGAAGCCCGGTTCGCCATCGACCTGGCGGGTGGCCGCGGCAGCGTGGGCCACGCCCTCAACGAGGTCCTCTGGGAGGACACCCCCACCCAGAACCAGGTGGGGCGCTGGGCGAACCAGGACGTCCAGCTCGGCGGCAAACCCATCCGGCGGGGGGACCTGCTGGTTCTCGGCCTGGCCGCGGCCAACGCCGACCCCCAGGTCCGCCCGCACGGCCACGAGGGCGCCACCGGCAACCACGCGCACCTGTCGTTCAGCCACGGCGAGTACGGCTGCCCCTACGCGGCCCAGGAGATCGCCAGGACCATCACCACCACCGGCATCGAGGTCCTCCTCGACCGCCTCCCGGACACCACCCTGGGAGTCGACCCGGAGGACCTCACCTGGCGCCCCTCGCTGCTGATGCGAGGCCTCACCTCACTACCGGTGACCTTCGCCCCGCACTAGCCCCACCGGGCGAAGTCCCCGATTTCAATGGAAACCCGACCTCCGATTTCAATGGAAATCATGGATCGGACTTCCATTGAAATCGGATCCGCGACAGCACGGCGGGGGTCAGAGCCAGCGGTAGCGGCGTTCTGGGCGGCCGGTCCCTCCGTAGCGGAGGTGGACCTCGGCCCTGCCGGACTCGACGAAGTGCTCCAGGTACTTGCGGGCGCTGACCCGGGAGAGCTCGGTGGCGTCGGCGCACTCGGTGGCCGAGAGGTCGCCGCCGTCGGCGGAGCGGTCGCGGAGGATCTCCTCGACGATGCGGGAGGTCTCGGGCGACAAGCCCTTCGGCGGGGTCACGCCGCGAGCCCTGGTGCCGAAGAGGCGGTCGACGTCCTGCTGCGCGGTCGGGGCATCGCCCGGGAGGTCGGCCAGCGCGCGGTGGACCGAGCGGAAGCTCTCCAGCCGCTCCCGCAGCGCCTCGTAGCTGAACGGCTTGATCAGGTAGTGCAGCGCCCCGCCGTGGATCGCGCCCCGGACGGTGTCCAGGTCGCGCGCCGCGGTGATGACGATGACGTCCGGATCGGCCGACGGCCGGCCGCGCAGCTGGCGCAGCACCGACAGGCCGTCGACGTCGGGCAGGTAGATGTCCAGCAGCACCAGGTCCGGCCGCAGCTCGTCGACGGCCACCACGGCGTCGGCCCCGGTGTGCGCGACGCCGACGACCTCGAACCCGTCCACCCGCGAGACGTACCCGCTGTGGACCTTGGCGACCATGAAGTCGTCGTCGACGACCAGAACCCTGATCATGCCTCCTCCAACGGCAGCCGCGCGGTGAACACCGCGCCGTCGGCGTTGTGCACCTCCACCGATCCGCCGCGCCTGCGGCAGATCTGCCTGGTCAGCGCCAGTCCCAGGCCGCGCTCACCACCGCGCGCGGCCTTGGTGGTGAAGCCGTGCCGGAAGACCTCCTCGACGATCTCCGGCGCCACGCCCGGACCGGAATCGCGCACCACGACGGTGATCTCGTCGCTGTGCCGCAGCTCCACCTCGATCCAAGCGTCCTTCGTGGACTCCAGCGCGTCCAGCGCGTTGTCGACGAGGTTGCCGAGCACCGTGACCACGTCGGCGGAGAGCTCCTCGTCGATCTCGCCGAGGAAGCCGCCCTCGTGCAGCCGCAACCCCACCCCGCGCTCGGCGGCCAGGCTCGACTTGGCGATCAGCAGCGCGGCCGTGGCCGGGTCCTGCACGCGCGCGGTCACCTCGGCGTGCCACTGCTCGCTGTGGTGGCTGATCCGCTGCACGTAGCGCTGCAGCTCGTCGTACTCGCCGAGCTCCACCAGACCGGAGATGGTGTGCAGCCGGTTGGAGAACTCGTGGGCCTGGGCGCGCAGCGTGTCGGTGGTGTCGCGGTGCACCGCCAGCTCGCGCTGCAGGTCGACCAGTTCGGTGCGGTCGCGCATCGTCACCACCGCGCCGACCGAGGAGATCGGCATCCGGTTGAGCACCACGACCCGCCCGCGCCGCAGCACGATCTGGTCCACCCCGTCGGTCCGTCCGGTGAGCACGTCGCGCGCCCGGTCGCCGAGGTCGAGGGAGTCGATGTCGCGTCCCAAGGAGTCCGCCGGCAGCGCCAGCAGGCGTAGCGCCTGGTCGTTGACCAGTGTGATCCGGTTCTGCTCGTCCACGCCGAGGACGCCTTCGCGCACGCCGTGCAGCAGTGCCTCGCGGTGCTCGACGAGCCGGGTGATCTCCTGCGGTTCCAGTCCGAGGGTCTGTCGCTTGACCCGCCGTGCCAGCAGCACCGAACCGGCGATGCCGAGGAACGCGGCGAAGGCCAGCAGGCCGAGCGGGTACTCCGGTGCCTGGCGGACCGCCTGGAACAGGTCGGGGGAGTGCCGGCCTGCGGCGACGATACCGAGGATGCCGCCGTCGCGGGAGACAACCGGAACGTGCGCGACGAGGGAGTCGACGCCGCCGATGGCCATCTCGCCGACCCAGGCCCGGCCGCTGAGCACCCTCGATTCGCCCAGCGGGAGCGGTAGTCCGCGTTGGTCGGGGTCCGTCGCGGCGAGCACGGTGCCGCGATGGTCGGCGATGATCACGAAGTCGGCGCCCGAGAGGTTCTGCGCGCTCTGCGCGAAGATCGCCAGCAAGCGTTGCGAGGACACTTCGTCGGTGAGGCTGACCCGGACGCCTCCGGTGGCGGCGACGTCCTCGGCCACCGACAGCATCTTGCGGCCTTCGGTGGCCCGGAACGTCTGGTCGGTCTCCGCCACCGAGAACACCGCGACGGACGCCAGCAGCAACAAGATGATCACGAGCTGCCCGCTCAGCATCTGACGCGACAGCGAACCGCGCACCCGAAACACCAGACCCACCTCCTCTCCACCACCGGTCTCGAAACGTTAGACGTCCGGTCAACCCGTTCTGGCTGCCCCCCGGATCGGGTTACGCAAGTAACAAAAGTGCCGATACGTGCTAAAGCGAGACATCCGGGTTTAGGAGTGGCAACTATGGCCAGGATCTCATGCAGCACCCACCACAACGGAGAGGCGGGTTCGAAGTGCGCGCACGCACTGTGCTGGCCGTGATCGCGGCCCTGGCACTCATCATCGGTATCCCGGTCGTGATGAAGTTCAGCTCCGGCGGGCAATCCCAGGACAGCGAAATCCAAGGACTGCGGATCATGGTCCCCACCGAGCCCGGCGGTGGCTACGACACGACCGCCCGGTCCGCGGCGAAGGTGATGGAAGAGGCCAAGCTCAACAGCAACGTCGAGGTGTTCAACGTGCCGGGTGCGGGCGGCACGATCGGCCTCGGCCGCACGGCCGCTGAGAACGGCAACGGCAAGCTCGCCCTGCAGATGGGCCTGGGCGTGGTCGGCGCTTCCTACACTAACAAGTCCCCGGTCCAGCTCAAGGACACCACGCCGATCGCCAAGCTCACCGAAGAGCCCGACATCATCGTGGTGCCGAAGAGCTCCCAGTACCAGGACATCAAGCAGCTGGTCCAGGACTGGAAGGCGAACCCCGGCGGTCTCCCGGTGGGCGGCGGCTCGTCCCCCGGCGGTCCGGACCACCTGGCTCCGATGCTGACGGCCAAGGCGGCCGGTCTGGAGCCGAAAGCGGTCAACTACGTGCCGTTCGACGGTGGTGGCGAGCTGCTGGCCTCGTTGCTCGGCGGCAAGGTCGCCTTCGGCGTGACCGGCATCGGTGAGGTGCGCGATCAGATCGACGCGGGTGAGCTGCGGGTGCTGGCAGTGACCAGCGCGCAGCGCGCCGCCGGGGTGAACGCCCCGACGCTGAAGGAATCCGGCATCGACGTGGAGTTCACCAACTGGCGCGGCGTGGTGGCACCTCCCGGCCTCAACGACGCCGACCGCGAGAAGCTGGTTTCGCTCTACACCAAGCTCAACGAGTCTCCGCAGTGGCAGGACACCTTGAAGCGCAACGGCTGGACCAACGCTTTCCAGTCCGGTGACGAGTTCGCCAAGTTCATGCAGTCCGAGAACGACCGAGTGGCCTCGGTGCTCAAGGAGTTGGGACTGGCATGAGCGAGAGTCGCGTGACCTCCCCCGGGCAAGACCGCCCGGGGGAAACCCCGTCCGGTTCGACGTGGTTGCGGGACCATTCCGAGCTCGGCATCTGCGTGCTGCTGGCCGCACTCGGCGCTTTCGTCCTCGTAGACGCGTTGCTGATCTCGACGGACTTCGCCCAGCGGGGTCCGGTGGGCCCGAAGACGATGCCGATCGTCGTGGGTTCGGGGCTCCTCGTGGTGTCCGCGCTGCTGGTGGTGGACGTCCTGCGGGGAGGCCGCGGCGAGTCGGAGATCGGTGAAGACGTCGACCTGTCGGTGCCGGCGGACTGGAAGACGGTGCTGCTGCTGGCCGCGGCTTTCCTCGCGAACGCGGCGCTGATCAACGTCGTCGGGTTCCTGCTCTCCGGAGTGATCCTGTTTTGGGGCTCGGCCTACGCCCTCGGCAGCCGTGCCTTCAACCGGGACCCGTTGATCGCCGCGGGGCTGACCGTACTCACCTACGTGGTGTTCAACTACCTGCTCGGCGTTTCGCTCCCGGGCATTCCGCTGCTGGGGGTGTGACATGGATTCGCTGAGCCTGCTTCTGGACGGTTTCGCCACCGCGCTCACGCCGATGAACCTGCTGTGGGCGGCGATCGGTGTGCTGCTGGGCACCGCGATCGGCGTGCTGCCGGGGATCGGTCCGGCGATGGCGGTGGCCCTGCTGCTGCCGTTGACCTACGGCTTGGAACCCACCAGCGCGTTCATCATGTTCGCCGGGATCTACTTCGGCGGCATGTTCGGTGGTTCGACGACGTCGATCCTGTTGAACACGCCGGGTGAGAGCTTCTCGGTGGTGGCCGCGCTGGAAGGAAACCCGATGGCCCGCAAGGGACGCGGGGCTCAGGCGCTGGCGGCCGCCGCGATCGGGCACTTCATCGGCGCGATCATCGGCGTCACGTTGCTGGCACTGCTGGGGCCCACGATCGCGGGTCTCGCGGTCAACATCGGTGCGCCGGATTTCCTGGCGATCATGGTGCTGGCCTTCATCGCGGTCACCTCGGTGATGGGTACTTCGCGGCTGCGCGGCTTCGCGTCGCTGCTGATCGGTCTCACGATCGGCCTGATCGGGCTGGACCAGATGACCGGTCAGCAACGGCTGACTTTCGGTCTGCTGCACTTGGCCGACGGCATCGACGTGGTGGTCGTGGCGGTCGGGTTGTTCGCGATCGGTGAGGCTTTGTGGGTCGCGGCGCACTTGCGCCGCACCAGCGGCAAGCCGATCCCGGTGGGGCGCCCCTGGCTGGGCGCTGCGGACGTGCGCCGGTCCTGGAAGCCGTGGCTGCGCGGTCCGCTGATCGGGTTCCCGTTCGGCGCGATTCCCGCGGGCGGTGCGGAAATCCCCACGTTCTTGTCCTATGTGGCCGAGCGCAAGCTGTCGAAGCACAAGGACGAGTTCGGCAACGGCGCGATCGAGGGCGTTGCCGGACCGGAGGCGACGGCGAGCGCATCGGCGGCCGGAACGATGGTCTCCATGCTGACCCTGGGCCTGCCCACGACCGCGACGGCCGCGGTGATGCTGGCAGCGTTCCAGCAGTACGGCATCCAGCCTGGACCGCTGCTGTTCCAGAAGGAATCGAACCTGGTTTGGGCGCTGATCGCCAGCATGTTCATCGGCTCGGTCCTGCTGTTGGTGCTGAACCTGCCGCTGGCTCCCGTCTGGGCGAAGCTGCTGCAGATCCCGCGACCGTACCTGTACGCGGGCATCCTGTTCTTCGCCAGCGTCGGCGCGTACGCGGTCGGCGGTGAACCGCTCGACCTGGTGGTGCTGTTCGTCATCGGCCTGATCGGTTTCGCGATGCGCCGCTACGGTCTGCCGGTCCTCCCGGCGATCATCGCGGTCATCTTGGGCCCGACGTCCGAGCAGCAGATGCGCCGAGCTCTGCAGATCAGCGACGGCAGCCTGAGCGGGCTGGTCAACACGCCGTTCTCGATCACGGTCTACTGCGTCGTCGCGCTGATCCTCGTCTGGCCGCTGCTGGCCAAGCTCCTGCCCGGCCGCAAGGCCGATCAGGAAGAGCCCCAGGAGGGGGAGCGGGTGGACGCCTGACCCCCGCAGGCGTTCCCGCCCGTTGAGGTGGCCCGGTCGAGGACCCCCGTCCGACCGGGCCACCTCTCCGCTTTTCAGGTGAGGTCGTCCTCGGCGGCATCGAGGGTGCTTCCTCCGGGGCGTCGGCGGCGCAGGTGGTGTCTGTGCAGCAGAAGCAGGCGATTCCAGGGCTGGAGCACAACATCGAGCAGCACGAGGACGTGGTGCGCTCCACCAGGCCCGAACCGCGATGGCCGCGCACCTGGAGGGAACCGCGTCGGTGCTGCGCGGTTTCCTTTCCTGACGCCGAAGGACGCGCGGACGCTGATCGGCACGGCTTGCGGGGTGTAACTACACTGGCCCGGGTGGTGGACTATCGGATCGACGACCTCGCCCGGGCAGCGGGAACGACGGTGCGCAACGTGCGCGTCTACCAGGACCGCGAGCTCTTGCCGCCACCTCGCAAGGAAGGTCGCACGGCGATCTACTCCGACGCGCACCTGACCCGGCTCAAGCTCATCATCAGCATGCTGGAGCGCGGGTACGCGTTCGCGCAGATCAAGGAGATGCTCGGCGCTTGGGAATCCGGTCGCAGCCTCGGTGAGGTGCTCGGTCTGGAAGAAGCGGTGGCCGACCGGACTTGGGCGGTCGAAGCGCCGCGCGCGGTGACGCTCGGCGAGCTGCGCAGGAAGTTCGGCAACCAGATCACCCCGAGCGCGATCAAGCGCGTCATCGACCTGGGGATCCTGGAGCGGCGTGGACGTGGGTTCGTGACCACGAGCCCGCTGCTCTACGACGCGGCGGCGGAGTTGGTCGACCTCGGCATCCCGCTCGCCGACACCCTGACGATCGCCGAAGAGCTGCTCAAGAAGGTCGACTCGCTCGGGGACGACCTCGCCGGCCTGGTGCGGCAGCACGTGGTCACGCGCGCGTCCAGCGCGGAGGAGGCCACCTCGTTCTACGGCGAGGTCATCGACCGGCTGCGGCCGCTGGTGTTCAACGCGCTGCAGGCGGCTGCGATCCGCTCCGCCGAGCGCCTGATCCCGGCCGTCGTCGGCGAGCGCATGGCCGAGGTCATGTCGCAGCGCACCGCCCCGGACGGCAGCCGGGAACCGGCCGGCAACTGAGCCTTCCGGGTGCCGTTGGTGATCCCAATGGGGCCGGTCATGCGGAAGTGAGGCGATTTCGCCCTTTCCCGCTCCTTTCTTCCTGGTGAGTTCCACCCTCGGGTCCTTCCCGACGCTTTCGTCAGTCCCTTGTGGACGGTTCAGCTGCGCGGTCGGGCTCTCGGCGCGAGTGCGCCGGTGTGGTCCGGAACGCTCTGATCATCGTGCCCTCCATCGGATCAGTCGTGACTGAAACCAGTCATCCCGCAGCGGGCCGGATTCCAGGTTTGACCGCGACCTGCGCGGGGTAGACCGGGTCCTGTCCCGGTCGGAGTGATCACCTGCCCGGAGGCGGTGATTACCCTTCTGGGACTGGCGACGGGTCCGTGTGAGACAACGGATTTGATCGCGGACATCCTCGATGAGCTGGAAGGCGCGAGAACATGACAGCGAACCCGGCCGGTTGGCGAGCTTCGTCGCGGTCTCAGAACGTGAGTTCCCGCCTCGAGGTCGGCCCCTTAAGAACCGGTGTTGCCGTGCGCGATTCGGCGCTCCAGGAAGGCGACCACATCACAGCATCGGCCGAGCAGTGGCGATTGTTCGTGGCTGCGGTCAAGGCCGGGCGTTTCGACCGGTGACGCGAGAAGGGGCTCCTCCGAGGTGCAACGGAGGAGCCCCTTCCCGGATCAGCTTCAGTTCTTTCCGAAACCCGCCCTGCGGAGGGCCTCGGCCATCGCGCCGCTGGGAGCGTCGTTGCGCTGACGGCCTCCGCCGCCGCCGCGGTTCTGCTTGCCGCCACCGCCGCGGTTGCCGCCACCGCGGTTCCCGCCGCCGTTGCCGCCACCGCCGTTGCGCGGGCCGTTGCCCCGGCCGCCGCCTGCGCGGGCGCCCTGCTCGGCCCGCTCGGGCTTGCCGCCCTTGCCGGGCTCGTCGTCTAGCCGCAGCGTCAGCGAGATCCGCTTGCGCGGGATGTCGACGTCGAGGACCTTGACTCGGACGATGTCACCGGACTTGACCACGTCGTGCGGGTCGTTGACGAAGTTCTTCGACATCGCCGACACGTGCACCAGGCCGTCCTGGTGCACGCCGACGTCGACGAACGCGCCGAACGCCGCGACGTTGGTGACCACGCCCTCCAGCGTCATGCCCTGCTGCAGGTCGGCGATCTTCTCGACGCCTTCGGCGAACGTCGCGGTCTTGAACTCCGGACGTGGGTCGCGGCCCGGCTTGTCGAGCTCGGCGAGGATGTCGGTGACCGTCGGCAGACCGAACTGCTCGTCCACGAAGTCCTGCGGGCTCAGCTGCTTGAGCAGCTTCGCGTTGCCGATCAGCGCGTCGATCTCGCTCTGCGTGCTCTGCAGGATCCGGTGCACCACCGGGTAGGCCTCGGGGTGCACGGCGGAGGAGTCCAGCGGGTCGTCGCCGTCGGGGATCCGCAGGAATCCCGCGCACTGCTCGAAGGCCTTCGGGCCCAGCCGGGCCACGTCCTTGAGCGCCTTGCGGTTGTGGAACGGACCGTTGCTGTCGCGGTGTCCCACGATGTTCTCGGCCAGCGTCTCGCTGATGCCCGAAACCCGGGTCAGCAGCGGCGCCGACGCGGTGTTGACGTCCACGCCCACGGCGTTCACGCAGTCCTCGACCACCGCGTCCAGCGAGCGCGACAGCTTCGACTCCGAGACGTCGTGCTGGTACTGGCCCACGCCGATCGACTTCGGGTCGATCTTGACCAGCTCGGCCAGCGGGTCCTGCAGCCGGCGCGCGATCGAGACCGCGCCGCGCAGCGACACGTCCAGCTCCGGCAGCTCCCGCGAGGCGTAGGCCGACGCCGAGTAGACCGACGCGCCGGCCTCGGAGACCGACACCTTGCTGAGCCCCAGCTCCGGGTGCTTGCTGATCAGCTCACCGGCGAGCTTGTCGGTCTCGCGCGAGGCGGTGCCGTTGCCGATCGCGACCAGGTCCACCTGGTGCTGCTGGGCCAGCGCGGCGAGCTTGGCCAGCGCCTGGTCCCACTGCCGCTGCGGCTGGTGCGGGTAGATCGTGTCGGTGGCCACGACCTTGCCGGTGCCGTCGACGATCGCGACCTTCACGCCGGTGCGGTAACCCGGGTCCAGGCCCATCGTGGCGCGGGAACCGGCCGGGGCGGCCAGCAGCAGGTCGCGCAGGTTCGCCGCGAACACCCGGACGGCCTCGTCCTCGGCGTGCTGGCGCAGCCGCAGCCGCAGGTCGACGCTCAGCCGGGTCAGGATGCGGGTCCGCCAGGCCCAGCGGACCACGTCGGAGAGCCACTTGTCGGCCGGGCGGCCCTGGGAGGAGATGCCGAACTGCTGGGCGATCCGCAGCTCGTAGGAGGTCGGGCCTTCGACCGGGGTGCCGTCGTCGGGCTCCAGCGAGAGCTCCAGGACCTCTTCGTTCTCACCGCGGAACAGCGCGAGGATGCGGTGCGAGGGCAGCGCGGTGAAGGGCTCGTCGAACTCGAAGTAGTCGGCGAACTTCGCGCCCTCGTCCTCCTTGCCCTCGCGGACCTTGGAGACGATCCGGCCGCGGGTCCAGACCTGCTCGCGCAGCTCGCCGATCAGGTCGGCGTCCTCGGAGAAGCGCTCCACCAGGATCGAGCGGGCGCCGTCGAGCGCGGCTTGGGTGTCGGCGACGCCCTTGTCGGCGTCCACGAAACCCTCGGCGGTGGCCTGCGGGTCGTTGCCCGGGTCCGAGAGGAGCTGGTCGGCGAGGGGTTCCAGACCTGCCTCGATGGCGATCTGGGCCTTGGTGCGCCGCTTGGGCTTGTAGGGGAGGTAGATGTCCTCCAGGCGCGCCTTGGAATCGGCGGCGTTGATCTGGGTTTCGAGCTCGTCGGTGAGCTTGCCCTGCGAGCGGACCGACTCCAGCACCGTGGCGCGCCGCTCTTCGAGCTCGCGCAGGTAGCGCAGCCGTTCCTCGAGCGTGCGCAGCTGGGCGTCGTCGAGCGCCCCGGTCACTTCCTTCCGGTAGCGCGCGATGAAGGGCACGGTCGACCCGCCGTCGAGCAACTCGACAGCAGAGGCCACCTGGCCTTCGCGGACCCCGAGCTCCTCGGCGATCTTCTGATGAACAGTCGTCACGTTTCCTGGTTCCGCCTTCTCTGCGATCTTCGCCAGATCCGATCGAGCATTGTGCCCGACCCGACACCAGCGCAACCGTGCCACTCGGCTCGGCGTGTCGGGTCAGCCGGGGTCCTCCGGCGTTCCGTTGCGACGTACCGGTTTCGAGACCTTGTGACCCTTGTCTCAGCGATCGACGGGACTGTATACATCTGTGGACACTCCGTTCGGCGTTGAACGAGGCGATCCATGCGGCCCTCTCCGGCGAAAGTGATCCCGTGGGTGGTGGCGGTGCTGCTCACCTGCGCCGTCGTCGTCACCGCCCCCGACGAGCGAACGCACGGCAGCCCGGTGGCGCAGCTGCTCGGCGACCGGCAGCTGCGGCTGATGGCGCCTGCCGCGCCCGGCGGCGGCTGGGACCAGACCGCCCGCGAGATGCAGAACGCGCTGCAGGACCAGGTCGGGCGCACCGAGGTCCACAACGTCACCGGCGCGGGCGGGACGATCGGGCTCAGCCAGTTCGTCCGCCACCAGAGCGATCCGACGCAGCTGATGGTGACCGGGCTGATCATGGTCGGCGCGGTGAAGGCCAACGGATCACCCGTCTCGCTCGACGACACCACACCGCTGATCCGGCTCACCACCGACGCCGAAGTCATCGCGGTGCCGAAGGACTCACCGATCCGCACGCTGCACGACCTCACCGCGCGCATGCACGACGACCTGCACGCGGTGTCCATCGCCGGCGGGTCGGCCGGGGGAGCCGAGCACATCCTGGCCGGCCTGCTCGCCCAAGCCGTCGGCGCCGACCCCGCGCAGCTGTCCTACGTCGCGCACTCCGGCGGCGGTGAACTGCTCAGCACCGCGTTGTCCGGGCGCGCCACAATCGCGATCTCCGGTGTCTCCGAACTGGAGCCGCAGATCACCTCCGGGCAGATGCGGGCGCTGGCGGTCTCCAGCGCGCAGCGGGCGCCGACGCTGCCCGACGTGCCGACGCTCCGGGAGAGCGGCCTGGACGTGGAGCTGGACAACTGGCGCGGCGTCGTCGCACCCGGGGACATCTCCCCGGAGCAGGAGCGGGCCCTGGAGCAGGCGCTGCTGGAGATGGCCCGCTCGCCGAAGTGGCGCGAAGCGCTCGCCGAGGAGGGCTGGGGTGACGCCACCCTCGGCGGCCCGGAGTTCGAGACCTTCCTGCGGCACGAGCAGGGCAGGGTGTCCGACGTGCTCGGCGAGATCGGGTTGGGGTGAGGGCCGTGCAGGACCGTCGAACCGCGCTGGCCACCGGACTGTTCGGGGCGCTGATGCTGGTCGCCGCCGTGGTGGTCGTCGTCGACGCGAGGCGGCTGCCGGAGCAGGACTCGGCGACGGGGCCTGCCGTCATGCCGCTGATCGTCGCCGCCCTGCTCGCCGCGGTCGGCTTCGGACTGCTCGTGCAGGCCGGGATCCGGCTTCGCGCAGCGGAGCCGACTCCGCGCTCCGGTGCCGGGTGGCGGGTGGTCGCGCTGGTCGGCGCGCTGCTGGCCTTCGCCGCGCTGCTGCCGCTGCTCGGCTACGTGGTCACCGCGACCGGGTTGTTCGTGTCCGCCGCGCTGCTGCTCGGCGCTCCCCGCCGCTGGGTGCTGCTCGCCTACGGGTGGGCGCTGGCAGCGGCGGTGTTCTTCGTCTTCGACCGGCTCATCGGGTTGAGCCTGCCCAGCGGACCTTGGGGTTTCTAGATGGAACAGTGGGGACTGCTGCTCGACGGGTTCGCCAGCGCACTCACGCCGGGGCACCTGCTGTGGGCGCTGGTGGGCGTGACCATCGGTACCGCCGTGGGGGTGCTGCCCGGCATCGGGCCGGCGCTGACCGTGGCGCTGCTGCTGCCGATCACCTTCCGGCTGGAGGCCTCCAGCGCGCTGATCCTGTTCGCGGGCATCTACTACGGCGGCATGTACGGCGGGTCGACCACCTCGATCCTGCTCAACACCCCGGGTGAGAGCGCCTCGATGGTGTCGGCGCTGGAGGGCAACAAGATGGCCCGGGCCGGGCGCGCCTCGGCCGCCCTGGCCACCGCCGCGCTCGGCAGCTTCGTGGCCGGGACCATCGGCACGCTGGGGCTGACGTTCCTGGCGCCCGCGGTCGCCGGGTTCGCCACCAGCTTCGGGCCACCGGAGTACGTGGCGCTGATGGCCGTGGCGTTCGTGACCGTCAGCGCGCTGCTCGGCCCCGACCTGCTCAAGGGCGTCGCGAGCCTGCTGGTCGGGGTGGCGGTCGGGCTGGTGGGCATCGACTCGCAGACCGGTCAGCCCCGGCTGACCTTCGGCGTGGACTCGCTGCTGGACGGCGTCGACGTGGTCATCGTGGTGATCGCGCTGTTCGCGCTCAGCGAGTCCTTCGGCCACCTGCTCAGCGGCACCGGCTCGTCGACCGTGCAGCCGCTGCGCGAGCGCGTCGTGCTCTCCCGCTCCGACCTGCGGCGTTCCTGGCCCGCGTGGTTGCGCGGCACCCTGCTGGGGTTCCCGATCGGCAGCCTGCCCGCCGGCGGCGCGGAGGTGCCGACGTTCCTGAGCTACAGCGTCGAGCGGAAGCTGACCAAGCACCCCGAGGCGGCGCCATCGAGGGCGTGGCCGGGCCCGAGGCGGCCAACAACGCCGCCTCGGCGGGCGTGCTGGTGCCGCTGCTGACCATCGGGCTGCCGACCTCGGCGACGGCGGCGGTCATCCTCACCGCGTTCCAGTCCTACGGGCTGCAACCGGGACCGGAACTGTTCGAGGAGTCCGGACCGCTGGTGTGGACGCTCATCGCCAGCCTCTACCTCGGCAACCTGATGCTGCTGGTGCTCAACCTCCCGCTGGTGCGGATGTGGGCCAGGCTGCTCACGATCCCCGCCTACGGCATCTACGCCGGGGTGCTGGTGTTCGCCGCGCTCGGCACCTACGCCGCCGGTGGCACGACCGGTGACCTGGTGGTCCTGTGCGTGCTGGGGCTGGTGGGACTCCTGATGCGCCAGGCCGGCATCCCGGTGGCCCCGGCGGTGGTCGGCCTCATCCTCGGCCCGATCGCCGAACAGCAGCTCCGCCGCGCCCTGACCATCTCCGAGGGCGACCCCGCGATCTTGGTCTCCAGCCCCATCACCATCACCCTCTGGGTCGTCGCCCTCCTCGCCCTCCTCCTCGCCATCGCCGCCCCGCTCCGCGGCGGGAAGGGGCGAGACCCGCGGTACTCGCGCTGACGAGCACCGCGGGTCTCGCCTCCCGCCGCGGAGGAGGTGGGGTGGTGACCGAGTGGGGACGTGGTGTGGTTAGGATTCGGCGAACTCCGGGGCTGTTTCACGGCGCGTAGTCGAATATGTGGGCATTGATACCCGATAGGGTGAAACTAGGTAGTCGTCTAGGTATAAACCTCGATGGCAGACCACGCTCCGTCGCGGAGTGTGGGGCTCGTGAATCCCGAGACCCCCGACCACAGCAGATCCCCCGAAAACAACGATCACGCCTCGACCCCCAAGAACGAGGCGACCGAGGGTGGGCGGCACGCCAAGGCGGCGGGCGCTGACAGCGGTCCGCGCATGGCAGCGGATCGCGTTGGCCAGTGGCTCGCACCGCTGCTCCAGCGCCTGATGCAGTGGCTCTCGCCGCTGCTGCAGCGCGTCCAGAACGCCCCCGCCGTGCGGCGCCTCCGGGAGAGGGTTGCGCCGCACGTCCCCGAGTCAGTCAAGAGCGCTTCCCGCCTGCGCCCCGTGCAGGTGGGTGCCGGAGTGGCCGCCGTCGGCGTCGTCGGCCTGATCATCGGCGGCCTCGCCGGTGGTGGCGACCAGCGCGACGTCGAGGAGGCCGCCGTGGCCGCCCCGATGCAGGCGCAGCAGGCCCCGGTCCAGCAGGCACCGGTCCAGCAGGCCGCCCCGCAGCCCGCCGAGCAGAAGAAGGCCGAGCCGCCGCAGACCCGCGCGGAGACCAAGTCCGAGACGAAGTCCGAGGCCAAGTCGGAGGAGCCGAAGAAGGAAGCTCCGCTGGGCCCGCCCATCGAGGGCATCGACGTTTCCAACCACAACGGGAACATCGACTGGAAGAAGGTCGCCGAGGACAACAAGAAGTTCACCTTCGTGCTGGCCAGCGACGGCACCAACTTCACCAACCCGAAGTACTCCCAGCAGTACCACGGTGCCAAGGACGCGGGTCTGATCGCCGGCGCCTACCACTTCGCGCGGCCCGACGACTCCGACGGCGCGACCCAGGCCAACCGGTTCCTGGACATCATCGACTACAAGAACGACGGCAAGACCCTGCCGCCGGTCCTCGACCTCGAGGTCGACCCCAACGGCGGAAGCTGCTACGGCAAGAGCGTCGACGGGATGCACCAGTGGACCAAGTCGTTCAACGACACGGTCAAGCAGCGCACCGGCAAGGACCCGATCATCTACGCGAACCCGTCCTTCTGGAAGCAGTGCATGGGCGGCACCGACTCCTTCAGCAACCACAACCTGTGGCTGGCCGCCTACGAGGTCGACAGCCCCACGGTGCCCAAGGGCTTCCAGGACTGGGACTTCTGGCAGTACACCGACAAGGGCAAGGTTGCCGGCATCAGCGGCAACACCGACATCAACCAGTACAAGGAAGGCATCGAGCGGCTCAAGCAGCTCGCCAGCTGACCGAGTGCTGCAACCACGCGGAGCGGGTCGTCCATCGCATGGGCGGCCCGCTCCTTCGCGCGTGCGGGGGAAAGGTGGCTGCGGCCGGTTTCCCCACGCGCCAAGGGCGATATTCTCGTGATCGGCGATCACCCGATCGGAGGGCGCAGCGGAATGTCACGGTGGGAGCAAGAGGTCACTCGAGCGAGGCGGTTGCTGCTCGACAGTGATCACGACGCCGCGGCCCAGGCGTTACGCACCGTGCTGGACGAAGGCGACTACGAAGCCGCCGCCCAGGCCGGGCTGATGCTCGGCGCGATCCTCACCGAGAACGACGACCTCGCCGCCGCCCGCGACGTCCACCAGCGGGTGATTGATTCCGGTCATCCCGTGCACGCCCAAGCCGCTGCTCTCGCCCTCGGCCACCTGCTGCTCAACACCGGGGAACTGCCCACCGCCCAGGTGCTGCTGCGCTTCGCCACCGAGGGCGCCGAACCCGACGAGGCCGGCCGCGCCGACGTCCTGCTGGCGCAGGTGCTCCAGCAGCTCGGCGACATCGGCGGCGCCCGCGAGGCCCGCACCCGCGCGCTGTCCTGCGGCGACCCCGCCGTCGTCGAGGCCGCCCAGCAGCTCAACCTGCCGCCCGAGCGCACCGAGGGGACCGAGTTCCTGCAGATCGCCTACCAGCGGGCGCTGGCGATGCTGGAGCAGGGACGCGACCACGACGCCGAACCGCTGCTGCGCAAGCTCCTCGACAGCGGGCACCCGCACTACGGCTCGCTGGGCGCGGGCAAGCTCTACGCGCTGCACGTCGACGACACCGACGTCACCAGGGGACTGGCCGAGCGGATCATCGAGCTCGGCCACCCCGAGCACGTCGCGTGGGGTCACGTGCTGCTGGGTGGCGTGCTGGTCGCGCTGGACGACCCGGCCGGGGCCGCGCAGGTCTACGAGCGCGCAGCGCAGGACCCGCGTCCCAGCGTGCGACTGCGCGCGCTGATCCAGCTGAGCCTGCAGCTGCGCCGGGTCGACGAGCTCCCGCGGGCCCGTCGAGCGCTGCAGCGCGTCATCGACAGCCGTCACCCCCGCTTCAGCCTGGAGGCGCTGGGCGTGCTGGCCGAGCTGCAGCGCGACACCGGCGACATCGCGGCCGCGATCGAGACGTTCGGCCTGGTGGTGGACTCCGGGCATCCCGACAAGGCACCGCGTGCCGCGTACCACGTCGGTGTGCTGCGCTACGAGCAGGGCGATCAAGCCGCCGCGGTGGAGGCCTTCCGCTTGGCCGCCGAGGCCGAGGACACCAACGTCGCGCACGAGGCGGAATTAGCCCTGTCCACGATGGACTTCGGCGAGGTGGGCGCGGAGGACACCGCCCCACCGGCCGAAACCGAGCCTGTCGAACCGGTCGAGCTGGAACGCCGGGCGCGGCAGGCCGCAGCCTCCGGCGACATCGTCGCAGCGCGGGAGGCCTACCAGGGCCTCATCGACGCCGATCCGGAAAACGGCTCGAACGCGCGGATTTCGCTCGCCCTCGCCGAGGCCGCGCTGGGCGATCCGGCACGCGCCCGGCAGCTGCTGCGCGGGCTCGCGGCCGAACCCGGGCCCGAGGCGCGGCACGCCGCGTTCATCGACGCGTTGCTCCAGGAACCCGCGGCGCGCGGCGTGCTCCCGGTGCTGCTGCGCCTGGAGCGCGATGAGGAGTCCGAAGTGGACGCCATGCTCGCCGGTGCTGAACCGGCGGTGTGCGAACTCGCCGAGGCCGCCCGCGCCGAACGCACCGGCCGCGCACCGGCCGAGGAGCTCGCTCGCCTCGCCGAGTCGCCGAACGCGCTGGTCGCCACCGCCGCGCGCAACGCGCTCGCCGAGGACCTGCTGCGGCGCGACGAACCGGAGCAGGCGCGCCGACTGCTGCAGCGCGTGGTCGACGAGGGCCATCCCGCGCTGCGGCCGTGGAGCGCCGGTCGGCTCGGTGAGCTGCTCATGGAGCACGGCGACCCGGACGGCACCATCGCCGCGTTCGAAACCGCGCTGGCCACGCGGCATCCGGCGATCCTCGGCGAGGCGTTCGGCAAGCTCTCGCTGATCTACCGCACGCTGGAGCGCCACGGGGCGTTGATCGACCTGTACCAGCGCACCGCGGACAGCGGGCACGCCGAGTACGGGCCGCGCGCGGCCTTCCTGCTCGGTGAGCACCACGTCGAGCGCGACCGCCTCGACCAGGCGCTGGAGATGTTCACCCGCGCCGCGGGGTCGTCGTCGACGGTGGCTCCGGCGGCGGTGTTCGCGATGCGCGCGCTGCGCCAGGAGCTCGATCCGGCGCGCGCCAGCTTCAGGTGGCTCGCGGACGATGACGAGCAGCACTTCACCGTCAGCCAGCTGTGCCTCAGCCTGGCCCACAGCTACCTGCGGCGCGGTGTCCCGGAGTTCACCGGCTGGGCGCTGGAGCTGCTCGCCGAGTCCGGGCACGTGAAGCTGCGGCAGCGCGCTCTGCTGTTCCTCGGTGCGCTGCGCGAGGAGAACGGCGACGGCGATGCGGCTCTGGACGCCTGGCAGCAGGCCGCCGAGGGCACCGACCCGGAGGAAGCCGCCGTCGCGAAGGTCAGCATGGCGGATCTGCTGCAGCGCGGCGGAAAACCCGAGCACGCGGCCGAGCTGCTCGCCGAGGTCGCCGCTGCCGGGGTCGGCAGCTCCGAGCAGGCCGCCGCCCGGCTCGCCGAGGTCCGGGCCAGCACGCCCGAACCGGAAACGCCTGCGCAGCAGGAGGACGCCGACGAGCGCGCGCACCGGCTGCTGCGCCAGGGAGATGTCGAGGCCGCACGGGCAGTGGTCGCCGAGCACTACGCCTCCGAGCTGGTCGCGGACTTCTGGTGCGCGGCCTGGACCGACCTGTCGGTGGCCGCCCGCGTCCTGGCCGGTGCGGATGACGAGGACGCGCGCGTCTGCTCCGAGCTGGGCCTGGACTTCGGTCGCCGCTCGCAGGCCGCGGGCGGCTCGGACGCACCCGCGTTCTTCCGCCTGGTCGCCGACCACGGTCACCCCGTCGCGCTGCCCAAGGCGCACATAGCGCTGGGCAAGCTCGCCGACGGGCGCGGCGAGCACGCCATCGCGCTGAGCTGGTACCGACGTGCGATCCGCACCGGTGAACCCGCCGCCATAGCGCGCGCCGGGGTGCTCATGGCACAGCTGCTGGTCCGGGTGCACGACCTCAACGGCGCCATCGCTGTCGCCCGCCACGCCAAGGTCGAAGGCGCCGGAACGGCCGCCGTGGAGGCCGGTGTGCTGCTGGGGCACCTGCAGCACCGGGTCGGCGAGGCGGCCTCCGCCGAGCAGACCTGGGACGAGACGGAGCGGGCCGCGGACTCCGCCGAGATCTTCGGCGTGGCGTTGCAGCGTCGCATCCGGGCCGTCGGCGAGGCCGCCCCCGAATCGGCGGAGATGCTGGCGCGCGCGGCCGAGTGCGAGGACCCGGCCACCGCGGTCCTGGCGCACCTGATGCTGGCCGACCGCGCCGGCGACCGGACCGAGAAGGTCGGCTGGCTGGAGCGCGCGGCCGCGATGGGCGTGCCGGTGCACTCCGAATCCGCCCGCGGCCGGCTGGGCGAACTGCTGCTGGAGGACGGCGACAAGGACGCCGCGAAGCAGCACTTCGAGCGGGTCAGCCATTGCCAGGACCCGGAGGTCGCCGCGCGCGGCGAGTTCGGCATCGGCTTGATCCGCTACGAGACCGGCGACCTGCCGGGCGCGGTGCACGCGTTCGTCAAGGCCGCCGGGCACGTGCCCGAGGGCGAGCTGGGGGAGGACGCGCTGAACAACGTGCGCGTCGTCCTCGACGAGCAGCGCGGTCACGGCGATCACCTGGAGGCCGCCGACACGTTGCGCCGGATGACCGCGGTGGTCCCGGAGGCGCACGTCGCGGAATGGGCGCAGGAGACGGGTTCGGCCCTGCTGGCCGACGACGACGCCGACTCGGCGCTGGTGTACCTGCGGTGCGCGGTGGAGATCGGCGCGCCCGACCCGACCCCGGAGGCCGTGCTGGCCCTGGGCGAAGCGCTGCACCGGCGTGGCGACCTCGCCGGTGCCCGCCAGGCCTACGAACGGGTCCTGGGCGCGGACGAGCACCTGGCCGCCCAGGCGAACTACCGGCTCAACGAACTGCGGGCGGCCGAAACCCCGGTCGGCAGCAGGGAAGCGCGCTGAGTCAGACGCGGATGAGCGGCTCGGGCAGCGCGAGGACCCGATCGACGACGTCGATGACGTCACCGGTGATGCGCCAGTAGGCTGCGCTGCTGTCGGTGCGGATCTCGCCGCGGCGCGGGACCCGCGCGGCGCGGACGTGGTCTTCGGCCAGGACTTCGACGATGTCGATGACGTCGCCGTGCGGGCGCACGTAGATCAGCGCCTCGAGTTCGCCGGTGCCGTCGCGCACCGGTGGCATGAGTTGGAAGCCGCGCAGCACCAGCTGGCGCAACCACATGCTCGGATCGGGTTCGCCCGCATCTTCTGACGAGAGCATCTGCAGCCCCCAGATTCTTCGTCGCAGCTCATCGGCACGTGGACGTGCGATCGCCAGACTTTAACACAACGGAGAGCTACCGGTCGATCACGGAAAGTGAGTGCACGAGGAGTTCGCAGGGCGAACGCTTTTCGACTCGGTACAACCAAACGCTTGCTTGTTTTCGACCTCGCGCGGGGACTACTCTGAATCGGCCACTGGTGGCGACGAAAGGGACTCCTCATGGCGGAGGCTTACATCATCGACGCGGTTCGCACGCCGGTCGGTAAGCGCGGCGGCGGGCTCAGCGGGATCCACCCGGCGGACCTGTCCGCGCACGTGCTGCAGAACCTGGTGGACCGCACCGGAATCGACCCCGCGGCGGTCGACGACGTGGTCTGGGGCTGCGTCGACACGGTCGGCGCGCAAGCGGGCAACATCGGCCGCACCGGCTGGCTCGCGGCCGGCTACCCCGAGCACGTTCCCGGCGTCACCGTGGACCGCCAGTGCGGTTCCTCGCAGCAGGCGGTGCACTTCGCCGCCCAGGGGGTGATGTCCGGCGTCAACGACCTGGTCGTCGCGGGCGGCGTGCAGAACATGACCGCGATCCCGATCGGCAGCTCGCTGCGCGGCTCCGACCAGCTCGGATTCCCCCGCGCCTACGGGCCGGACTGCGGTTCGGAGGGCTGGGCCAAGCGCTACGGCGACGAGGTCGTCACCCAGTTCCGGGGCGCCGAGCTCATCGCCGAGCAGTGGGACATCTCCCGCGCGGAGATGGAGGAGTTCGCGCTGACCAGCCACCTCCGCGCGATCGCGGCCATCGACGGCGGGCACTTCGACCGCGAGACCGCACCGCTGGCGGGCGTCGAGCACGACGAAGGGCCGCGGCGGGACACCGACAAGGACAAGCTCGCCGGGCTCAAGACCCTCAGCGACGGCGGACGGCTCACCGCGGGCGCGGCCAGCCAGATCTCGGACGGTTCGGCGGCGCTGCTGGTGGCCTCCGAGCAGGCCGTCGAGCAGCACGGGCTCACCCCGCGCGCCCGCGTGCACCACATGAGCGTGCGCGGCGACGACCCGGTCAAGATGCTGACCGCGCCCATCCCGGCGACCAAGCACGCGCTGGACAAGACCGGGCTCAAGGGTTCGGACATCGACGTCGTGGAGATCAACGAGGCCTTCGCCAGCGTCGTGCTGGCCTGGCAGAAGGAGATCGACATCGACCCCGCGAGGGTGAACCCCAATGGCGGTGCCATCGCCCTGGGGCACCCGCTCGGCGCCACCGGCGCGAAGCTGATGACCACGATGCTCCACGAGCTGGAACGCACCGGCGGCCGCTACGGCCTGCAAACCATGTGCGAAGGCGGCGGAACCGCCAACGTGACCATCATCGAGCGGCTGTAGGCGGAGGCGACGTGGCGATCAACAGGGACTACATCGGCTTCGAGTTCACCTCCGACGAGGCCTACGAGGTCACGCGCGGCAAGATCCGCGAGTTCGCCGACGCCGTCGGCGACCCGAACCCGGCTTACCGGGATCGGGCCGCCGCTCGCGCGCTGGGGCACCCGGACGTGATCGCGCCGCCGACCTTCGGGATCGTGGCCACCGGTGCGGCATCGGAGAAGAACCCGATCCTGCGCCCGGACTTCGGGCTGAACTACCGGATGGTGGTGCACGGCGAGCAGAAGTTCAGCTACCGGCGCCCCATCCGGGCCGGGGACGTGCTCAGCACCAAGGGGCGGATCGCGGAGATCCGCGACGCCGGGCGCAACGAGCTGGTGCGCATCGAGACCGAGATCGTCGACGCCGACGGCGACCTGGTCGGAACCGCGGTCAACACGATCATCTCTCGTGGGACCGCAGAGGGAGGGCAGTGACCGTGGCCGCGAGCGTGGCGTTCGACCAGGTCGAGGTCGGAACCGAGATCCCGCCGCAGCGCTATCCCATCCAGCGGCTGACGCTGGTGCGCTACTGCGGCGCCTCGGGCGATTTCAACACCATCCACTGGAACGAGCGGATCGCCAAGTCCGCCGGGCTGCCCGACGTCATCGCGCACGGCATGCTCACGATGGCCGAAGCGGCGCGGCTGGTCACCGATTGGGCCGGTGACCCAGGCGCGGTGGAGGAGTACGGGGTGCGGTTCGCCAAACCCGTTGTCGTGCCCGACGACGACACCGGCGTCGAGGTCGAGGTGGCCGGCCGGGTGACCGAGAAGCTCGACGGAAACCGCGCGGTGGTCGAGCTCTCGGCGACCTCCGGCGGCGTCGACGTGCTGGCCCGAGCCCGCGCGGTGGTCCGGCTCTCCTAAGCGGTGAGCAGTGTTGCGCGGTGGTTGCTCGGGGTGCCGAACAGCTGGCTGGCGGCGTGGGCGCGCTTGAGGTGCAGGTGCGCTTCGTGCTCCCAGGTGATCCCGATACCACCGTGCAGCTGCACCCCTTCGGCGGCGATCGCGCAGTAGGCCTCGGTGCAGGCCGACTTCGCCATCGCCGCCAGCTCGCCGGCCCGCTCGTCCTGCGTGGACACCGCCCAGGACGCGGCGTAGGACAGCGACCGGGCGGATTCCACGGCCACGTAGCAGTCGGCCAACCGGTGCTTGAGCGCCTGGAACGAGCCGATCGGGCGGCCGAACTGGTTCCGCACCTTGGTGTACTCGACCGTCTCGTGCAGCCACCGCTGTGCCGCCCCCACCGACTCCGCGGCCACCGCAGCCGCGGCGACGTCGGAGATGCGCTGCATCGACGGCGTTCCCAGCAGGCGCGCGGGGGTGCCCCGCAGGTGGACCTCGGCCATCCGGCGGGTCAGGTCCAGGGGAGTGGTCGCCGCGGTGTCGGGCTCCTCGACCTCGAACAAGGCGGGTCGCCCGTCGGCGGTGGCCAGCACCAGGACGGTGTCGGCCTGCGCCCCGTCGAGCACGTGCACCTTGCGGCCGTCGAGCAGCCACGCATCGCCGTCCTGGCGGGCGGTGGTGGCGAAACCCTCACGCGCCCAGCCGGTTCCGGGCTCCGCCCAGGCCAGGGAGATGACCTGCTCGCCCGAGGCGATGCCCGGGAGCAGCCGCTCGCACGCCGCCCGGTGCCCGGTGGCCAGCACCGCCTCCGCGGCGAGCACGACGCTGCCCAGGAACGGGATGTCCGACAACCGCCGCCCGAGCTCCTCGACGACGATCAACGTCTCCAGCAGGCTGAAACCGCCGCCCCCGAACTCCTCGGGGATCCCCAGCGAGTGCGCCCCCACCTGCTCGGCAAGCTGCGACCACACCTCCCGGTCGAAACCCTCGGCCACGACATCGGGCTCCCGAACCTCAGGGCCGCCGCGGCGGTTCACCAACCGCCGCACGACCTCCCGAAGTTCCTCCTGCTCCTCGGTGAAAGCGAACCGCACTACAACCTCCCAGCTCCGCTGCTCGTCCACGTCGATTCGGTCCCGCGGCCCGGCGAGGTCCCCGATATCAATGGAAATCAGGAATCCGACTTCCATTGAAATCGGGGACCTCCTCGGGTCAGGGGCTTCCGATGGGGGTTTCCGGGTCGGTGGCCAGGGATCGGGCGACGCGGCGTCGGTGCCAGGTGGGGGTGCCCCAGGACTGGCGCAGCGCTGCGGTCTTGGTGAGGTGGCGGTGGAGCTCGTGCTCGGCGGTGTAGCCGATGGCGCCGTGGACCTGCAGCGCGGTGCGGGCGGTGAGGTGGGCTGCCTCGCCCGCGGCGAGCTTGGCCGCCGAGGCGTCGCGCCCGCCGTGGGCGCTGCCCGCCGTCAACGCCGCGCCCCGGACGAGGGGCCGCGCGAACTCCAGCTGGAGCAGGGCGTTGGCGAGGTGGTGCTTGACCGCCTGGAACTCCCCGACCGGCCGGCCGAACTGCTGCCGCTGCATGACGTGCTCGGTGGCCAGGTCGAGCATCCGGTGCCCGAGCCCGAGCAGGTACGCCGCGCAGCCCAGCACCGCGAGGTCGAAGGCCCGCTCGAGCTCCGCCCCGGCGACCTCCTCGCCAGCGGTGGCCCGCACCTCGAACAACCGCCGCGCTGGGTCGAAGGATTCCGCGCGCTGCCACGAGACCCCGGTCAACCGGCGGGTCGATCCCGGCCCGCACGCGTAGACCTCGTCGGCGAGGTCGGCGTCGAGCGCGCGGGGCACGTGCGGTTCGACGATCGCCGTGCGCACCGCCGCGTCGGCGGTGAGCTCCGGCAGCAGCGCGGGCAGCAGCGCCAGCGACTCGATCACCGGGCCGGGCAGCCCGGCGTAGCCGCATTCCTGCAGGCAGAGGGTCAGTTCCACGGGGCCGAGACCGAGCCCGCCGCGCTCCTCCGGCAGCGTCACCCCGGTGACGCCGAGGTCGGCGAGGCTCTGCCACAGCTTCCGCCAGCCCTCGGCGTCGCCGCCGGACCAGGCGTGCGCGATGCCCGGCACGTCGGCCGCGGTGAACACCGAGCGCAGGGTGTCGGCCATGTCCTGCTGCTCGGCTTCGAGCACGAACCTCATCGCGACCCCCTCGGCAGGCCGAGCACCCGCTCGGCGGCGATGTTGCGCTGGATCTCGTTGGTCCCGGCGTAGATCGGCCCGGCCAGCGAGAACAGGTAGCCCTCGACCCACGAGCTCGTCTCCGCCTCCGGACCCAGTAGGTCCCACGCGGTTTCGTGCATCGAGGTGTCCAGTTCGGACCAGAAGATCTTGTTCAGGCTCGCCTCCGCGCCCAGTCCGGCGCCGTCGAGGACCTTCGTGACCGTCTCGAACGTCGCCAGCCGGTAGGCCTGCGCGGAGATCCACGCGTCGACCACCCGGTCGTCGTCCAGCGCGCCGGGGACCTCGGTGAGCCGTCGCGCGGTGGCCAGGAAGCGGCCGGGGCTGCGCAGCGTGAGACCGCGCTCGTTGCTCGCGGTGCTCATCGCCACCCGCCAGCCGTCGCCGACCCCGCCCAGCACGTCCTCGTCGGGCACGAAGACCTCGTCGAGGAACAGCTCCGCGAACGCCGGTTTGCCGTCGATGCGCTGGATCGGGCGCACCGTCACGCCGGGCGCGTCCAGCGGGAACAGGAAGTAGGTCAGCCCCTTGTGCCGGGGCGCGTCGGGGTCGCTGCGGAACAGGCCGAAGGCGATGTCGGCGAAGGCCGCGCGCGAACTCCACGTCTTGTTCCCGCTGAGCAGCCAGCCGCCGTCGACGCGCCGCGCGGTCGAGCGGATGCCGGCCAGGTCGCTGCCCGCCTCGGGCTCGGACCACGCCTGCGCCCAGATGTCCTCGGCAGCAGCCATCCTCGGCAGGTAGCGCTGCTTCTGCTGCACCGTCCCGTGCTCGAAGAGCGTGGGAGCCAGCAGGAAGATGCCGTTCTGGCTGACCCGGCCGGGCGCCCCGGCCGCGTAGTACTCCTCCTCGAAGATCACCCACTGCAGCAGCGAAGCCCCGCGACCGCCGAACTCCTGCGGCCACGACACCACCGACAACCCCGCCGAGTGCAGCAGCTTCTCCCACTCGCGGTGCGCGGCGAACCCCTCAGCGGTCTCCAGCGACGGCAGCGGTTCGGCGGGCACGTGCTCGCGCAGCCACGTCCGCACCTCGTCGCGGAAGGCCAGATCGGTGTCCGAGAACGACAGATCCACGGCTCACCCACGCTCCTCGTTGGACTTCTTCATGCTGCGCGCGTCCATGCCCGCCAGCGAGTCCTTGCCGACCTCGGCGTTGTGCGCGTGGGCGAAGTGGTGCAGGCCGAACACCGAGTCCATGCCGCTCTGCATGCCCATCAGGTCCTCGGCCTGGTTGATGGCCTTCTTCGTCAGCGACAGCCCGAACATCGGCATCTCCGCGACGGTGCCGGCCAGCCGCATCGTGGCCTCGGAGAGTTCTTCGCGCGGCACGACCTCGTTGACCATGCCGACCTCGTAGGCCCGCTGCGCGCTCATCCGCTTGCCGGTGAACAGGAACTCCTTGGCCACCCGAGGGCCCAGCACCCACGGGTGCGCGAAGTACTCCACTCCCGGGATGCCCATCTTGACCACGGGATCGGCGAAGAACGCGTCGTCGCTGGCCACGATCAGGTCGCACACCCACGCCAGCATCAGGCCCCCGGCCACGCAGGCGCCCTGCACCGAGGCGATCGCGGGCTTGGGCATCTCCCGCCACCGGCGGCACATGCCCAGGTAGACCTCCTGCTCGCGGGCGAAGCGCGATTCACCGCCGCTGCGCGTGGTGTGGTCCCACCACAGTCCGGCGCGGCGCGGGTAGCTGACGTCGATGTCGCGCTCGGGGGAGCCGATGTCGTGCCCGGCGGAGAAGTGCTTGCCCTCGCCCGCCAGCACGATGACCTTGACCCGGTCGTCCTCGCAGGCGCGGTAGAACGCGTCGTCGAGCGCGTAGGTCATCACCGAGTTCTGGGCGTTGCGGTAGTCGGGCCGGTTCATGGTCACCACGGCGATCTGGTCGCGGACCTCGTAGTGGACGACCGCTCGTTCTGCTGCCATCGGGCGCTCCTAGCTCGGCCTTGCGATTGCGGCACGTCGAGGTTAGCTGAACAAGCAAGTGCTTGGTAGAGTGACGACGCGGGAACGACGCCGAGGAGGCGGTTGTGGACCTCACCGACAGCGCCGGGGAAGCGGCCTTCCGCCGCGAAGTCCGGAAGTGGCTGTCCGAGCACCTGACCGGCGAATTCGCCGACGCGCGGGGGCTCGGCGGCCCGGGCCGCGAGCACGAGGGCTTCGACGTGCGGCTGGCCTGGGACCGGCTGCTGGCCGAGCACGGCTGGACCTGCCTGGGATGGCCGGCCGAGTACGGCGGGCGCGAAGCCACCGTCGGGCAGCAGATCATCTTCCACGAGGAGTACGCGCGGGCCCAAGCGCCCGTCCGCGTCGGCCACATCGGCGAAGAGCTGCTCGGACCCACCCTGATGGCCTTCGGCAGCCCCGAGCAGCAGAAGCGGTTCCTGCCCGAGATCGTCGGCGCGCGCGAGCTGTGGTGCCAGGGCTACTCCGAGCCCGGGGCCGGTTCCGACCTGGCCAACGTCGCCACGACCGCGCGCCTGGAAGGCGACGAGTGGGTGCTCAACGGCCAGAAGGTGTGGACGTCGATGGCGCACGTCGCCGACTGGTGCTTCGTGCTCGCCCGCACCGATCCCGATGCGCGCCGCCACCAGGGGCTGTCGTACTTCCTGGTGCCGATGGGCCAGCCCGGCATTCGGGTGCGGCCGATCATGCAGCTCACCGGCACCTCCGAGTTCAACGAGGTGTTCTTCGACGACGCCCGCACCGCGGCCGGGCACGTCGTCGGCGAGGTCGGGCAGGGCTGGAAGGTCGCGATGGGCACGCTCGGTTTCGAGCGCGGCATCGGCACCGTCGACCAGCAGGTCGTCTTCCGCCGCGAGCTCGCCGAGATCACCGAGCAGGCCCGCGCCCACGGCGCGCTCGACGACCCGCTGCTGCGCGACCGCGTCGCCCGCGCCTGGACCGATCTGGAAGCGTTGCGCTGCACCGTCTTCCGGCTGCTCGGTGCCGAAGGGCCACCCGGGCCGGAGTCCTCGGTGGTCAAGCTGCTGTGGTCGAACTTGCACCGCGAGCTCGGCGAGCTCGCGATGGCCGTGGCCGGGCCCGCCGGGCTCGTCGCCCAGGGCGAGCCGTACGACCTCGACAGCGGGCAGCGGCTGTTCCTGTTCACCCGCGCCGACACGATCTACGGCGGCTCCAACGAGATCCAGCGCAACATCATCGCCGAGCGGGTGCTCGGCCTGCCGCGCGAACCCCGACCCCAGGAGGGCACCCGATGACCCAGGCACCGCCCGCGCACGGGCTGCTCAACGGCAAGACCGCGGTCGTCTCCGCCGCCGCGGGCACCGGCATCGGCTCGGCCGTGGCGCGCCGGATGCTGGAGGAAGGCGCCCAGGTGCTGATCAGCGACCGGCACGAGCGCAGGCTCGCCGAGACCTGCGCCGAGCTCGCCGAGCTGCCCGGCGCCAAGGTCGCCTCGGTGGCCTGCGACGTCACCGACGAGTCCCAGGTGCAGCGCATGTTCGACACCGCGACCAGCACCTTCGGCCAGGTCGACGTGGTGGTCAACAACGCCGGGCTGGGCGGGACGGCCTCGATCCTGGAGATGACCGACGAGCAGTGGGACAAGGTCGTCGACGTCACCCTCGGCGGCACCTTCCGCTGCACGCGCGCCGCGACCCGGCTGTTCCGCGAGCAGGGCAACCCCGGTGTGGTGGTCAACAACGCCTCCGTCGTCGGCTGGCGCGCCCAGGCCGGGCAGTCCCACTACGCCGCCGCCAAGGCCGGTGTGATGGCCCTGACCAGGTGCGCCGCGATGGACGCCGCCGAGCTCGGGGTCCGGATCAACGCCGTCGCGCCAAGCCTGGTGATGCACGAGAACCTGGCCAAGGTCACCTCCGACGACCTGCTGGCCACGCTCACCGAACGCGAGGCGTTCGGCCGCTCCGCCGAGCCGTGGGAGATCGCCAACGTGATCGTCTTCCTCGCCTCGGACTACTCGACGTACCTCACCGGCGAGGTCATCTCGGTCTCCAACCAGCACCCGTGAACCCTCCGGCGCGCCCCGCCGGAGCGGCTTTGAGAGGATGGCCTCGTGGTCTCGACCAAGCGCTTGTCCGCACGCAACCGCCCGGCGCGGGAGAACGGCTCCGAACGTCGCGCCGAACTGCTCGCCATCGCCGGCGAGCTGTTCGCCACCCGTGGGTTCCTGGCGACCACGGTCCGCGACATCGCCGATGCAGCCGGCATCCTCTCGGGGAGCCTCTACCACCACTTCGACTCCAAGGAGGCGATGGTGGACGAGATCCTGCGCGAGTTCCTCGACGACCAGCGGCAGGCCAACGCCAAGATCATCGAGGAGGCGCCGGATCCGCGCACCGCGCTGACCGAGCTGATCAAGCGGTCCTACTCGGCGCTGCGCAAGCACCCGGCCGCCATCGCGATCTTCCAGAACGAGGCCAACTACCTGGCCCAGTTCGAGCGCTTCGACTACCTGCCCGGGGTGGCCGACGAGTTCGAGAAGACCTGGCTGCGCGTGCTCCAGGAGGGCCAGAAGGCGGGTGTCTTCCGCGAGGACCTCAACCTCAAGCTCACCTACCGCTTCATCCGCGACACCGTCTGGACGACGGTGCACTGGTTCAACCCGAACGGGAAGCTGAGCATCAAGTCCATCGCGGACCAGTACATCAACATTCTCTGCGACGGCATCGTAACCCGCTGACCAGCGGTAACGCTCCTGGTCGCGTGGGGGATTCGAATTTCGCGCGAAATTCGAGTGCGAACTTCGGAGGTCGAACTTCGCGCGAAATCGTGGTCAGGAGGTCAGGGGCCCCGCGGTCCGGCGGAGGGTGCTGGCCGCTTCGGTGATCAGGGCGTCGATGAGCTTCTCGCAGCTGGGGAGTTCGTCGATCATGCCGACGACCTGGCCCGCCGGCAGGACTCCCGCCTCGGGATGGCCGTCCACCAGGGCCGATTTGATCAGCATCGGGGTGTTGGCCGCCAGCAGGACCCGGTTGAGGGGGAGCTTCTGGGCCTTGCGCATGGCCAGGCCGTCGCTGGCGAGCTGCCGCCAGGTCATGCCGGTGAGCGACTTGAACGCCACCGCCTGGCGCAGCGCGCGGGGGAGGCGTCGGAGCAGGCCCTGCGACTCGGCGGAGTCGGTGAGGTCGGTGCGCAGCATCCGGTGCGGCAGACCGTCCACCTTGGACGTCACGACCGTGTCGCCCACCTGCGCCTCCAGGTAGGAGCGCTTGACCTCGTCGGGAACCCGGCTGTCGGTGGTGAGCAGGAAGCGGGTGCCCATCGCCACCCCGGCCGCGCCGTAGCACAGCGCGGCGGCCAGCCCGCGTCCGTCGAAGAACCCGCCGGCGGCGATCACCGGGATGTCGACCGCGTCCACGACCTGCGGCAGCAGCAGCGTGGTGGCGACCGGACCGGTGTGCCCGCCGCCCTCACCGCCCTGCACCAGCACGGCATCGGCGCCCCACGCGGCGACCTTCTCGGCGTGCCGCCGGGCCCCGATGGACGGGACCACCACGACCCCGGCGTCCTTGAGCTTGCCGATGAGCCGCTGCGACGGCGCCAGCGCGAACGAGGCCACCTTCACGCCCTCGCGGATGAGCAGGTCGACGCGTTCCTCCGCATCACCGGCGTCCGCGCGCAGGTTCACCCCGAACGGCTCCCCGGTGCGCTCCTTGACCTCGCGGACCGCGTCGGTGAGCTGCGGCAGCGTCATCGTCGCCGAGGCCAGCACGCCGAGCCCGCCCGCGTTGGCGGTCGCCGAGACCAGGCTCGGCCCGGCGACCCAGCCCATACCGGTCTGCACGATCGGATGACGCACACCGGTCAGGTCGCACAGCGGCGTGCGCAGCTGCTGCTCGATCACGCCGCGACCTCCTTGTCCCGCAACCCCTTCGGGTCGATGTGGTCCCGGATCAGCGACAGCTCCTCGTCGGTCGGCAGCCGGGTCTCGGCGACCTCGTCGACGGCCAGCTCGAAACCGGTCTTGTCGCGCACCTCGTCCACGCTCACACCCGGGTGCACCGAGCGCAGCCGCATCGCGCCGTCGGGACCCCGGAAGTCCAGCACCGCCAGGTCGGTCACCACGACCTGCACGTCGTGGAACTTCGCGCCCACCTGGTTCGCCCGGTCGTGCCCGACACCGGCCACCAGGTCGACCGACTCGACGAAGATCTTGGTGCTGTGCTGGGGGATCCAGTAGTTCGTGGTGTGGTTGACCGAGTTGCCCGGAGCCCCGCGCACCCCGATCAGCTGCACCTTCGGCTGCGCCCAGTCACCGATGCGGGAGATGTTCTGGTTGCCGAACCGGTCCACCTGCGAAGCGCCCATCATCACCCGGCGCTTGCCACCGGCCAGCAGGTCCAGGACCTTGCCGTAGGGCAGCCAGCCCTCGACCGTGCCGGTGGACTCCTCGCCCAGCGGGGTCGGCTCGACCAGCAGCATCGCCTCGCCGTCGGTGAGCAGCAGCTCGGGTGCGCTGGTCAGCCGTGCCAGCCGGGCGCCGATCGAGGGGATCGTGCCGAACGGCGAGGCGATGACCGACCCCGCGTCGGCGAAGCTGTCGGCGCAGGCCACCGCGCAGACCTCGGCCCTGGTGATCGTCATGCCGGCACCTCCGCACGCGCGTGGAACTTCTCGACCGCCGCCTGGTACTCCGCCTCGTCGCCGCTCAGGAACTCGGCGCGGAACTCCTCCCACTGACCGAGTTTCGCGCTGGCGGCGTAGCGCCGCTGGAACGCCTCGTCGCGGCCGTAGTCGGGCACGCAGCTGGTGAAGTGCGCGCCGTTGGGGGTTTCCACCACGCCCTGCGGGTGGAGCCGGTTGATCAGCAGCGACTGCGGGGGAGCGGTTTCGGTGAGCTCCTCGGTGGGCACGATCCGCTCGCAGCTGAGGAAGCTGCGCTCGGCCGCCGCGCACATCACGTCGTCGAAGTACGGGTCCGGGCCGAGGTACTGGCCGTTGCCGTGCCGGTCGGCGCGGTTCATGTGCACCAGCGCCACGTCGAGGTTCAGAGCGGGCATCGCGACCAGCTCTTCGCCGTCGGGGTAGGGGGAGCGGACGGTGCGCAGACCGGGGTTGAGCGCCATCACGTCGGAACCGATCCCGGTGCGGGTGGGCAGGAACGGCAGTCGGGCCGCCGCCGCGCGCAGACCGGCCAGCACCATTCCCTCGTCGTACTCGGCGACGTCGAGCTCACCGCGCTGGCGGGCCGCGCGGAAGTGCGGGTCGAGCGGGATCGAGTCCAGCGACACGAAACCGTAGACGACCTTGCGGAGTTTGCCCGCAGCGCACAGCAATCCGACGTCGGGTCCGCCGTAGGACACCAGCGTCAGGTCCTTGAGGTCGGAGCGCAGGATCGCGCGCACCAGCGCCATCGGCTTGCGCCGGGAACCCCAGCCGCCGATGCCGATCGTCATGCCGTCGCGCAGGTGGGCGACCACCTCGTCGACGGTCAGCTGCTTGTCCTGCACCTACGCCTCCTTCTCGCGGCCGAACTCGGCGCGGATCTCGCCCGACACTCCGGTGAGGTTGAGCTCGAAGGTGAAGCCCTGCTCGAACCGGTAGCTGCGGTTGACGTCGACCGGGTCGATGCCGTTGAGCGCGGCCTTGGCCTTGCGGATCACCAGCGGGTTCTTCGCGGCGATGTCGGCGGCCACCGCCAGCGCCGCGTCCAGGAGACCTTCGCGCGCAACGACTCCGTGCACCGAGCCGAACTCGGCGAGCTGCTGCGCGGTGGCGGTCTGCCCGGTGTAGAACATCGCGCGCATCATGTGCTGCGGCACCAGCCGGGACAGGTGCGTGGCCGCGCCCAGCGCGCCCCGGTCGACCTCCGGCAGGCCGAAGGTGGCGTCGTCGCTGGCGACGATGAGGTCGGAGTTGCCGACCAGGCCGATGCCGCCGCCGACGCAGAAGCCCTGCACGGCGCTGATCACCGGGACCGGGCACTCGTAGACGGCCTTGAACGCCTCGTAGCAGCCGTTGTTGACGGCGACGAGCTTGTCGTGGCCGGGGTCGGCGGCCAGTTCCTTGATGTCCACACCCGCGTTGAAACCGCGTCCCTCGGCGCGCAGCACCACGACCCGGGTTTGCGGGTCGGCACCGCTGTCGCGCAGCGCTTCGGCGAGGTCGAACCAGCCCTTGACCGGCAGTGCGTTCACCGGTGGGTGGTCGACGGTGATGACGACGATTCCGCCGTCCCGCCGTTCGATTTGCGTGCCCATGCCACCTGCCAAACCTAGCACTTGTTTGGTTGGGTTGTTACCGTAGCAACACCGCAGGACACCCCGCCAGGGGCGAGAACGCAGGGAGCGGCGGATGGGCATCGAGATCGACCTGACCGGCCGGGTCGTGCTGGTGACCGGCGGAACGCGCGGCATCGGCGCGGGAATCGCCGAGACGTTCCTGCGCGCAGGAGCGGAAGTGCACGTCTGCGCCCGCAAACCCGTCGACGAACTGCCCTCGCACGGCTCGGCCACCGCGCACTTCACGCAGGTCGACGTCCGCGAGAGCGACCAGGTCGCCGAGCTGGTCGAGGGAATCCGGCAGCGCTCCGGACGGCTGGACGTGCTGGTGAACAACGTCGGCGGCACCCCGGTCGCCGACACCGCGACGTCCTCGATCCGCTTGCACCGCAAGGTCGTCGAGCTCAACCTCATCGCACCGCTGCTGCTGGCCCAGCACGCCCGCGACGCACTCGCGGAGACCGGGGGCTCGATCATCAACATCAGCAGCGTCTCCGGCCGCCGCCCCTCACCGGGCACCGCCGCCTACGGCGCGGCCAAGGCCGGCCTGGACAACCTCACCGCCACGCTCGCCCAGGAACTGGCCCCCGAGGTCCGCGTCAACGGCGTCGTGGTGGGCCTGGTCAGCTCCGAGGACCAAACCGACCACTACGGCGAGACCGACCTGAGCTCGATCGTCCCGCTGGGGCGCCTCGCCGAACCGTCCGACGTCGGCAACGCCTGCCTCTTCCTCGCCTCCCCGCTGGCGGCCTACATCACCGGCTCGGACCTCACCGTCCACGGCGGAGGCGAAACCTCGACCTACCTCAACACCATCCGCCCATGACCCCACCAACCCCGATCACCGCAGTGATCCCCCTCGTGGACCCGGGTTACTCCGGTAATTGGGGAACGGATTACCGGAGTAATCCGGGTCCCGAGACCGGGGAGGCGGATTACCGCCGTAATCGGGGTGCGGATTACGGCGGTAATCCGTTGAACGCTACGAACTTCGAGGAGGATTGACGTGATCTGTCAGGACAGGGTCGTGATCGTGACCGGGGGTGCGCGTGGGCTCGGGCGGGCGCACTCGTTGGAGTTCGCGCGGCAGGGGGCGAAGGTCGTCGTCAACGACATCGGCGTGCAGCTCGATGGGACCGGCGGGGACGGGTCGGCGGCCGCGGAGGTCGCCGAGGAGATCCGGGCGCTCGGGGGTGAGGCCGAGGTGCACGGGGCCGACGTCGCCGACTGGAGCCAGGCGCGGGAGCTCGTGGAGTTCGCCGTGGAGCGGTTCGGACGCCTCGACGTGCTGGTGAACAACGCCGGGTTCGTGCGGGACCGGATGTTCGTCAACCTCGCCGAGGACGAGTGGGACCAGGTCATCCGCGTCCACCTCAAGGGCCACGCCGCAACCATGCGGCACGCCGCGCAGCACTGGCGCGACCGCACCAAGGCGGGTGAGTCCGTGCAGGCGCGGATCATCAACACGACCTCAGGGGCCGGACTGCTCGGCAGCGTCGGCCAGACCAACTACGCGTCGGCCAAGGCCGGGATCATCGCGCTCACCCTCAACACCGCGGCCGAACTCGCCCGCTACGGCGTCACCGTCAACGCCATCGCGCCCTCGGCGCGCACCCGCATGACCGAGACCGTCTTCGCCGACATGATGGCCCAGCCCGACCAGGGTTTCGACGAGATGGCCCCGGAGAACGTCTCGCCGCTGGTGGCGTGGCTCGGCAGCGTCGAATCCGCCGAGGTCACCGGCCGGGTCTTCGAGGTCGCCGGTGGGGACATCACCGTGGCCACCGGCTGGACCCGAGGACCCTCCCGCGACGCGGGACGCCGCTGGAACGCCGGCGAATTGGGCCCCGTCGTGTCAGAACTGCTCGCCAAGGCCCCGGTTCCCGGCCCCGTCTACGGCACCTGAGCGAGCGGGGTGGTACATCTCTTTTCAGGAAGTTCGTCGAATTCTCGGAGGACAGCGGTGAGCGATCGGCACGCGTGGATCGAGCCCGGCGTGGAACAGGTCGGCCCGGGCGTGCACCGCATCCCGCTGCCGCTGCCCAACGACGGCCTGCGGGCGGTCAACGTCTACGCCATCGAGGACTCCGACGGGCTGGTGCTCATCGACTCCGGCTGGGCGCTGGAGGAGGCCCGCGCGCAGCTGGAGAAGGGCCTCGGCGAGATCGGCTACGACTTCGCCGACGTGCAGCGGTTCCTGGTCACCCACGTGCACCGCGACCACTACACGCTGGCGGTGCAGCTGCGCCGCACCTTCGGGTCCAAGATCAGCCTCGGTGCGGGAGAACAGCCCACGATGGACGCGATCCTGGCCGGTGGCACCGAACTCGCCGAGATGCGGCGGCTGCAGCGCTGGGGCGCGCAGGAACTCCTCGGCAGGCTCGCCGAGGAGTACGGAAAACCGCCGGAGCGCAAGGGAGAGAACCCCTACGAGCCGCCGGACGAGTGGCTGCACGGCAAGGTCGAGATCCCGCTGGGCTCCCGCACGCTGCTGGCCGTGCCCACGCCGGGGCACACCCGCGGGCACGTCGTGTTCCTCGACGCCGACTCGTCGGTGCTGTTCTCCGGCGACCACATCCTGCCGCACATCACGCCCTCGATCGGCGTCGAATCGGCCCGCCCGGACCTGCCGCTGGGCGACTTCCTGGACTCGCTGCGGCTCATGCAGACCTACCCCGACCTGCGGCTGCTGCCCGCGCACGGGCCCGTTGGCGGCAGTTCACACCAGCGGGTCGAAGAGCTGCTCAGCCACCACGACGAACGCCTGCAGCAGACCGCCGAGGTCGTCCGCGACGGCGCCGGAACCGCCTACGAAGCCGCGCTGAAGCTCGGCTGGACCCGGCGCAACAAGAACTTCGCCGACCTCGACCTGTTCAACCAGGTCCTGGCCGTCGGAGAGACCAGCGCGCACCTGGACCTGCTGGTGCAGCGCGGCGAGCTCACCGCCACCCAGAACGGGGATGCGGTGGAGTACTCAGGCCAGCAGTAGCCGGACGGTCAGCTCGAGGCGGTTGGACACGTCGGACGCCGAGGCTCGCCGGGTCACCCACGCGACCAGGTTGGACAGCCACACGTCGCCGATCACCCGCGCGATCGCCTTCTGCTCCTCGGTGGGCTCGTCGGGCGTCATGGCCTGGGTGAACAGCTGCTCCATCAGCAGCGCCACGGTGTCGACCTCGTTGGCCACCGAGGTGTCGGCGAACATGAACGCCCTGGTCATCGCCTCGGTCAGCTCGGGGTTGCGCTGCAGCTGGCGGGTGGTGCGGTTGAGCACGTGCAGCACCCGGTCGTAGGCGGTGTCACCCGGGATCTTCGACCGGTCCAGCTTCTCCTGCTCCCGGGCGAACTCCCGCGCCAGGCCGACCACCAGCAGGTGGATCTTCGACGGGAAGTAGCGGTAGAGGGTGCCCAGGGCGACATCGGCCTTCTCGGCGACCGCGCGCATCTGCACGGCGTCGTAGCCGCCCTTGCTCGCCAGCGCGAGGGTGGCGTCGATGATGCGCTTGCGGCGCTCAGCCTGCGCCGTGGTGCCGGTCGTGCTGCCCCGGAGTGCCTCCAGCACGTTCTGCGAGCTTTCCATGGGCCGGGCTCTCCTTGAACAGTCGACGGACAGCGGGTGACGGCGAAGCGTGTTCGTCGCCACGCGACTCATCGTCCGGGGCTACTAACGGGTTAAGGTAAGCGGGTTACCTCGACCGAAACATGTTCCAGTCTACCCAGCCCGCGGCCCCCGGGCAGTGTGAGGTGAATCGTGCGGATCGCGCTGCTTTCCTATCGGAGCAAGCCGCATTGCGGCGGACAGGGTGTCTACGTCCGCTACCTCAGCCGCGGCCTCGCCGAGCTGGGACATCACGTCGAGGTCTTCTCCGGGCAGCCCTACCCGGACCTGGACCCCGGCGGCGACCTGACCCCGGTGGACAGCCTCGACCTCTACAACGACGACGACCCGTTCCGCACCCCGCACTGGCGCGAACTGCGCGACCACATCGACCTGCTGGAGGTCGGCACCATGTGGACCGCCGGGTTCCCCGAACCGATGACCTTCAGCATGCGCGCCGCCCGGCTGCTCAAGGCCCGCGCGCACGAGTTCGACGTCGTCCACGACAACCAGTGCCTGGGCACCGGCCTGCTCTCGCTGCAGCGAGCCGGGATCCCGCTGGTCGCCACCGTGCACCACCCGATCACCCACGACCGCCGGGTCGACCTCGCCGACGCCAAGGGCTGGCGCAAGCTCACCGTGCGCCGCTGGTACGGCTTCACCCGCATGCAGGCGCGCGTCGCGCGGCAGATCCCGCAGCTGCTGACCGTCTCGCAGAACTCCGCCGACGACATCCGCGAGGACTTCGGCGTCCGGCCCGATCAGCTGCGCGTGGTGCCGCTGGGCGTGGACGCGGAGGTGTTCACGCCGCCGGCGAAGCCGCGCGTGCCCGGCCGGATCGTGGCGATGGCCAGCGCCGACACCCCGATGAAGGGCGTCGGCACGCTGCTGGAGGCCGTCGCGAAGCTGCGCACCGAGCGCGAGGTGGAGCTGGTGCTGGTCAGCAAGCTGACCCCCGGTGGGCCGACCGAGCAGCGCATCGAGGAACTGGCCATCGGCGACGTGGTGCGCACCGTCAAGGGCATCAGCGACGAGGAGCTGGCCGAGCTGTTCGGCTCCGCCGAGGTCGCCAGCGTTCCCTCGCTCTACGAGGGCTTCTCGCTGCCGACGGTGGAGGCGATGGCCTGCGGCACGCCGCTGGTCGCCAGCCGCGCGGGCGCGATCCCCGAGGTCGCCGGGCCGGACGGGGAGTGCGCCGACCTGGTGCCACCGGGCGACGCCGAAGCGCTGGCCAAGGCGCTGGCCCGGCTGCTGGACTCGCCGGAGCGCCGCGCCCGCCTGGGCGCCAACGGTCGTGAGCGGGTGCTGGCCCGCTACAGCTGGAAATCCGTGGCAGCGGCGACCGTCGACTGCTACGCCGAAGCGATCGCGCGCAGCCCGCGCGGTGGGAAGGGAGCAACGCGTTGCTGACGGTGGACTTCGACAGGCTCGGCGTGCGGCCGGGACAGCGGGTGCTGGACCTGGGCTGCGGTGGCGGCCGGCACGCGTTCGAGCTGTACCGGCGCGGCACCGACGTCACCGCCTTCGACCAGGACGTCGAAGAGCTGGAGAACGTGGCCGCGATGTTCGCCGCCATGAAGGACGAGGGCGAGGTGCCCGAGGGCGCCAAGGCCCAGACCGTCTCCGGTGACGCGCTGGCCCTGCCGTTCGCCGACGGCGAGTTCGACGTCGTCATCGCCTCGGAGATCATGGAGCACATCCCCGAGGACGAGAAGGCGATGCGCGAGCTCGTCCGCGTGGTCAAGCCCGGCGGTCGCGTCGTGGTCACCGTCCCGCGCGCCTGGCCGGAGCGGATCTGCTGGGCGCTGTCGGACGAGTACCACCAGGTCGAGGGCGGCCACGTGCGGATCTACTCCGCCGAGGAGCTCATCGGCAAGCTCACCGACGCCGGGTTGCGCTACGTCTTCCGCGACTACGCGCACGCGCTGCACTCGCCGTACTGGTGGATCAAGTGCGCGGTGGGCACCGACAACGACGACCACCCGCTGGCCAAGGCGTACCACGCGTTCCTGGTGTGGGACATGATGAAGGCGCCGTGGATCTCGCGCACCGCCGAGAAGCTGCTCAACCCCGTCGCCGGCAAGAGCATCGCGGTCTACCTGGGCAAACCTCGTGCCCGCGCCTGAGCTGCCGGGCGTCGTCTCAGCCGAGGCGCTCGTCCAGACCGGCAAGGCCATCGCGTCCGTTCAGCTCCCCTCCGGGGAGATCCCGTGGTTTCCGGGCGGGCACACCGACCCGTGGGACCACGTCGAGTGCGCGATGGCGCTGTCGGTGGTCGGGCAGCTCACCGAGGCCGAGCGCGCCTACGAGTGGCTGCGCAGCACCCAGCGCGCCGACGGTTCCTGGCCGCTGCAGGTGCGCGACGGCGTGGTCGAGGACGCTGGCGCCGACACCAACTACTGCGCCTACCCGGCGGTGGGCGTGTGGCACCACGTGCTGATCACCGGCGACGAGTCGTTCGCCGAGCGGATGTGGCCGATGGTGCGCGACGCCATCGACTTCGTGCTCACCGCGCAGCACCAGCGCGGCGAAATCGATTGGGGCATCGGCGAAGCCGGGCCGACCGGTGAGGCCCTGCTGTCGGGCAGCTCCAGCATCCACCAGAGCCTGCGGTGCGCGCTGGCGCTGGCCGAGCGCGTCGGGGTGCCGCAGCCGAGCTGGGAGGTGGCCGTCGGCCGCCTCGGGCACGCGCTGCGCAGGCATCCGGAGGCGTTCACGCCGAAGACCCGGTACTCGATGGACTGGTACTACCCGATCCTGGGCGGTGCGGTGCGCGGCGAGGCCGGTCTGCGGCGCATCGACGAGCGCTGGGACGACTTCGTCGTCGACGGTCTCGGCATCCGCTGCGTCGACGACCACCCGTGGGTCACCGGCGCCGAGACCTGCGAGCTGGTGCTGGCCCTCGACGCCCTCGGCGAGCACGACCGCGCGGTGCAGCAGCTGAGCGCGATGCAGCACCTCCGCGACCCCGACGGCTCGTACTGGACGGGTTTCGTCTTCGCCGACGGCAAGCGCTGGCCGGAGGAGCAGTCGTCCTGGACCGCCGCGGCGGTCGTCCTCGCCACCGACGCCCTGACCCGAACCTCGCTGGGCAACGGCATCTTCCGAGGCGAAGACCTCCCGAACGGCCTCCCGGTCGAGAACGCCGCCTGCTGCACCTACGAACGCACCCGCTGACCCATCACCCCACTCGGCCCACGAAACCACCCGGCCGAGTGGGGTTTTTCGAATTTCGCGCGAAGTTCGACCGGCCTGGAGGGCACCACAACTTCGCGCGAAATTCGAATCCTCACCCGCGCCCGGGCGTGTAGGGCCTGGTCACGGGGTGGGGCTCGAATTTCGCGCGAAGTTCGAGGGGGAGGTGTGGCGTTCGAATTTCGCGCGAAATTGGAGATGCCCGGGTCAGGGGAGGGAGCCGGGTTCGCCCGTCGTGCGTTCGAGGACTCGCATGGAGCCCGTGACCCGGGTTTCGGTGAAGGCGCCGGTGGCGAGGGCTCGGCGGTAGATGCCGTAGGGGGCCTGGCCGCCGTCCTCGGGGTTGGGGAAGACGTCGTGGATGACCAGGGCGCCGCCGGGGACCAGCCAGTGCGCCCAGCCCTCGTAGTCGGTGATGGCGGCCTCCTCGGTGTGGCCGCCGTCGATGAACACGAAGGTCAGCGGCGTCCGCCAGAACGACGCGACCTCGCCGGAGCGGCCGACGATGGCCGTGACCTCGTCCTCCAGTCTCGCGCGGGCGATGGTCCGGCGGAACTCGCCGAGGGTGTCGAGCTTGCCGACGGCGGGGTCGACCAGCGTCGGGTCGTGGTACTCCCAGCCGGGCTGGTGCTCCTCGGAGCCCCGGTGGTGGTCGAGGGTGACGATCCGGCCGCCGGTGCGCCGGGCTGCCGCACCCAGGAAGATCGTCGACTTCCCGCAGTAGGTGCCGATCTCCACGCCCACGCCCTGGCCCAGGTGCGCCAGGGCGGTCTCGTGCAGCGCCAGGCCCTCGTCGGTGGGCATGAACCCGGTCGCCTGCTCGGCGAGGTCGAGCAGTTCCACAGGCATCGACGGGTGGTGCTCGCGGTCGGTGGTCGATCCCTGCGTCACGTGGTGCCTCTTTCGAATCGGTACTGATGCGCGTTGCAGCGTACCCGGTCCACCCGCTAGCTTGTTAGAACATGTTCTAATTCTCGCAGTGCGGGCGCGGACGAGGAGGCGTTGTGCCGATCGCGATCACCGACGAGCAGCGGGCCCTGCAGGAGTCCATCCGATCTTGGGCCGAGGGGCTGGGCACCGATCCGGTGCGCAAGCTGGAGAGCGCCGAGGCCCCGGTCTGGCACGAGGAGGAGACCTGGACCGGCTTGACCGAGATCGGCGTGTTCTCACTGCTCGCCGAGGGGATCGGCACGCTGGCCGACCTCGCCGCCGGTCTGGAGCAGGCGGCCGATGCGCTGGTCCCAGGTCCGGTGTGGTCCACGGCCCTGGCCGTCGCGCTGCTGGGCGACGCCGACTTCGCCGAAGGCCGGGCCACCGCCGCCGCTGCGCTGGAGCCCGGCGAGCTGAACGCCGTCGAAACCGCTGACGGGCTGGTGGTTTCCGGCCGCATCGCGGCCGTCCCGGGCGCGATGGGGGTGACCCACCTGCTGCTGCCCGCCCGCTCGGGCGACCGCGAGGTCTGGTTCCTCGTCGCAGCCGACCAGGCGGAACGTCACCCGCGCGCGTCGCTGGACCTGTCCCGCCCGGTCGCCGAGGTCGTGCTCCGCGACGTCGCGATCCCGGCCGAGAACGTCCTCGACCGCGACGTCCGGGACCTCGCGGTCACGCTCGCCGCCGCCGAGGCCGCCGGGATCGCGAGCTGGTGCCTGCGCACCGCGGTGGAGCACGCGGGAACCCGCGAGCAGTTCGGCCAGGTCATCGGCTCGTTCCAGGCCGTCAAGCACTTCTGCGCCCGGATGCTCTGCGAGGTCGAGAAGGCCACCGCGCTGGCCTGGGACGCCGCCCGCGCGGCCGAGGACGCCCCGGACGAGCACCCGCTGGCCGCCGCCGCGGCCGGAGCCGCGGTCTTCGACGCGGCGGTGGAGGTCGCCAAGGACTGCATCCAGGTGCTCGGCGGCATCGGCTTCACCTGGGAGCACGACGCCCACCTCTACCTCCGCCGGGCGCTGGCTCTGCGGCAGACCGTCGGCGGCTCGGCCGGCTGGCGTCGCCGCGTCGCGGACCTGTCGGCTTCCGGTGCGCGCAGGCGGCTGAGCCTGTCGGCCGAACTCCCCGAGGACCGGCGCGGTGAGATCCGCAGCGCGGTCGAGGGGATCGCCGCGCTTTCCCCGCAGCAGCAGCGGATCCGGCTCGCCGAGACCGGCTACCTCGCCCCGCACTGGCCCCGGCCCTACGGCTGCGGCGCGAGCCCGCACGAGCAGCTGCTCATCGACGAGGAGCTCGACCGCGCGGGCGTGCGGCGCCCCGACATGGTCGTGGGCAACTGGGCCGTGCCGACCATCGTCGAGCACGGCACCGACGCCCAGCGCGAGCGGTTCGTCTGGCCGACGCTGCGCGGCGAGGTCACCTGGTGCCAGCTGTTCTCCGAGCCGGGCGCCGGTTCCGATCTCGCCGGGCTGCGCACCAAGGCCGAACGCGTCGACGGCGGTTGGAAGCTCACCGGCCAGAAGGTGTGGACCTCGCTCGCGCAGGAGGCCGACTGGGGGATCTGCCTGGCCCGCACCGATCCGGAGGCGCCGAAGCACCGCGGCATCAGCTACTTCCTGGTCGACATGCGCTCCGAGGGCATCACGGTGCGCCCGCTGCGCGAGATCACCGGCGTGGAGCGGTTCAACGAGGTGTTCCTCGACGAGGTCTTCGTCCCCGACGACTGCCTGGTCGCCGAACCTGGCCAGGGATGGAAGCTCGCGCGCACGACGCTGGCCAACGAGCGCGTCGCGCTCGGCGGCGGGTCGAGCCTCGGTCAGGAGGTCGAGCGGCTGTTGGCCGATCCCGGCTGCGCGGACCCGTCGATGCGCGAACGCCTCGGAGCGGCCGTGGTCGACGGCCTGACCGGCTCGCTGCTGCGCCTGCGCTCCACCCTGCGCAGCCTGCACGGCCGGGGGCCGGGCGCGGAGTCCAGCGTCGAGAAGCTGCTGGGCGTGTGGCACCGCCAGAACGTCGCCGAGCTCGGCACCGAGGTGCTCGGCGCCGAAGCGCTCGTGGTGGAGGCCGAACCGGTGCACGAGGTGCTGCTCACCCGCGCCCTGTCCATCGCCGGTGGCACGACGCAGATCCTGCTCAACGTCATCGCCGAACGGATCCTCGGGCTGCCTCGCTGAGGCTTGCGCGGGAGGTCGCTCAGACGGTAGAAGTAGAACAAGTTTCACAACGTGGCCAGGGTTGGTCGAGGGGGCGGGATGGAGTTCACGCTCGGAGAGACGCAGCAGGCAGTGCGGGATCTCGCGGCTGAAGTTCTGGCGCGGGAGACCGAGCGGTCGGCCGCCTCAACTGGAATCGGTTTCGACGAGTCGGTGTGGAAGGCGCTCGGCGAAGCCGGCCTGCTGTCGTTGCCGGTCCCCGAGCGCCTCGGTGGTGCCGGTCTCGGCCCCCTGGAGGTCGGCCTGGTGCTCACCGAGGTCGGCAAGGCCGGGGTCGGCGTCCCGGCGCTGGCCACCCTCGCCTTCGGCGTCCTGCCCATCGCGCGGCACGGCGAGCACGACCAGCAGGAGCGGTTGCTCGCCGAGCCGGGCCGCGTGTTCAGCGCCGCGCTCAACGAGGTCTCGAACCCGCTGCCGGTGAAACCCGCTGCGGTGGTGCGGGTATCGCGCGTCACCGGGCGCAAGACCGGTGTGCTGCACGCCGACACCGCTCACCGGCTGCTCGTCTCGGCGAGCACCGAGCGCGGGCCCGCGATCGCGCTCGTCGACCCGCACGCCGACGGCGTCACGCTGCACTCCGCCAAGTCCTCGACCGGCACCGAATGGGTCGTCGACCTCGACGCGGTCGAATGCGAAATCCTCGGCGCGCCAGGAGAAGAGCTGCTCGACGACGTGCACGCCTGCGCGCTCGCGGGCATGTGCGCGCTCGGTGACGGAGCCGTGGCCGGGGCGCTGGAGCTCACCGCAGAGCACCTGCGCACCCGCCACCAGTTCGGCAAGCCGCTGGCGGCGTTCCAGGCGGTCGCGCAGCAGATCGCCGACGTCTACGTCGTCAACCGCACCCTGCACCTGGCCGCGCTGTCGGCGTCCTGGCGGCTGGGGACCGGGCGCGACGCGGGCGAAGACCTCGACGTCGCCGCGTTCTGGCTCACCGACCAGGCGCCGGGCGCGATGCACACCTGCCACCACCTGCACGGCGGGCTCGGGGTGGACATCACCTACCCGATGCACCGCTACTACTCGCAGGTCAAGGACCTCGCGCGGCTCGCGGGCGGCGCCGCGCACCGCGTCGACGTCCTCGCCCGACACGCCTGAGGAGAAGCCGTGTTCATCGAACTCACCGAGGAGCAGCGGGCGCTGCAGGCCGAGCTGCGCGAGTACTTCAGCAACCTCGTCACCCCCGAGGAGCGCGCAGCGCTGGCCGTCGACCGGCACGACCAGGCGCACCGCGCGGTCGTGCGCCGGATGGGTCGCGACGGCTGGCTCGGCGTGGGCTGGCCGCAGGAGTACGGCGGACGGGGTTTCGGCGACGTCGAGCAGTACATCTTCGCCAACGAGGCCGCCCGCGCCGACGTGCAGCTGCCGTCGGTGACGCTGCAGACCGTCGGGCCCACCCTGCAGGCCTACGGCACCGAGGAGCAGAAGTCCTTCTTCCTGCCCAAGATCCTCGCTGGGGACGTGCACTTCGCCATCGGCTACACCGAGCCCGAGGCGGGCACCGACCTGGCCTCGCTGCGCACCACCGCGGTGCGCGACGGCGATGAGTTCGTGGTCAACGGGCAGAAGATCTTCACCACCGGCGGGCACGACGCCGACCACATCTGGCTGGCCTGCCGCACCAACCCCGACGCGCCCAAGCACAAGGGCATCTCGATCCTCATCGTCGACACCAGCGACCCCGGCTACTCGTGGACGCCGATCATCACCGCCGACGGCTCGCACCACGTCAACGCCACCTACTTCAACGACGTGCGGGTCCCGGCGTCGATGCTGGTGGGGGAGCAGGACCGGGGTTGGAAGCTGATCACCACCCAGCTCAACCACGAGCGCGTCATGCTCGGCCCGTCCGGCCGCACCGGCGGGCTGCGCGAGCGCGTGCACGCGTGGGCGCGCTCGCACGGTCTGCTGGAACTCCCCGACGTGCGACGGGTTCTCGCGCGGGTGCGGGCCTTCGAGCGGGTCAACGAACTGCTCAACTGGCAGGTCGCGGCCTCGGCCTCGCTCGGTCCGGTGGAGGTCGCCGACGCCTCGGCGACCAAGGTGTTCTCGTCCGAGACCGTGCAGGTGCTGGGCCGCGAGCTGGAGGAGATCGTCGGACGCCACGGTGATCCCTCCGATGAGGACACCGCAGAACTGCTGCACTGGCTGGACGTCCAGGCCAAGCGCAACCTCGTGCTGACCTTCGGCGGCGGTGTCAGCGAAGTGCAGCGAGAGCTGATCGCCACCGCCGGGCTGGGACTGCCGCGGGTGCCGCGCTGAGGAATGGGAGTGACATGACCAGTACCGCCACCGAAGCCGACGAGATCCGGGCGGCGGCGAAGCGGATCGCCGAGGGCGGTGCCAGCGCACCGCGTTCCGCGCGCGACCCGGTGAACCTGCCTATGATCAACAACTGGGTCGAGGCGATGCGCGACGCCAACCCGGTCTACAACGACGCCGAGGCCGCCGCCGAATCCGTCCACGGTGGACTGGTCGCGCCCCCGGCGATGGCGCAGGTGTGGACGATGGGCGGGCTCCACCCGCAGCGCGACCCCGACGACCCGCTCTACGCGATGATGGGCGCGCTCGACGAGGCCGGTTACGTCTCGGTCGTGGCCACCAACTGCGACCAGACCTACCACCGCTACCTGCGGCACGGCGAGCACGTCACGGTCACCACCAAGCTCGACTCGGTGGTCGGGCCGAAGAAGACCGGTCTGGGTGAAGGCTGGTTCGTCACCACTCGCAACACCTGGTACGTCGGCGACGAACCCGTGGCCGAGATGATGTTCCGGGTCCTGAAGTTCAAGCCCGCCGACGCGAAACCCGCCGAACCGCAGCCGGAACCGGAGCCGCCGGCCGAGGTCATCCGGCCCGCGATCAACCGCGACACCGCCTACTTCTGGGAGGGCACGGCCGCCGGTGAGCTGCGCATCCAGCGCTGCGGCGGCTGCGGTCTGCTGCGGCACCCGCCGGGGCCGATGTGCCCGGAGTGCGGTGCCACCAAGCGCACGCACCTGGTCTCCGACGGGCTCGGCGAGGTCTGCAGCTACGTCGTGCACCACCGGCCCGCGATCCCGGGCAAGGAGCTGCCGCTGGTGATCGCGCTGGTCGAGCTCGACGAGGGCGTGCGCGTCCTCGGCGAGCTGCACGACGTCGATCCCGACGAGGTGACGATCGGGCAACGCGTCCAGGTCGCCTACCAGCGCGTCGACGACGAACTGACCTTGCCGTACTGGAAACCCGTGGAGACAGAATGATCCTGACGCGCACGCGCTCGGCGGGTGAGGTCGCCATCGGCGACGCGCTGCCCGAGGAGCGCATCGAGGCGACCCCGACCTTCATCGTCAGCACGGCCATCGCCACCCGCGACTTCCAGGACGTGCACCACGACCGCGACCTGGCCCAGGCCAAGGGGTCGGAGGACATCTTCCTCAACATCCTCGCCACGACCGGACTGGTGCAGCGCTACGTCACCGACTGGGCGGGCCCGGAGGCGCTGGTGCGCGGGGTGTCGATCAAGCTCGGCGTGCCCTGCTACGCGTACGACACGCTGACCATGCACGGTCAGGTGCTGGAACGCGGCGACGGCGTGTTCGTCGTCGAGGTGCTGGGCCGCAACCAGCTCGGCACCCACGTCACCGGCCGGGTGCGGCTGGAGCTGCCGGAGGTGGCCCGATGATCTCAGGCAAGACCGCCATCGCCGGCATCGGCGCGACCGAGTTCTCCAAGGACTCCGGGCGCAGCGAGCTCCAGCTGGCCGCCGAATGCGTGCGCACCGCGCTCGCCGACGCCGGGCTTTCGCCGTCCGATGTGGACGGTTTGGTCACCTTCACGATGGACACCAACACCGAGGTGGCGGTGGCCCGCGAGGTCGGCATCCCGAACCTGAGCTACTTCAGCCGCATCCACTACGGCGGAGGCGCGGCCTGCGCCACCGTGCAGCAGGCGGCGATGGCGGTGGCGACCGGGATGGCCGAGGTCGTGGTCTGCTACCGGGCGTTCAACGAGCGCTCCGGGCAGCGGTTCGGCCAGTTCAACGCCGGGCTGTCCGGGCAGGCGACCTCCACCGGGGTGGACAACAGCTGGTCCTACCCGATGGGGCTGGGCACGCCGGGCGCGCAGGTGGCCATGTTCGCCCGCCGCTACATGCACGAGTACGGCGCGACCAGCGAGGACTTCGGCCGGATCGCGGTCGCCGACCGCAAGCACGCGGCCACCAACCCGAACGCCTGGTTCTACCAGCGGCCGATCACGCTGGAGGACCACCAGAACTCGCGGTGGATCACCGAGCCGCTGCGGCTGCTGGACTGCTGCCAGGAGAGCGACGGCGGCGTGGCACTGGTGGTCACCAGCCTCGACCGCGCCCGCGACCTGGCCCACCCGCCCGCGGTGGTGGCCGCGGCGGCCCAGGGCAGCGGGCCGGACCAGTTCACCATGACCAGCTACTACCGCGACTCGTTGACCGGGCTGCCGGAGATGGGCCTGGTGGCGCGGCAGCTGTGGGAGCAGTCCGGGATCGGGCCGCAGGACGTGCAGGTGGGCGTCCTCTACGACCACTTCACGCCGTTGGTGCTGGTCCAGCTCGAGGAGCTGGGTTTCTGCGGCCGGGGCGAGGCCAAGGACTTCATCGCCGACGGCGCCATCGAGCACGGCGGGCGGTTGCCGCTGAACACCCACGGCGGGCAGTTGGGGGAGGCCTACATCCACGGGATGAACGGCATCGCCGAGGCGGTCCGCCAGATCCGGGGCACGGCGGTCAACCAGGTCGACGAGGTCGGCAACGTCCTGGTGACCGCGGGCACTGGCGTCCCCACCAGCGGACTGGTGCTCACAACCAACTGAAACATGTTATAGATTTTGCCGCTTCGGGCAGTATGATGTGACGCGTAACAGCACGTGAACCGGTTTTACCGCCAAAGGGAACCTGTTCCAGTACGGTGTCGTGGAGGTCGCATGCTCAGTGCCGAGACCCGGGAAGGCCTCGCCGCGCGGCTGCGGCAGGCCGAGCGCGAACGGGAGCCGATCCCGCCGCTGGTCGAGTCGCACCCCGACATCGACGTGGTCGACGCCTACGAGATCCAGCTGATCAACATCCGCCGCCGCGACGTCGCGGTCGCCGGGCACAAGGTCGGGCTGTCCTCGCCGGCGATGCAGCAGATGATGGGCGTCGACGAACCCGACTACGGGCACCTGCTCGCCGACATGCAGCTGGCCGAGGACGTCCCGATCGACGCACGCGCCTACTGCTACCCGCGCGTGGAGGTCGAGGTCGGGTTCCTGCTGGCCGAAGACATCCCGCCGGACTGCGACGAGCAGGGCGTGCTGGAGCGCACCGAGGCGCTGATCCCGTCCATCGAGCTCATCGACAGCCGCATCCGCGACTGGCGCATCGGCATCGCCGACACCATCGCCGACAACGCCTCCTCCGCCGGCTACGTGCTCGGCGCCGCTCGGGTGGCGCCCGGCGAGCTCGACGCGCGCGGCATCGACGCCGTGCTGCACCGCAACGGCGAGGTCGTCGCCGAGGGCCGCTCCGACGCGGTGCTCGGCAACCCCGCCACCGCCGTGGCCTGGCTGGCAGGCAAGGTCGCCGGGTTCGGGGTGCGGCTGCGCGCGGGCAACGTCGTACTGCCCGGTTCCTGCACCCGCGCCATCGACCTGCGGCCCGGAGATGCGTTCCGCGCCGAGTTCTCGGGTCTCGGCACCGTCGGTCTCACCGCGAAACCCTAGGGAGGGCGTCATGACCGCGAAGGCGGCCATCGTCGGGTCGGGCAACATCGGCACCGACCTGCTCTACAAGCTCAGCCGGGCCGAACACGTCGAACCGGCCTGGATGATCGGCATCGATCCCGACAGCGATGGCCTGCGCCGCGCGGCCGACATGGGGGTGACCGCCAGCGCCGACGGCGTGGACTGGTTGCTGGCCAACGAAACCCCGGACATCGTCTTCGAGGCGACTTCGGCCTACGTGCACAAGGCCAACGCGCCGCGCTACGCCGAGCGCGGCATCCGGGCCATCGACCTCACCCCGGCCGCCGTCGGTCCGTACGTGGTGCCGCCGGTCAACATCGGCGAGCACCTCGAGGCGCCGAACATCAACCTCATCACCTGCGGCGGGCAGGCCACCATCCCGATCGTGCACGCCGTCTCGCGGGTGGTCCCGGTCGCCTACGCCGAGATCGTCGCCTCGGTCGCCTCGGTGTCGGCCGGGCCCGGAACCCGGTCCAACATCGACGAGTTCACCCGCACGACGGCCAAGGGCATCGAGGTCATCGGCGGAGCCGAGCGCGGCAAGGCGATCATCGTGCTCAACCCCGCGGACCCGCCCATGATCATGCGGGACACCATCTTCTGCGCCATCCCGGCCGACGCCGACACCGACGCCATCGGTGAGTCGATCACCCGGATGGCTCGCGACATCGCCGAGTACGTCCCCGGCTACCGGCTGCTGTCCGAGCCGCAGTTCGACCCGCCCTCGGCCGTCACCGGCGGCCAGGCCCGCGTGGCGGTGTTCGTCGAGGTCGAGGGCGCAGGCGACTTCCTGCCGAAGTACTCCGGGAATCTCGACATCATGACCGCCGCCGCCGTGCGGGTCGGCGAAGAACTCGCCCGCACCGGGGCGCTGCAGAAGGAGGCCGCGCGGTGACCGGACTGCCCAAGACCTACAGCAACGAGCTGGACCTGCGCATCACCGACACCTCGCTGCGCGACGGCTCGCACCACAAGCGCCACCAGTTCACCGCCGACGAGGTGCGCGACATCGTCACCGCGCTCGACGGCGCCGGGGTGCCGGTGATCGAGGTGACCCACGGCGACGGGCTCGGCGGATCCTCGTTCAACTACGGGTTCTCGCGCACCCCCGAGCAGGAGCTGATCACCCTCGCGGCCGAGACCGCGCGCAACGCCAAGATCGCCGTGCTGATGCTGCCCGGGGTGGGCGTCACCGACGACATCGTGATCTCCCGCGACAACGGCGCCTCGGTGTGCCGGATCGCCACCCACTGCACCGAAGCCGACGTGTCGGTGCAGCACTTCGGGCTCGCGCGCGAGCAGGGCATGGAGACCGTCGGATTCCTGATGATGGCCCACTCCCAGCCACCGGAGGTGCTGGCCAAGCAGGCGCGGATCATGGTCGACGCCGGCTGCCAGTGCGTCTACGTCGTCGACTCCGCCGGCGCTCTGGTGCTGGAGCAGGTCGCCGAGCGGGTCCAGGCCATCGACGCCGAGATCGGCGGCGACGCGCAGATCGGCTTCCACGGGCACGAGAACCTCGGCGTCGCCGTGGCCAACTCGGTGGCCGCCGCGCGCGCCGGTGCCGTCCAGATCGACGGCAGCGCACGGCGTTTCGGCGCCGGGGCCGGCAACACGCCGGTGGAGGCGTTCGTCGGGGTGTGCGACAAGCTCGGTTTCCGCACCGGGGTGGACTTCTTCGCCATCGCCGACGCCGCGGAGGACGTGGTGCGCCCGGCGATGCCCGAGGAATGCCTGCTCGACCGCTCCGCGCTGATGATGGGCTACGCCGGGGTGTACTCCAGCTTCCTCAAGCACGCCGCCAACCAGGCCGAACGCTACGGCGTCAGCCAGGCGCAACTGCTGGTGCGGGCCGGTGAGCGCAAGCTCGTCGGCGGCCAGGAGGACCAGCTGATCGACATCGCGCTGGAACTGCAGCGCGAACAGGCCAAGTGACAAGGAGCGCTGCATGAGTGACAGCACTGAAGTTCTCGAGGCGGTGCGCAAACTGCTTCCAGCGCTGCGGGATCGCGCGCAGCAGGCCGAGGACGGCCGCAAGATCCCGGCGGTATCGATCGCCGAACTCCAGGACGCGGGTTTCTTCGCGCTGCTGCAGCCCGAGCGCTACGGCGGTTTCGAAGCCGACCCGGTGGAGTTCTACAGCGCGGTCAAGCTCATCGCCAGCGCCTGCGGATCGACCGGCTGGGTCGCCTCCATCCTGGGCGTGCACCCCTGGCACCTGGCGCTGTTCCCGCAGCAGGCGCAGGACGACGTCTGGGGCGAGGACCCGCACACCAGGATCTCCTCCTCGTACGCGCCGATGGGCAAGGCCACCGTCGTCGACGGCGGCTACCGGCTGTCCGGCAAGTGGAGCTTCTCGTCCGGCTGCGACCACGCCAGCTGGGTGTTCGTCGGCGGACCCGCGCTCGACGGCGACGGCAAGATGGTCGACTTCTGCACCTACCTGCTGCCGCTGGGCGACTACACCATCAACGACGTGTGGGACACCGTCGGCCTGCGCGGCACCGGCAGCAACGACATCGTGGTGGACGACGTGTTCATCCCGTCCCACCGGGCGCTGAGCTTCATGGCGATGTCGAAGACGCAGTGCCCCGGCCACGAGGTCAACACCGCGCCGCTGTACCGGCTGCCGTGGGGCACCGTGCACCCGTCGACGATCACCGCGCCGATCATCGGCATGGCGCAGGGCGCCTACGACGCCCACGTCGAGCACCAGGCCAAGCGGGTCCGCGCCGCCTACGCCGGAGAGCAGGCCAAGGACGACCCGTTCGCCAAGGTCCGCATCGCCGAGGCGGCCAGCGAGATCGACGCCGCGTGGCTGCAGCTGTCCACCAACATCGCCGAGGAACTGGCGCTGCTGCAGGCGGGCGAGGAGGTGCCGATGTCGCTGCGGTTGAAGGCGCGGCGCGACCAGGTGCGCGGCACCGCGCGGGCGATCTCCGCGGTGGACCGGCTCTTCGAGAACTCCGGCGGCCGGGCGCTGCAGGCGGGCACGCCGATCCAGCGGTTCTGGCGGGACGCGCACGCCGGCCGGGTGCACGCGGCCAACGACGCCGAGCGCGCCTACACGATGTTCGGCAGCGGGGAATTCGGTCTACCGGTGAAGGATTCGATGGTCTGATGGTGGAGATCAAGAGCCAGGACGCGACCCTGCCCTCCGGGCTGACGCTGCACTACCACGAGGCCGGGGTCGGCAACGAGTCCACTGTGGTCATGTTGCACGGCGGTGGTCCCGGGGCGTCGGCGTGGAGCAACTTCAGCCGCAACATCGCCGCGTTCGGCGAGGAGTTCCACGTCATCGCCGTGGACCAGCCAGGTTTCGGCAAGTCGTCGAAACCGACCGAGCACGGCCAGTACTTCACCCACAGCGCCGGTGCGTTGAAGGAGCTCTTCGACGTGCTGGGCGTGGGCGAGGCGCACCTGCTGGGCAACTCGCTCGGCGGCGGGACGGCGGTGCGCTTCGCGCTGGACTTCCCGGACCGCGCGGGCCGATTGGTGCTGATGGGCCCGGGCGGGCTGAGCCTCAACGTGTTCGCGCCGGACCCGACCGAAGGCGTGCAGAAGCTGGGCCAGTTCGGCGCTCCGCCCGGCCCGACCAAGGAGAAGCTCGAAGCGTTCCTGCGCACGATGGTCTACGACCAGTCGCTGATCACCGAGGAGCTGCTCGAGGAGCGCTTCGCCGCGGCGAGCGCGCCCGAGTCGCTGGCCGCGATGAAGGCGATGGGCAAGTCCTTCGCCCAGCCCGAGACCTACGAGGAGGGCCTGCTGTGGCGGGAGGCCTACAAGCTGCGGCAGCGGGTGCTGCTGATCTGGGGCCGGGAGGACCGGGTCAACCCGCTGGACGGTGCTCTGGTGGCGCTCAAGCTCATCCCGCGCGCGCAGCTGCACGTGTTCGGCCGCTGCGGGCACTGGGCGCAGTTGGAGAAGTTCGAGGAGTTCAACGCTTTGACGCGGGATTTCCTGCTCAACTAGCCGGTGAAGGGAGGTAGTCCGATGGGGATTCGCTCGCTCGGGTATCTGCGCATCGAGGCCACCGACATCGAGGCGTGGCGGACCTACGGCCTGAAGGTCCTCGGCATGGTCGAGGGCAGCGGTGGTGATCCGGACGCGTTGTACCTGCGCATGGACGACTTCCCGGCGCGGCTGGTGGTCGTGCCCGGTTCGCAGGACCGGCTGCTGCACGCCGGCTGGGAGGCCGAGCACGCGGCGGGCCTGCAGGAGGTGCGGGACTCGTTGAGCGCCAACGGGATTCCGTTCAAGGAGGGCACCAAGGAGGAGCTGGCCGACCGCCGGGTGATGGAGCTGATCCGCTTCAGCGACCCGTCGGGCAACGAGCTGGAGGTCTTCCACGGCGCGGCGCTGCAGCACCGCCGCGTGGTCAGCCCCTACGGGCACACGTTCGTCACCGGCGAGCAGGGCCTGGGGCACGTGGTGCTGTCCACCCACGACGACGAGGCGGCGCTGCGGTTCTACCGCGACGTGCTCGGGTTCAAGCTGCGCGACTCGATGCGGATGCCGCCCGAGCTGGTCGGGCGCCCCTCCGACGGCGAACCGGCGTGGCTGCGGTTCTTCGGCTGCAACCCCCGGCACCACAGCCTGGCGTTCCTGCCGATGCCCACGCCCAGCGGCATCGTGCACCTGATGGTGGAGGTCGCCGACGTCGACGACGTCGGGCTCACCCTCGACCGCGCCTACCGGCGCCAGGTTCCGATGTCGGCGACGCTGGGACGGCACGTCAACGACCTGATGCTGTCGTTCTACATGAAGACCCCCGGCGGGTTCGACGTCGAGTTCGGCTGCGAGGGACGGCAGGTCGACGACGGTGACTGGATCGCGCGGGAGAGCACGGCGGTGAGCCTGTGGGGTCACGACTTCTCGGTCGGCAACCGGCCGCCCGGGCAGTGATGGGAGGGGCGATGGACGTGGTGGTCCCGGAGGTCGACGGCGCCGCGTTCCGGCGCACGCTCGGGCACTTCTGCACCGGCGTCACGGTCGTGACCGCCGCCTGCGACGGCGAGCCGGTGGGCTTCGCCTGCCAGTCGTTCTCGGCGCTGTCGCTGGACCCGCCACTGGTGCTGTTCTGCCCCGGTAAGACCTCCCGCACGTGGCCGCTCATCGAGCGCGCGGGCCACTTCTGCGTCAACGTGCTCGCGGCCGGGCAGCGAGACGTGTCAACGGTATTCGGCCGCAGGGGCGAGGACAAGTTCGCCAGCCTGGACTGGACCCCGGCCCCTTCCGGCGCCCCGGTCCTCGACGGCACCCTCACGTGGCTGGACTGCGCGGTCGAGTCCGTTCTCGACGGCGGCGACCACCACATCGTCCTCGGCCGAGTCCGCACCCTGGGCGAGACCGCGGACGAAGACCCGCTCCTCTTCTACAAGGGCGCCTACACGGGAATCACCCACCCCACGACACCCGCCCGCTGCTGGCCCGAGGACTTCCTCACCGGAACCCCGGAAGACTGGCTCTGACCGGCCACCCCTGCACACGGCCGGGTGAGGAATCCCAATTTCGCGCGAAATTCGAGTCCAGAACTTCGGACTCGAATTTC